>CALGNO010000046.1 GCA_937958625.1 uncultured Neomegalonema sp.
GGGCGGAGGTCGAGACGACCGGGGGCCTCAGCCCGCGCATCGCGCCGATGGCCGATCTGCGCGACCTTGGCGGGTTGCTGCAACGGGCAGGGCTGGCCTTGCCGGTCGCTGACCGCGAGGTGATTCCGGTACGCTATGCCAATCCCCTGCGCTTGCTCGCCGACCTGCGCGCCATGGGCGAGAGCAACGTGATGCGCGAGCGGCACAAGGCCCCTCTGCGACGGGAGACACTGGCGCGGATGCTGGAGCTGTACGGGGGCGAGGCCGACGCCGAAGGGAAAGTCACCGCCAGCTTCGAAATCGCCTTTCTGCACGGCTGGGCACCGGCCCCGACCCAGCAACAACCCTTGCGCCCCGGCTCGGCAAAAATGCGCCTCGCAGACGCGCTCGGCACCGTAGAGCGGCCCGTGGGAGAGAAACCTCATTGAGTCATCGACCCCGATGTGGGGCGGGCTGCAATCATCCGGGGCCGAAGCGGGACCGTTGCCGAGCGGCGCAGGGGACTATTGTTTTATGTTCGAACTTGCCGTTCGCATTTGCGATGCGCACGGCAAGGACGAGCTTAAAGTGACGGATGCCGCACGACGCCGAACAGCCATTGCAAAGCGAAGCGCCGCATCCGATTGCAGCGTTCCAGTTGCGTCTAGACCCATTCTCGCGCTTCTTCAAAAAAAACAGAATTCAGCCGTTCGAAAACCCGGAGCGTTACGATTAAGAGCGCCTGACAGCACGCTTTAGATATTATCTAAAAAATTCTTGATTTTTTGCCATCGAGCCTTATTTTTAGATCAATCTAAAACGGAAAGGACAGGATCAATGGTTAAACTTTGCAAATCTGCTGAAAGCGTAAAATCTAACATCGACTGCTACTGGGAAGGTGCCAGAAAGAATCCGGACCTTATTAAAGACGCTGGAAAGGTTAGGCAGTGGAAGGTCTACCGTAACAATAAAGGCGAGTGGCGCTTCGGACCATCTCGGTTTGTTGGCTATGAGCGCATGACACCAGACAAGTACGTCGAGCGAAAGGCAGCGCGAAGCGGTGGTTTGAGTGGAACCGAGACGGAGCAGCACTTAAAACAGTGGACAGAAAATGTTCCGAAAAGCTCCAAGCTTCATGTTCAACTGCTCGATGCTGTCTCAGAATTTCTGGGAGAGGTTGACATATCGGTCAGCCGCGCAGCGAGCTTCAGTACTCTTATGGTCGGTTCTGATTCAGAGTTCTCGGAAGAGACGCAATCTAGCGACGTAGAGGTCGAAGCCTTAGTAACGCTCTCTAAGCGTCTAACGCCAGTACACCTTCGGAAACTGACTCGTCGTTTGGAGGCGATCCACGAGACGATGCGTTAGGTCGACATCAATGAAGCAGACCTTCGCCAGAGCACGATGCAGGCCGGTTCCGTCCGCATCACCATAGTTGCCATTCGCAGACGCGAATGGCGCGTTCTGGCCAAAGGAGAGACGCGAGCCGTCCGAAAACCACGGTGGCTGTGATGGGTTGACGCGACATTGCGTCGGTCGCACCGCATCTCAGCCACACCTCGATGATTGCCAGCACGCGAATACGATTGCGAGCGCAGTTGCAGATCATTCGGGCATGACGCTCCGGATCGTCGCCCTTAAAGTGAGCATGAAATCGCCGATGATACCGGGCATAACGCTCGATGTTTGCGCGCGACGTCCCCAATGCCGTTGACCGCACTGCACAAAGGTTTAGCTACTGCTGTTGAAAGGCAGGGAGTGTCGAATGTTGGATGATACCCGTTACACAACGCGCGAAATGCAGAGCGCCGGTGAAGTTGGCCGCCTGCTCCACGCCGATGCGGATCACCCGCCGGTGCCCCGCGCCAAGGTGGGCATCCTCGTGGCCAATCTCGGCACGCCCGATAATACCGACTACTGGTCGATGCGGCGCTATCTGAAGGAATTTCTGAGCGACCGCCGGGTGGTGGACGTGAACCGTGCCCTCTGGTGGCCGCTGCTCAATCTGGTGATCCTGACCAAACGCCCGTTCAGCTCTGGCGAGGCCTATAAGTCGATCTGGAACGAGGAAAAGGACGAATCGCCCCTGCTGACCATCACCAAGGATCAGGTGGACAAGCTGTCGAAACGCCTGCACGACCTCTATGGCAATGACGTGATCGTCGATTACTCAATGCGGTACGGTAATCCGTCGACCATCGACAAAATCCGCGAAATGCAAGAGCGAGGGTGCGAGCGGATTGTGTTCTTTCCGCTTTATCCGCAATATGCCGCCCCGACCACGGGCACGGCCAACGACCAAGCGTTCAATGCGCTGCAAAAGCTGCGCTGGCAGCCCTATATCCGCACGGTTCCGGCCTATTACGAACATCCCGGCTATATCGGCGCCCTCGGGAATGTCCTGAAAGAGCACATGGCCGAGCGCGAGGCGAAGGGTGAGGGCAAGCCTGATGTGGTGGTTGCCTCGTATCACGGGGTGCCGAAACGCTATCTGATGTCCGGCGATCCCTATCACTGCCAATGCCAGAAGACCTCACGCCTGCTGCGCGAGCATCTGGGATGGGACAAGGATTTTCTGGAGACGACATTCCAGTCGCTGTTTGGCCGCGAAGAATGGCTGCGCCCCTATACGGTCGAGCGGGTCGCGGAACTGGCGAAGGCAGGCAAGAAAGACCTTGTCATCTTTGCCCCCGGCTTCTCCGCCGATTGCGTCGAGACGCTGGAAGAGATCAACGAGGAAATCCACGAGGCATTCGAGGAGGCGGGCGGCGAGCGGTTCACCTATCTGCCCTGCCTCAACGACCGGGACGATCATATCGACATGCTGGTCGACGTGATCCGCAACGAGGGTCAAGGCTGGCTGCCCTGACGCGGTGATCAAGATTATCGCGGGTTGCCCCTCGGATTTGATCCGACGGTGGCACCCCGACCCTCAATGCATCCGCGAACCGTTCGGCACCGGGCGTTCGACGGCGAATAAGACAATATCCCCGTTTTCATCCGACGCGCCGAGGGTCAATACCTCGGACATGAACGGGCCGATCTGACGGGGCGGGAAGTTCACCACTGCCAGGATTTGACACCCGACAAGGTTCTCGGGGGTATAGTGGACCGTGATCTGGGCCGACGACTTCTTCACCCCAATCGCCTCGCCGAAGTCGATTTTCAGCTTATAGGCGGGTTTGCGTGCCTCCGGAAACGGAACCGCCTCGGTGATCGTGCCGACTCGAATGTCCACCTTGAGAAAATCGTCGAAGGAAATCGGGCTGCTCACGGTAAAACTCCTGGTTGGCGGTCGCACAAAGCAAAACCGCCTCCCCGGGTGGGGAAGCGGCTTTCGACGCAATATGGGAGCTACGTCGAGTTAGCAAAATCAGGCAGCGGCCTTCATGGCGGAGCTGGTGATTTCCTTGATTTCCGTCACACCTTCGTTGAAGCGGGCGCGGATGATTTCGAACGCATCTTCGTTCGCCTTACGGGCATGTTCGGTCATGTCGGTGAACAGGGCGACATTTTTCTCGAACTGCGCCTTGGCGGCTTCGATGCGTTTTTCGCCGGCTTCAGCGGTCATCGGCGTCGTCGTGGCTTCTTTCAGCACTTCGGACATCTCGGCGACGCTTGCCTGCATCACTTCGACCTGTTTCTTGAACAGGGACTGATACCCTTCGGCGGCGACGCGGTTGGCATCGACGAATGCCTGGATGTTTTTCTTCTGGGCGTCCGTCACGGCTTCGGCGTCGAAACCGGGCATCACGGCACCATCAAACATTTTCGTCATGTCGCTGGATTTCATCATCTCGACATAGGTGTTCGGATCAAACCAGTTTTTATCGGTGCTCATAGTGTATCTCCTTTCGTGGAAGGCCTCGTTGCCTTCTGATGAACTACATATGGTGCACTGCAACATGAATGTCAAGGTTCATTTGTGCAGTGCAATATAATTCATCAATCGGCAGTCGCCTTCGCTCAGGTCATGCTGTGTATACTGTCGTTACGCTTGCCAGCATGAGCAGGGGAGCGCAAAGGACCGGACGGTAAGCCATCGGCACATCGTCAGCGGTCAGTTCGGGGAGACAACGGTAACGACCGGAGGATGTTCCGGCATAGACCGGGCGATATTGACGCAGGGTCACTAATCGCCGCCAGTTTAAAGAAAAATGGCCGCCCCCGGGATGGGAGGCGGCCTTTATTATGCCGTTGATCCGGCTG
Source organism: uncultured Neomegalonema sp. (assembly GCA_937958625.1). Lineage (GTDB taxonomy): Bacteria > Pseudomonadota > Alphaproteobacteria > Rhodobacterales > Rhodobacteraceae > JAHDDY01. The sequence goes on from CALGNO010000046.1 coordinate 4,189, forward strand.
GAACCGGACTGGGATCAGGCGGATTTCATGGCCGAAGACGAAATTTCCTTGATCTCGGACACGCCCTCTTCAAAGCGACCCCGGATGATGGCGAAGGCATCTTCATTGGCCTTGCGCGCGGTTTCGCTCAGGTCGGTAAAGGTCGCGACGCCCTTTTCGAACTGTGCCTTGGCTGCTTCCATACGTTTTTCAGCGGCTTCGGGGGACAGCGGCTCGGAGGCAGCATCCTTCAGGGCATCGGTCATCTCGGTGATGCTGGCCTGCATGACTTCGACCTGTTTCTTGAACAGAGCCTGATAGCCTTCAGCGGCAACGCGGTTGGCATCGACGAAAGCCTGAACGTTCTTTTTCTGGGCTTCGGTGATCGCGGCGGTGTCGACATTGGGCATACGCGCGCCATCGAACATCTTCGTGACGTCGGAGTTCTGCATCATCTCGACATAGGTGTTGGGGTCGAACCAGTTTTTCATTTCAGCAGCCATGGGAATTATCCTTCAATTCGATTCTCGAGGAAGGCCGTTCGCCTTTCGATGAAAGCGATATGCTGCACTGCAACATAGAATTCAAGGGGCAGAATTGTGCATTGCAATATTTTTATGAGCGCAGGTCTCGACTGCGCTGGGCGGCGGCGGCTACCGTGCCCTTCATCAGCGCGGAAAGGCCCCCGGGGTCTTGCATCAGAACCCCCAAACCCGCCTCGGTCGTGCCCTTCGGACTGGTGACGTTGACGCGCAGGGTCTCGGCGCTCTCGCCGCTGTCGCGTGCAAGGATTGCAGCCCCGATGACGGTCTGCCGCGCCAGGGCAAGGGCCAGATCGGGGGCCAGTCCCTCGGCCTCGCCCGCCGCCGCCAGCGCCTCGATCATATGGAAGACGTACGCGGGGCCAGAGCCGGACACCCCCGTGACCGCATCCATCTGCGCCTCGTCCTCCAGCCAGACGGTGACGCCCACCGCATCGGTCAGGGCGGCGGCGAGGGCGCGGTCCTCCGCGCTGCACGGGGTGTTTCCAATGAGGGCCGAGGCCCCCTCGCCCACGGCGGCGGGCGTATTGGGCATGACACGGACGACCGGCGTGCCAGCCTTAAGCAGACCCTCGAAATAAGCGAGAGGCTTGCCTGCCGCGATGGAGATGAACAGCGTCTCAGCGCCGGAGAACCCGGTCACGGCAGGCATCGCATCGGCCATCAGTTGCGGCTTGACCGCCACGACAACGGCGCGAGGGCGCGCGCCGGTCCATGCACCATCGGTGCAGAGCGTCAGGCCATCGACGGCCTTGAGTGCATCACCGGGATAAGGGTCGATGACCACCGCCGCCTTGGGGTCGAGGCCCTTGGCCAGCCAGCCATCGAGCATCGCCCCGCCCATCTTGCCGCATCCCAACAGTAAGAGCGGCTGGGTGGGCGTAAAAACGGACAGCGCGCCAGACATATCGGTCATCTCGAAATCCTTTTTCTTTGCGCGCAAAGGTGCAGGAAATCGGGGCTAGGTCAAACCGTACCGAAAGCGCGGACAGCGGCGCGCCTCAGTGAAGCCGCTGCCGTGCCGGTCCAAAATCAATCCGGTCCAAGGCGGTCTCGGCATTCACCTCGGCCCATGACACGCAATGGAATGCCGGGAATAGCAGCATATCGCAGGTGCCGATGGCCCCCCGGATTGTACCGATCAGGCCCACGGGCCCCGCCACGCCTGCCTCGCCGACCGAGGCCCAGTCGATATAACTGCCCCGGTCGCGCTCGATTTCGAGTTCGAGAATGCCCCGGTGGAAATTGCGGTTCATGCTGTCGGCCAGCCGCGACACCTCTGCCCAGCGTTCGCGGGGCGGCGCGAGGGCAAAGACGCACCGGACCTCTATCGAAGCCTGACCGGGTACATCGCGCAGGGTCAGGTCGTAATCGGTCCACTCACCCGAGACCCGCAGGTCGATACGGCCATTGGCGCCTTGTTTGATCATGCGCCAGCCATGTTCCCGCGACGCCCGCTCGACCGCCGCGCCCATGGCGTAGGAAGGCGAGCCTGGCGCGTTGGGCGCGCCTCTCATATCGGTTTCCATACCTGCTCAATCCTGCTGTGCCAGCCTCGTTTATCGGGCCGTGCTACAGCTAATGTGCATAAAATATGATTATATTACAAGAGGTAATGGGCGTTTATGAATGTAAATTGCTAGCCTTTATCAGTGGGTATACTGACGAGGCACGGTTTTTCAACCGGAAAACCCGGCTCGACTAAGACCGTGCCAGCCGATCATTTACCTGATTCGAGGGCGTCGAGGCGGGCCTTCAGCGCCGCATTTTCTTCGCGCGCCTTCTGGGCCATGGCCCGCACGGCGTCGAATTCTTCGCGGGTGACGAGGTCCATATCGGACAGGAATCGTTCGACACGCCCGCGCATGGCGGTTTCGGCCTCGTCCCGCACGCCCTTCGCCATACCGGCGGCGTTGGTCATCAGTTTGGAAATGTCGTCGAAGATGCGGTTGTTGGTCTGCATGAAACGGCTCCTTGTGCTTAACCGATATGTGGTTGATGGCTGTGCAAACGCAAGTCAACGCGACACGGGAGCCGCCAATGGCCATCGACGACGAACTGCGCGAGCGCTCCGGCGGGCAATGCGAGCTATGCGCCGCGAAACCGGGGCGGGCAATCTTTGACCTGTCCCGCGATGGCGTCAGTGAGGCCGAAACGAGCGTGCTGGTCTGCGGCACCTGCGCGGCGCAGATTGCCGACCCGGCGAAGACCGATGTGCATCACTGGCGCTGTCTCGGCGATGCCATGTGGTCGTCGACCCCAGCGGTGCAGGTAGTGGCGTGGCGAATGCTCGACCGGCTGAGCGGCGAAGGGTGGGCGCAAGAGCTGATGGATCAGCTCTATCTCGACGAGGCGACTTTGGCCTGGGCCCGCGCCGCGAAAGACAGGGATGACGGGCCGCCGCATCTCGACGCTAACGGGACCGCCCTCGCGATGGGCGATACGGTCGTGCTGACGAAAGACCTGAATGTGAAGGGCACGGGCTTTACCGCCAAGCGCGGGACGGCTGTGCGCGGTATCTCGCTGGTGCCGGATAACCCGGCACAGATCGAGGGCCGGGTGAACGGCCAGCAGATCGTGATTCTGACGGAGTTCGTGAAAAAGAGCGGCTGAGGCTATTTAAGGCCCTGTTTGCACTGGATGGGCGGGCCGCCGGTCGAGGAATAGCCGGTAACGCCGCAGGTCTCGCAGCGGTATTCGCGCAAGCGGCGACCGGGATCTCCGCTGGCAATCCATTGGCAGTTGCGCTTTGGCGGCGTCGGCTCTCCGCCGCCCGCATCCAGCCCGCGACGGCGGCGATAGAACACGACCACAGCGATCAGGACGACGACACCAAGCAGCGGCCCGATCATGGCGCGACTCCATCCGCCTCGCGGATATAGCGCATTCCCTTACGAAAATAATCCCAGCCGGTCATCAGCGTCAGGGCTGCGGCAATCCAGAGCAGGCCCATGGAAATATAAAAGACATAGCCGCCACCGACCCGGGCGATCTTCATCTTGCGCGCCGCCAGCTCGCCCGCGGGCTGGACATTGGCGATGTCGAAATACGTATTCCACCCCGCCGCCAAAAAGAGACCCCCGATAGCGAACATCTGGGCCGTCGTCTTCCACTTCGCGAGCTTGGTGACGTCGAGCTTGATCGAACCAAGATACTCGCGCAGGCCGGAAACCAGTACCTCGCGCAGCAGGATCACCGTCGCCGGAACCGCGAACCACCAGTTCACGCCATAGAGCACCGCGAGCGAGAAAAGCGCGATGATCACCATTGCCTTATCCGCAATCGGGTCGAGCATCTTACCGAAGGCGCTATGCGCATTATAGCGCCGCGCATACCAGCCATCGACGAAATCGGTGAAGGCTGCCCCCGTGAAGAGGAAAAAGGCGAGCCAGTCAGCGAGGGGCCGCTCGAATATCGCGAAGGACAGCGCGACGCAGGGCGCTGCGATTACGCGGATAATCGTCAGAATATTCGGTACGGTCCAGATCATTGCGGCCTTGATAGCGGGAGTCGCCCCGCTTAGGAAGGCAAGATGAGCAGGTTAGACAGTGTAATTCGACGCCTTTCGGCCCAGCGCGACTGCCTTGGCTGGGCGATCTCCCATGCGCCGGATGGAGCAGTCCTCGATCTCGGCCTCGGGAACGGGCGGACATACCATCACCTGAGAGAGATTGCGCCGGAGCGAGACGTCTATGTCATCGACCGCCGCATGGCCGCGCATCCTTCCTCGGTGCCGCCTGACGAATTCTATCTGGAGGGCGAAGCCGGGCCGATGGTCGAGGCGCTGGCGGGGCGGATCGGGCGACGCGTGGCGCTGGCCCATTACGACCTCGGCAATGGCGTGCCCGAGAATGACGTGCCTCTGGCGAAAGAGATTGCGGCGCTGTTGCCGAAGGTGCTGTGCGACGGGGCGCTGATCGTGGCGAATGCGGAATTGGACGGGTTCGAGCAACTGCCAACACCCGAGGGCGTGGCCAAAGGGCGGTACTTTATTCAACGCTATTCGGCGTAGCCGAATAGCGACCAAAGCCCGCAAATGGCACTGACCGCGCGCGACAGATGATTTTCGAAGAAAATCATTGAAAGCCCTGCCAAGCGGTGACTCGACATCAAGTACGCAATCACGTACATTACGGCGATGAAAATCACGTCTTCAACCGAATTGCGCGCAAACCTCGCCGCCATGATGGACGAGGTGAATGACAGCCATGCGCCGCTGATTGTGACACGCTCCACTGGAAAGCCGGTGGTTATGGTCTCATTGGAAGATTACGCCGCGATCGAAGAAACCCTTTATTTGCTGTCCAGCCCTGCCAACCGCACCCGGCTGAATGCGGCGATAGCGGCCTTGGATAAAGGCGAAGGCAGCGCGCGCGATCTGGTTGAATGAACCTGATCTTCGCGCCCCAGGCCTGGGAAGACTATCAATACTGGCTGAAAACCGACCGCGCCATGCTCCGCAAGATCAACGGGTTGATCCGCGAAATCACGCGAACACCGTTTGAGGGCACCGGAAAGCCCGAGCCGTTGAAGGGTGATCTATCCGGCTGGTGGTCTCGCCGGATCAATCGCGAGCATCGCCTTGTGTATCGGGTAACGGGCGGCGCGGTACAGATTGCGCAGGCGCGGTATCATTATTGACGCCTATCCCAACAGCTTCCCGATCCGGTCCAGCGCGGCCTCGATATTCTCTTCCGAATTGGCATAGCTGAAGCGCAGATAGCCGTCGCCGTTCACGCCGAAGCTGGTGCCCGCGATGGTGGCCACGCCTGCTTCTTCGAGGATACGGGTTTGCAGGGTTCGGGCGTCGATGCCGGTGGCCTCGATATTCGGGAAGGCGTAGAACGCCCCGGCACTGTCGGCACAGCGGAACCCCGGCAAAGCATTCAGGCGCTGCACGATCAAGCGGCGGCGCACGTCGAACGCGGTCATCATCGCGTCGACATCATCCTGCGGCCCTTGCAAGGCGGCAATGCCCGCGAATTGCGTCGCGGCGTTGACGCAGGAATGGTTGTTGACGCACAGGCGCTCGGCGGCATCGACCAAGGCATCTGGCCAAACCGCATAGCCCAGCCGCCAGCCGGTCATCGCATAGGTCTTTGACCAACCATCGAGCACGATCAGCCGGTCGCGGATTTCGGGATAGGCGAGCCAACTGACATGCTCGCGTCCGTCATAGAGCATCCGGCTGTAAATCTCGTCCGAGAGGATCGCCACATCGGGCCAGTCGGCCAGCCCTGCGATCAGCTTTTCGACCTCGGCTTTGGGCGTCACCCCGCCCGTCGGATTGCCGGGGGAGTTGACGATGATCAGCCGGGTCCGCGGGGTGATCTGCGCCAGCACTTCGTCGGCGCTGAACCCGAAATCGCGGTCTTCATGCAGGGCCATGGGCACCGGGGTCGCGTCGGTATACTGGATCATCGAGCGATAGATCGGAAAGCCGGGGTCGGGATAGATAACCTCGGTTCCGGCTCCGCCGAACATGAGGATCGAGAAGAACATCGTCGGCTTGCCGCCGGGCATGATCGTGATGTTTTCCGGCGAGACCGTCACCCCTCGACGGTCGGCGATGTCGGCACAAACCGCCTCGCGCAGGGCCGGAATGCCTTTTGCGGGGGTATAGCCGTGATGGCCGTCGCGCAGGGCCTTGATACCCGCCTCAACGATATGCGGCGGGGTCGGGAAGTCGGGCTGACCGATGCCGAGATTGATGATGTCCTTGCCCTGAGCCTGCAACTCGCCCGCCCGCGCCAGTACGGAGAAGGCGCTTTCGGTGCCGATGCGGGAGAGGGCGTCATTCGGGATCATGGGTCGGCTCCTGTAACATCTTTCTTCGCCACGCAGCGCTTCGCTTCGCTTCGCTTCGCTTGCGCTGAACGTCGCTTAACGACGCCTTGGCAGAGAGGTATCGCTTCTTTCGGGCCTTGGCTAGCGCCCTGCCTTCAACCGCACCAGCGCCGTATCGAGCGCCTGCAAAAATCGCGAACGGTCTTCTTTTTTGAACGCCGACGGCCCGCCCATCTGTTCACCGCCCACTCGCAAATCGGCCATCAGGTTGCGCGTCGCCACCGCCGACCCGATGGAATCCGGGGTAAAGGGCTTGCCCGTGGGCGAGAGCACCGTCGCCCCCACCGCGACCCCGCGCTCGGCCAACAGAATATCCGCCGTCACGATGACCGAGGCCGCATCGGCGCGCTCGGCAATCCAGTCATCGGCGGCATCGGGATCGGCGGGGACCACCACACGCTGTACGAGGGGATGATCGGGGATGCGTATCCCGCCATTCGAGACGACGGTGACGGCAACCGCATGGCGAAAGGCGACCTTGTAGACCTCTTCCTTCACCGGGCAGGCATCGGCATCGACCAGAATATGCGGCGAAGGGGCATCGCTCATGGCGCTTTCCTCTTATTTCGACTCCGGGCCAAGCGGACCCGGACGGGCCGTATTACATCGACATGTCACGAAATGTCGCGCGCCCTCAACCACAACTCGCTTGTGAGACCCAGGATTTCAATTTAGCATTGTACCGAGGGCGATGACGCGAAACGTGACGAGACCACACCGCCCGGTTTTTCTCGGGAGCTAAAGATCATGTTCGGCATCAATATCTTCGACGATTCAACCGTCGCCTCATCCGGCCTGTCGGCAGCAGACATCCAGACCATCAAGGACTCGATCCAGATCGCCGCCGATGTTTGGGGTCGCCATATCGACGCGCCCGATGCCGTGATCGATATTCGGCTTGGTATTTACGAGATTGCAGGCAACCCGCTGGCCACCGCCGGGGCGAGCTATTTCTCGTCCGGCGGTCCTTGGGAATCCCGGGTGACTCAGGAATTTGCGGACAATAACGACGACTCGCCGGGCACACGAGATGCCCAGATCAATATCGACCTGTCGCGCTGGAATACGCCGGACTACTATTATTTCGATGACAGTTACGAGGCTGACCCCGTCGGATTGCCGAGCAACCGGTTCGATTTTCTGTCGGTGATGGTCCATGAATTCGGGCATATTCTGGGTCTGAGCCGTGCGAGCAACTTTACCACCCCGTTCGATGCGCTGGTGACCCAGATCGGCGGCGTCAGCTATTTCACCGGGGCCAATGCGGTCGCGGCCAATGGCGGACAGAATATCGAGCTGGATGGCAGCCACTATGCCGATACCGACCTGCTGGACCCGTTCACCAATCAGGGACAACGCGGCAATATCACCCCGGTGCATATCGGTATCTGGGAAGATATTGGCGTTCCAATCGTGTCAAATACCAATGACGACGATACCCTCTGGGGCTTTGAAGAAGTCGATGACAGTCTGGTCGGCGGCGGTGGCAGAGACCGGATCTATGGCCTGTCGGGCCAGGATACTCTGGACGGCAGCAGTGGGAATGACCGGCTCTATGGCGGGCGCGACGGCGATGTGCTGAACGGCGGCAACGGCATCGATTGGGCACATTACGACGACTCGCTTGCGGCGGTCACGATCAACCTCGGCGCAAACACCGCATCGGGCGGGGATGCCACCGGGGACAGCTTTATCGACATCGAGCGAATCCAAGGCTCGGATTTCGACGATGATCTGACCGGCAGCTCCGGCGCGGACTTTCTCAGCGGCGGCAATGGCGATGACGACCTTAGCGGCAGCGGCGGCGATGATACCTTGCGCGGCGATGCCGGGGCCGACGATCTGAATGGCGGCGGCGGCACCGATACCGCCTCGTATAATGCATCGAACGCGGCTGTGACGATCAACCTGCAAACCGGCTCCTTCACCGGCGGTCATGCCGAGGGCGATACGGTGACCTCCATCGAGCGTATTCTGGGGTCGCGCCATGACGACTCGATTACCGGTGATGGCAGCGCAAACATCCTCGATGGCGAGCGCGGCGATGATACGATCGATGGCGGCGGCGGCAACGACATCCTGCGCGGTGCGGCGGGGTCCGACGACCTTGATGGTGGCACCGGCGTCGATTGGTCCTATTACAACAGTTCCAGCGCGGCCATCTCGATCCGGTTGGACCAGGCGGTCCAATCCGGCGGCGATGCGGAAGGTGACACACTAACCAGCATCGAGCGCATCTTCGGGTCGCGCTATGACGACGTTATCATCGGCGATAGCGGCAATAACCTGCTGCAAGGGCATCATGGCGATGACGAATTGCAAGGGCGCGGTGGCAGTGACATCCTGCGCGGCGATGCCGGGGGCGACATTCTCAACGGCGGCGGCAGCTTCGACTGGATTTACTACAACAGCTCGAACGCAGCCGTAACCATCAACCTCGGCACGGGCGAAGCATCGGGCGGCCATGCGACCGGCGATACGATCATCAGCATCGAACGCGTGTTGGGCTCGCGCTTTGCCGATACGATCACCGGCAATGACGACGATAACTTCCTGCGCGGGCGCGGCGGCAACGATACGCTCAACGGTGCCGAGGGCGATGACCGGCTCGAAGGAGAGAGCGGCTCGGATACCTTCGTATTCAAGGATGGCGAGGGCGATGACATCGTCGTCGATTTCCAAAGCGGCAGCGATGTGCTCGACGTCGAGGCAGCAAACTTCAACGCCCTGAGCATCAACAATAACAGCGACGGCGATGCGGTCGTGGATTTCGGCGGCGGGACGGTGACGTTGCTCGGGGTCGACGAGAGCGATTTGGGCAACGGCGACTTCATCTACTCCTGAGGTCGCCCCGCCGCAACTGAACGGGTCAGCGCGGCCCCGCGCTGTTCCCGCGCCAGTCGAGGGCCGTTTCCGTCGCTATCGGTACGGCCTTGCCATCGCTGTCGAGGGCTTGCAGTGCGAGCGCCGCGAGGATCGTCAGGCACAGGGCCAGCAGACCGTCGCGCAGGCGGCCAAAGCCGCGCTCGAAGGGCGTCGGCGCAATTTGTCCGATTTGAATATCGTCCATGGCAGACATCGGTTCGTTCCTTCTGTCGGCGACGCGGGGGTGCGTCGATGACGAGGAATACGCAATGACCTTTCATGACGATAACGAATGATTGTTGCGTGGCTCATAACCGATGAGAATAGTCCAAGGGTCTGTGCGATGGCGTGCCGTTGAATAACGCGGGCTGTGTCATATGCTTGTGAGATCTGTCATGCCTCATCGCCCCGAAAGGCCACCCCATGGACGATACCACCCGCACCGAAATCGAGGCCGCCGTGTTCCGCCGCCTCCGCGATCACCTGCGCAAGCGGACCGATGTGCAGAATATCGACATGATGAACGACACGGGCTTTTGCCGGAATTGCCTCAGCCGGTGGTATGACGAAGCCGCCGCCGAGCATGAGCTTGAGATCGGCAAGGAAGCGGCGCGCGAAATTGTCTACGGGATGCCCTTTGCCGAATGGAAGGCGAAGTATCAGACCGAGGCGACGGATGCGCAGAAGGCCGAGTTTGCGAAGGCAAGCCACGACTAACCAGTGACTGAGTGTTGCCCCGGATAACGCGGTGCGTTTCCGGGGATGCGAGACTTATCGCAGGATCAGGTCGCGGCCCAGCGGATAGCTGACGTCATAGCCCCACTCGATCTCTCGCTTTTCTCCAGCGGCCAGTTCGACCTCCCACCCCACGCGCCCGGTCACGTCGTCAAGGTCTTCGCCCGTTGGCGCATCACCGACCACTTCGACCTCCACCTCGTCGCTGTTGGAGACCGGCACAGAGTCGCGCAGCACAACGGTTCGCGGTGTGTCGCTGAGGTTTTCGGCACTCATCGCATAGCGGCGGCGTTCGGTCTGGTCGGCGGAGGCGAAGCTATCTTCGGCCTTTTGCTCAACGACACGATAGGTGATTTTCAGCGTTTCCAGCGCGCCGAACGGAATCGCCCCCGACTCGCCCCCCGCGATCAAGGGCAGGCGGCCCTTGCCGATATACAGGCCGTCACGGGTCAGAGCGACGTCACCGGGCAGGATGGTGCCGTCGCCATTCTCGAACAGCGCATAGAGATAACCGGTCGTGTCCTGCGACGGCGTGGCGCGCAATTCCTGCGTCGCATCAAGCACCTGCTCGCCCACCAGAACTTGACGGATGACACCGGAACCGGGAATGTCTGCGCGGGCCGGAATGTCATAGACCAGCGCCTCGCCGCGGGTGCGGATGGCGGCGGAAACGGTCTGGGCGCGGTTCATTGCGGCAGGCACTGCTTTAAAATTTCCTTCAAGATCCGCGACAACGGGTGCAGGCACCGGGGTTTCAAATGCCCTGGGTATAACCTGTTGAGCAAGGCGCCTCTCAGGCCGCAATTGCGCGATCCGGCCTCGCGGTTCGGGCGCAGCGGTGCCACCCGTGGGCCGCGCGGTGGAAAGGGTCAGCGCCACATCGGACCAAGGCTCGCCCGTGCGTTGCTGAATCGCGGCGCGGCGGATGAGGGTCAGCGCGCCCTTTTCCGTATCCAGCCGCGCGTCGTAAACCGGACCCCATGCGGCGTTATAGGTGAAGTGCTGCACCTCGATCTGACCCGTTACCGCCTCCGCCGCGTCGATCTCGACGGCGATGGTAGCGGGCACGGTTTCGCCGCCTGTGCTGGCGCGGGCCTCCAATTGGTCGATCTGGCGATCCAGCTTGCGGATGATCTGCTCGGCGCGCAGTTTGGTATCCAGCGCCTGCGCCGCCGAGGTATTGCTCTGGGACCACAGGGTCACCCAATCCTGCGCCGTGGGCGAGGCGCTGTCTTTGCCGGAGACCCCGGCCCGCTTGATCGTGGCGTCGATAAAGGCGAGTTGGCGGTCGGCGGCGGCAATCTGGTTTTCCGCCTGGGTCCGCTGGTCTTCGAGTTGTTCGATGGCATTGCGGATTTTCTGCGCCTCGCTCTCGAACTGCGCCCGCACCGCCGCTGGGTCCGCCGCGCGCTCTTCCACCGAAAGGATCGAGAACGCCCCATTGCCGCTGCCCGACGCGCGCAGGCTGTTGGTGTCAAAGCCCACCGGCACCCCGGTCAGCACCAGCGTATGACGCCCCGGCTCGGCGGTGAACGTCGCGATCCGCGTCACGGTCGCGCCATCGGGAAAGACGGTCGCCGCAGACACGCTGGCCTTGGTGGAAATTTCGGCGGCCCAGGCAGGGGCCGAGGCCAATAGAAGACCGGCAATCAGGGCATGGCGCATGGAGAATCCTCGCTCTTGGTTCGGGGTGGAGTATATCACGCAGGAGAGTTTAGAGGGCACCCGGATGAATGACGGCGGAGATTGGCGGAATTGGGTCCGTCTGGCGGCGCTCGGCCTGATCTGGGGCGGGGCGTTTCCCTTGGTCGAGGTCGCCCTCGAAGGGATGCCACCCTTGACCCTGGCCGCCGCGCGGCTGGCGCTGGCCGCCGGATTTCTGGTGCCGCTGTCGCTGTTATATGGCGGATTGCCGAAGGGCGGCGCAGTCTGGGCCTTTGCCGCAGGGGTCGCCCTCTTCTCGAACGCCCTGCCCTTTGCCTTGCTGAGTTGGGGCCAGACCCACGTGACCGCAGGGGTGGCCGGGGTGGCCATGGCGGTGATGCCGCTCATGGCCCTGCCCCTGTCTCACGTCTTTGTTCCCGGTGAGCGCATGACCCTGCGCGGGTCGCTAGGACTTGGCATCGGATTTATCGGCGTGCTGATCCTGATCGGGTTTGACGCGCTGGCCGATTTCGGCGGCGGCGGGGTCGCCGTCTGGGCGCAGATTGCCTGTCTCGCGGCGACGGTCTGTTACGTCTCCGGCTCGATCCTGATCAAGCGCGCCCCGAAGGTGCATCCGATTGCCTTCGCCGCCAGTGCCATGCTGCTGGGCGCGATGATGGCGGTGCCGGTGGCCCTTGCGGTCGAGGGTGTCCCGACACTGCCGGGGCTAACGCCGACCGTTGCGCTGGTCGTGCTGGCGGCGGGGCCGTCTGTGCTGGCATTGCTGTTGATGCTGAAAATCCTGTCGACGGCGGGGCCGCCCTTCCTGTCGCTGGTCAATTATCAGGTGCCGGTCTGGGCAACCGTGTTCGGTGTCATCTTCCTCGACGAACGGTTCGAGCCGCGTCTGGCGCTGGCTCTTGTCGTGATCCTGTTCGGCATCGCCGTCGCGCAGGGCTATATCGGCAACCGCAAGGAGCGCATGGCATGAGTGCGCCGCCGGTCGCCGCGCCCACCGCCGCCTCCTATGCTATGGTCGGGGCGCTCGTCCTGATCTGGGGGACGACGTTCTATCTGGTAAAACTGGCGGTCGCCGAGTTGCATCCTTTTGTCGTGGCGGGCGCGCGCATCTGGCTGGCCGCCGCCGTACTGGTGCCTTTTGCCCTGCTGAGCGGTCGCCGACTGCCGCGCGAGGGGCGGCACTGGCTGTTCGCCATCGGCACCGGAGTTCTGTCGGTCGCCGTGCCCATCGGCTTGCTGACCTGGGCGCAGCAAACCGTGCCGAGCGGGATCGCCGGCGTCTACATGGCCGCGATACCGCTGTTCGTGTTGCCGCTGGCCCATGTGTTCTCGAACGGCGAGACCATGACGGCGCGCAAGACCGTGGGATTCGTCATCGGCTTTTGCGGCGTGCTGTTGCTGATCGGGCCGGAGACCCTCGGCCAGCTTGGATCGGCGGATGGGACGGCGCAGATGGCGTGTCTGACCGCCTCGCTCTGTTATGCGCTGGGGTCGATGGTGATCCGCAATGCGACCGGCGCCGACCTCGTGATGCTGAGCGCGATTTCGATGGCGGTCGGCAGCATCCTGATCGCGCCGCTGGCCCTCAGTCAGTGGCCCGAGGCGATGCCGGAAGGCGGGACGCTGGCCATCCTGTTCTGGATCGGCGCGATTTCCACCGGCCTGACCATGTTGCTGCGCGTCAAGGTGATCTCGACCGTGGGGTCGGTGTTCATGTCGGTGGCGGGGTATTTCGTGCCCATCACCGCCCTGATCGTGGGCGCGGCATTCGCGGGCGAGGTCATCGAGTGGGCGGATGCGATGGCCTGCGCGCTGATCATCGGCGGGGTGGCCTATGCGCAGTTCGGGAAGAAACTTGATCGCCCTCGGGCTTGACCGAAGGGCTTAATCCGTCGGTGAGAGATCGTCGGGTCTAAGCCCGAGGATGACTGTCAGCCCTTCAAAGCCTTGACGAACCGCTTGTTCACCTCGGCATTACTGGCAAGGACAGTGCCGGTGCCAAAGACATCCTGACCGCCTTCAAGATCCCCGACATGCCCACCGGCCTCGCGCACCAGCAACAGGCCCGCGGCCACGTCCCAGATGTTCAGCTCGCGCTCCCAATAGCCGTCAAAGCGACCGGCGGCGATATAGGCGAGGTCGAGCGACGCGGCCCCGAACCGGCGCACCCCGGCGCATTGGGGCATCAGGCGCGAGAGGTCGCCGATCATCTCCGGCATCGTCTGTTTCGCGCCAAAGGGAATACCGGTGGCAAAGACACATTCGGTCAGGTCGCGCCGCGACGACACCCGGATGCGCCGCCCGTTCAGCCAAGCGCCCGCGCCCTTTTCGGCGGTGAACATCTCATCCTTCACCGGATCGAGCACGACGGCGGCGACCACCTCGCCCTTATGCTCCATGGCAATCGAGATCGCCCAGTGGGGCAGTCCGTGCAGAAAATTGGTCGTCCCGTCCAGCGGATCGACGATCCAGCGGCGGGAGGGATCGTCGCCGATGACCTCCTTGCTCTCCTCGCCCAGCCAGCCATAGGCGGGGCGGGCATAGGTGAGGTCGGCGCGGATGATCTTTTCGGCCTTTACATCGGCATTGGAGACGAAGTCCGACACGCCCTTGACCGAGACCTGAAGGTTCTCGACCTCGCCGAAATCGCGCACCAGCCCCCGGGCGGCGCTGCGCGCGGCCTTGACCATGACATTGACGTTGGCGGTATAGGTGGCCATCGGGACTTCCAGACTTTTGTGCAGGGCGCGGCGTTGCGCGGGGAGGTCAGTTCGCGCGGGAGACGTAATCGCCGGTCTCGGTCATGACCTCGATCTTTTCGCCCACGCCGACGAAGGGCGGGATCATGACGCGCACGCCATTGTCGAGGGTTGCGGGTTTGAACGAGTTCGCCGCCGTTTGGCCCTTGACCACCGGTTCGGTATCCGTGACTTCGCAGATGACCTTTTCGGGCAGTGCGGCGGACAGCGCCTCTTCCTCGTAGAACTCGATCTCGACCATCATGCCGTCTTGCAGATAGGGGCGGCGGTCGCCGAGGATGTCGGCGGGCAGTTCGATCTGCTCGTAGGAATCAGTGTCCATGAACACCAGCATCCCGTCGTTTTCATAGAGAAACTGCTGCTTTTTTTGCTCCAGCCGCACTTTCTCGACCTTATCCGCCGAGCGGAAGCGTTCGTTCAGCTTGGTGCCGCTGCGCAGGTTTTTCAGCTCGACCTGAGCAAACGCGCCACCCTTGCCGGGTTTGACGTGTTGGGTCTTGACCGCGATCCACAGCCCGCCATCGTGTTCGATGATATTGCCGATGCGAATTTCGTTGCCGTTGATCTTGGGCATGGCGGGATTTTCCCTTGAGAATTGCAGGTGTTGCGCGGGGTATAAGCGCCCAACGCCCCCGGCGGCAAGCCCGAAGCCAGATATGACAAAATAACGACGCTGTGCGGTTTATCACAGCACCGCACACGCATTGCGGGCACTATGATCGAGTAAGGTTCAGCGCCCAGGCGCTTCTTGCAATCCTCCCTGAGACTTGCGCCGTGCAATTGCACGGCGTTTTTTTATGGAGCTTTTTGCAAAACCAAAAAGCGTCCGCCCTCTCGGTAGTCAAAAACCTCGCAGCGACAGATGCATTTGCGCAGCAAATCATCGAGAGCCGAGACTACCAACTCCCCACGCAACCCCCTACCGTAACCCGATGGATATGTTCGAGGTCGATACGGTCGTGATCGGGGCCGGGGTGGTTGGGCTGGCCTGTGCGCGGGCGCTGGCACGGGACGGGCGCGAGGTGCTGATTCTGGAAAAGAACGGCGCGTTCGGCGAGGAGACCAGCGCGCGCAACTCCGAGGTCATCCATGCGGGCATCTATTACGATGCCGGGTCGCTGAAGGCGCAGTTGTGTGTGGCGGGGCGGCGAGCGCTTTATGCCTATGCCGAGGCGCATGGCGTCCCCCACCGCCGCTGCGGAAAGCTGATCGTGGCCGCCGATGCGGACGAGATGCCATTGCTGGAGGGCATCGCCGCCAAGGCCAGCGCGAACGGCGTCGAGGGGATGCGGGCGCTGGGCCGGGACGAAACGCTGGCGCTGGAACCGGCGCTGGATGTCGCCGGGGCGCTGCACTCGCCCGAGACCGGGATCATCGACAGCCATGCGCTGATGCTGGCCTATCTCGGCGAGGCCGAGGCCCATGGCGCGCAGCTTGTGACCGGGGCCGAGGTCACTGGCGGCACCCTGCGCAGCGATGGCCGGGTCGAGTTGGCCGTTGGCGGCGCGGAGCCGCTGAGCCTGATCGCGCAGCATGTGGTCAATGCCGGGGGCCTCTGGGCGCAAGCAGTGGCGCGGCGGATCGACGGGCTAGGCCCCGTGCCACCGCTGGCGCTGGTAAAGGGCAACTACTTTTCCCTGACAACCCGCGCGCCGTTCTCGCGGCTGATCTATCCGGCCCCCAGCGGCGGCGGGCTGGGGGTGCATCTGACCCTCGATATGCAAGGGCGGGGCAAGTTCGGGCCGGATACCGAATGGCTCGACGGCGATGATCCGGGGGCCATTGACTATGCCGTCGATCCGGCGCGGGGCGAGGCATTCTATGCCGCCATCCGCCGCTATTGGCCCGGTCTGCCCGATAACGCGCTCGCCGCCGATTATGCCGGGATGCGGCCCAAGATCGCCGGGGCGGCCTATCCCGATTTCAAGATCGACACCCCTGCGCCAGGGCATGTGATGCTCTACGGCATCGAGTCACCGGGGCTGACGGCATCGCTGGCGATTGGAGATGCGGTGGTGGAGGCAATCCACAGATAACCGTTACTTCCCTGCCAGACGCCCCAGCCTTGCCGCGGCAGAGGTTTTCCAGATTTTCAGCGTATCGCCGAGGGGATTTTCGCCCGGAAACTTCGGGTTCGCGCCCTGCTCTCGCAGCTTGTGGTTGATCTGGTGCAGATAGCAGGCGCGCTTGGACGAATCTGACCGCCACGTGATCGACAGGGACAGGGACGGCACGTCGCTGGTCACTTTGACGTGGTGCGGGGCAAGCGGCGGCACGTAGAGCGCGGTGCCCGGCTTCATGTGAATCGGCTCGCCGCGTCCGGCCAGTTCCGGGTTGAGGGTCAGGTTCCGGTGCGCGCCCGAGTGAAAGCGTTCGAGGTCGGTCTGGGAGGCCAGCTCGCGGTCGTGCTGGGAATAGATCGTGAAGGTCTTCGTGCCCTCGATCTGGATCAGGATGTTGTGTTCCTCGTCGATATGGAACGGCGTTACCGCACCGGGCGAGGAGATGAACATGAACGCTTCCCGGCGCATGATTTCGCCGGTGGCGGCCTCGATGGTCGGCTTCAAACTGTCGATGATCCCAAAGGCGAGCGCGCGATAGGCGTCGTCTTGCTCCAGATTGCGGATCGTCATCCAGGAATTGACCGTGCCGATCTTTTCGATGGTTTCCGCCGCGCTCATACCCGCTTCGGGCACATTGTCGGGCGAGACCGAAATCGGCAGCTCGCCGGGGTTGAACTCGACGAGGTCCGCCGGATGGCTCTGGGCCAGTTCGACCAGCCGCCCGCGCGAGGTCAGCGGCGTATCGATCTCGATTGTCGAAACCGCGCGGCGGTCGGGATAGGCGGTCTCGAATTCGGTTGCGTCAACGATCCTGTGCATGGGTCAAACCTCTTCTCTGGCAAGGCGTTTCAACGCCCCTATTTTCAGCTTTTCTATTTGCGCGGCGGTGCCCAGCAACAGCCGGTCGCCCTTGCCCCCCGCCGGGATATTCACCTGCGCCATGGCCACGCGCTCGGACCACAGGCCGTCAACGACCGGATGTCCGGCCCGGGCGCAGGAATCGAATACCGTGGCGTCGCCCGCCAGCATCTCGCGCGATGCCTCGATCAGAACGCGCACCCCCGGCGAATAGGCTCCATATCGCTCGTCATAAGCCGTCTTGAAAGCCGCGCGATGGGTGCCCGATTTCAACGTGATCAGCATCGCCACCGGGGCGTCATCCAGATCGAGCGACACAAGCTCGATGGCACCGGCCTTCGCGCCGCCCGCCATCAATTCGCGGAAAAAGCGGGTTTCGGCGTCGGTTCCCGCCAAGGGAAAGCCCTCGGCCTCGGACCCCTTCCAACCGGCATATTCCAGATGCAGAAACCGGCTCGCGATCGTATCGGCATCCTCGGCAGAGGTAAGGGGCCGGACCATCATCTCGGCCCTGCCAAGTTCGGCAAAGCGGCGCTCTTGCCGTCGCAGTTCCTTGCGTTTCTTGCCCGACATGGCGGCCTTCAGCACCGACTCGATGTCGTTGCCATCGGTCAGGATCGCGCGCCGCCAATGTTCCTGAATTCGGAAATCGCGGTCATGGTCGGTGCACGCGTTCTCAAGGCCGCGATGGCACGTTTCGTCCAGCGGCAGATGGGCAAATCGAAAGAAACAGGCCCCCGCCGGGCGCGTGTCGATCCAGTCGAACAGCGCGCCGAAAACCGCCGAAACATGGCCCTCGCGGACCAGCGGCGCGCCGCTGAAACAATGGCGATGAACCCAGACGCAGACATGCTTGAGGGGCAGTTTGGCATAGCCCTTTTGAAAGACGATGGGCACCAGACCCATAAGCTGTCCCGATCCGCGATGGCGCACGGTGATCAGCCGGACCTCGCCCTCGGGGTCGAGGTGACGCAGGGCGGGGATCAGAAACCACGGCTCGAAATAAGGATTGGCGAGGGCCGATTTTTTGCCAAGCGTCTGCCATTCGGTAATCAAAGCCGGGTCGAGGTCGCCGAGACGCAGCAGGGCGACGGCCATGGATGTCGACGCTTCGGATACGGCGGAATCGCGCATTTTGGTGCTTGTCTGTCCCATTCAGGCGTTCTCCGGCTCGTCCGATACGGCCCTTAGAGCGGTCGCGCCCAGTCCGTTTTTCCCCCGCAAACCGCCAGATATGCAAAAGCATGACCAAGGGAGTGCGGGGACAAGGAATAGGGCCAAATATTTGATATATAATTTTTTCTTCACCGTACGTTCTACGCTGTCGGGCAAAATCAGCACCCGAACCGCCTGAAATGTGGCTCTCGACGCGGCGACAAACCCTTCCCTGTCGGGATGACTTCTCACGCCAAGGCGGGATATGACCGTGCGGTGCAGGATTTTACCGACGCCTTTCGCCTTGCCTTCGGGCTGGTCATTTCATTGGACGCCGATCTGGTCGAGATCGTCAGCCTGTCCCTGCGCGTGTCGCTCATCGCCGTGTTCATCGCCTGTCTCATCGGCCTGCCGCTTGGTGCGCGGCTGGCGGTTGCACGGTTTCGGGGGCGCGGGGCCGTGCTTGTAGTGGTCAACGCGCTGATGGGCCTGCCGCCGGTGGTGGTCGGCCTGCTCGTCTATCTGCACCTGTCGCGCTCGGGGCCGCTGGGCAGTTTTGGGCTGCTCTATACCCCCACCGCGATGATCATCGCCCAGACGATCCTGATCGCGCCGATCATCACCGCCCTGTCGCGGCAGATCATCGAAGACCTGCACGAGGAATACGCCGAACAGTTCCGCTCGCTCGGCCTCACACGATCCGAGACGACGCGCGCCCTGTTGCGGGATGGCAGGCGGGCGCTGGTGACGGTGGCGCTGGCAGGGTTCGGGCGCGCGATTGCAGAGGTCGGGGCGGTCATTATCGTCGGCGGCAATATCGACCACCTGACCCGCGTCATGACCACCGCCATCGCGCTGGAGACCTCGAAGGGCGACCTGCCGCTTGCCTTGGCGCTGGGGCTGATCCTGCTGGTGCTGGCGCTGGCCGTTAACGCGCTGGCCATGACCCTGCGGCGGCCAGACGCATGAGCGCCGGGGTCACAACACACGGCCTTGCTTTCGATGCCGGAGGCAACCGCCGGGTCGGGCCGCTTGACCTCGACCTGCCCGCCACCGGTATTACCGTGCTGATGGGACCGAACGGGGCGGGCAAAAGCCTGTTACTGCGGTTGCTGCATGGGTTGATCACGCCGACCGCCGGGCAGATCAAGATCAGCACGGATCGGCAAGCGATGGTATTTCAGAAACCCGTCATGCTGCGCCGGTCCGTCGCCGAGAACCTGATATTCGTCCTCAAACGCCGGCATCCGCGCGCCGAGGTCGAGGGCCGATGCCGCAATATCCTGCGCGAGATTGATCTGGAGGCCCGCGCCGGACAGCCCGCCCGCGCCCTTTCAGGCGGCGAGCAACAGCGCCTCGCCCTCGCCCGGGCCCTCGCCACGGAGCCGGAACTGCTGTTCCTGGACGAGCCGACCGCCAGCCTCGACCCCGCCTCGACCCTCGCCATCGAGGCCACGGTGATGCGCGCCGCCGCCGAGGGGACCAAGGTCGTCCTCGTCACCCATGACACCGGACAGGCGCGCAGGGTTGCGGGCGATGTCGTCTTTTTGCACAAGGGCATGGTCTGCGAGCACAGTCTCGCCGCAGATTTCTTTGATAGTCCGGTGTCAGAACAGGCTCGCGCCTATCTCGACGGACGCATCGTGCTGTAGGTTTTCCATGCTCAAACACGCCCTCGCCGCCCTTTTGGTGATCGCGCCCGCCGCTGCCAGCGCCGAGTCGATACTGGTGCAGTCGACAACTTCGACCGCCAATTCCGGCCTCTATGCGCATCTGTTGCCGATTTTCGAGGCCACGAGCGGCATCAAGGTCAACGTCGTCGCCGTGGGCACCGGACAGGCGATCCGCAACGCGCGCAACTGCGATGGCGACGTCTTGCTGGTCCATGCAAAGGCCGCCGAGGAGGCGTTTGTGGCGGACGGCCACGGGGTCGAGCGGTTCGACCTGATGTATAACGATTTTGTCTTCGTCGGCCCGCCCGAGGATGCCGCAGACATTGCCGGGGCAGCGGTCGGCACGGCCCTGACCCGAATTGCCGACGACAAGGCGCTGTTCGCCTCGCGCGGGGACGATTCCGGCACCCATAAGAAAGAACTGGCGCTCTGGCGCGCCGCCGGTATCGACGCGGCGGGTGCCTCGGGCACTTGGTATCGCGAGACCGGGTCGGGCATGGGCGCGACGTTGAACGTCGCGGTCGGGATGGGCGCCTATACCATGACCGACCGGGCGACCTGGATCAGCTTTGGCAACAAGGGCGACTTCGAGATCATGGTCGAGGGCGATGGCGCGCTGTTCAACCAATACGGCATTATCCTCGTCAGCCCAGAGCGATGCCCTTCGGTCAAGGCGGCCCCGGCCCAGACATTCATCGACTGGATGATCTCGGATGCCGGACAACGCGCGATTGCGGCCTATCGCCGGGATGGACAGCAGCTTTTCTTTCCGAACGCGAAGAAAGCGGATCAAAACGGTTGATTTCGATCAGGCGCGGCGCTATCGACGCCCTTCCCGAGGCGAGGTAGCTCAGCTGGTTAGAGCGCACGACTCATAATCGTGAGGTCGGGAGTTCAAGTCTCCCCCTCGCCACCACGGGTGCTTTCGCGTAGTGAAAGCGACCGACCCCATGAAATGACGGCACAGCGTAGCAGATGATTTGCACAGCAGATCAGTGAGAGCGCCTATAACTCCAAGTGCCCTGACGTCCCGGCAAAAAAATACCCGCTTTCGCGGGTATGATGTCGGTCACTGTTCGTCGCCTCAGCGCGAGGCGCGGCGCAGTTGACGTTGATAGAAGATATGCGTGCCGACCGTCGCGGTCTTGCGCAGCTTCGATGCCCAGTAAGGATCGACGTAATCGGCGTGGTAGTGGGTTGCCCCGCCGCTGATATTGCGGCGCTCGCCCTTCATCATCAGGATTGCGACGTCGGCGGCGCGCTTCATCGCCTTGCGTTCGTTCATGTATTCCGGCTCGCCGTCACACTTATACGAAAACTGGCACCGGTTGAGGTTCTGTGACCCTTGCTGGATCACACCGCAGATCGTGTTCGGGAAAATCGGGCTGTTGGCGCGGTTCAGGATGACCTCGGCAACGGCAATCTGTCCATTGATCGATTCGCCGCGCGCTTCGAAGTAGATTGCCTCGGTCAGGCAATAAAGTTCGTTCTCGGCATCGGGCAGCTTCATGCGGTTCTGACCGCGCCCCGGCAACGTCGCGAGGGACAGGACCATCGCCTCGGCCTCGTCCGCCTGCTCTTGTCCGGCCTTGCCATGCCCGATGGCGAGCATTTCATGAAAACGCACTTTTTCCTGTGCGTCGAGGTTCATGAGCGGCACTTCCGGCGTCTGGATCGCCGAGGTCGTGCCGGGCATCGTGCCGACGACGTCAAAGGCAAAGTCGAGATCCGACTCGAGGTATTTGATCCGCGTCGCCGCATCGGCGGCCACAGAACCAATCCCAACCGTGCCCGTATCGATGTCACCGCCATGACCCAACCGGACAACCGATTGGGAGGACGGATAGGCAAGGGAAGTCGCCGCGCTCGGCAGCGCGTTCACGTCACCCGCCACGTCGCGCCGAGCCTCGGCATCGACACCGATCAGGGCAACTATCAAGGAAGAAAAGAAGATCGAACGACGAGCGTTACGCATCAAGTTCTAGTCCCGAATGATTCCATTGTCGTCAGCATTGCTCAAACTTGACCCTGCTACTGCGCTGAAAACATGCAGTTTGCAAGCCATCTCATCGTCGGAGAGTGGCAGCCCGAGGTTTCCAAAGTCTGAATGTCCAACGTATTCAAACTACTTGTCGCATTTTTATACAGTGAAATCAAGATCGGCGATTGCGTTAGCCATGATCTTGTGCACCTCCGCGTAGAACTCGAACGGCGAATCAGTGCCCCGGCGAAGGCGTTCCGGGCCGATACCCGAGACGCCCCGCGTGCCGAATTCATCCAGCAAAGCGGCGCGCAGCCAATGCTGTGCCTGATCGGCGCGCGGTGTGCTGCGTTGCGGTCCCAAAGCTTCGAGAATCCCGTCGAAAAGCGCGGCCACGCCCTCCCCGGTCTGGGACGATACGACATGCACCGGCAAGGCGGCACCCTGGGCCGCGCCCATCGCAAGGCGCAGGTCCGCCGCCGCCCGCCGCGCCGCGCCGCCGAGATCGGCCTTGGTCACGACGGCCATATCCGGCACCTCCATAATGCCGGCCTTCATGAATTGAAGGGAATCGCCCGAGGCGGGCTGGATACAGAGCGCCACGGCATCGGTCATGCCCGCGACCTCGGTTTCGGATTGACCAACCCCGACGGTTTCGACCAGCACGAGGTCATAGACCGCCTGCATCACCACCACCGCCGGATAAGCCAGCGCCGAAACCCCGCCGAGCCGCCCGCGCGCCGCCATTGAGCGCACGAATACCCCCTGATCCTCCGGATCGAGCGACGAGAGCCGCGCCCGGTCGCCCAAGAGCGCGCCGCCGGTACGAACGGAGCTGGGGTCCACCGCAATCGCGCCGATGGTCAGGCCGCGCCTGCGTGCCTCGACCAGCAGCCCGTTCGCGAGCGAGGATTTGCCGACCCCCGGCGGGCCGGTCAGACCCAGACTGCGCCCCTTCGGGGCTTGAAACGCCGCATCAAGCAGGGCGGTCGTGGCCGGGTCATCGGCATGGCTCTCCAGCCGCGCCAGAACCCGGGCCATCGCGGGCTTGCCGCCAGTGCGCAGGAAGGCGAGGTCCGGGGTCATACCGCTGCATCCCCCTCCCGCTCGCGAAGGATCGTCGCCTGCGCCGCCGCCAGCCGCGCCGCCGGGGCGCGATAGGGCGAGCAGGAAATGTAATCCAGCCCAAGGTCTTCGCAGAACCGGATCGTCGCCGGATCGCCGCCATGCTCGCCGCAGAGGCCCGTCACCAAGTCCGGGCGCACCGACCGTCCCCGCTCAGCTCCCAAGGCAACCAGAGCGCCGACGCCGTCCTGATCGAGCCGATGAAACGGATCGAAACTGAGCGCGCCGCGCGCGATATAATCGCGGATAAAGCGCCCCGCGTCGTCCCGCGACAGACCATAGGTCATCTGGGTCAGGTCGTTGGTGCCGAAACTGATGAACTCGGCGTGGGCACAGACGATGTCGGCCCTCAAACACGAGCGCGGCGTTTCCAGCATCGCCCCGATACGATAGCTGGGCCGCATTCCGCTGCCATGGGCCAGCGATGCCGCCATCGACGCAACGCGCTGGGCCATGAGTCGCATCTCGTGATCCGAGGCCACGAAAGGCACCATGATCTCGAGATCGGCAGCATTGCCGGTCAGGTCTTCAAAATCTGCCGCGGCCTGTAACAAGGCGCGAATCTGCATGTCGTAGATTTCCGGCGAGACGACCCCGATACGGCACCCGCGCCGCCCCAACATCGGGTTGAACTCGCGCAGGCTGTCGACCCGCGCCTTCACCACATCCACCGCCACGCCCATCGCCTCGGCGACTTCGGTGATTTCTTCCTCGCTGGTGGGCAAGAACTCGTGCAGGGGCGGATCGAGCAGGCGGATACAGACCGGCAGGCCCTCCATCGCCTGTAACAGCGCCAGAAAATCCGCGCGTTGGTCGGAGGAGAGGCTCGCCAGCGCCGTGCGGCGGTTATCGGCGGATTCGGTCAGGATCATCCGTTGCAGGGTCGCGAGGCGTCCGGGCTGAAAAAACGCATGTTCGGTGCGGGCGAGGCCGATGCCCTCGGCCCCCAGTCGCCGCGCGAGATCCGCATCCAGCGCCGTATCGGCATTGGCCCGCACGCGCAGACGGCGGCGGGCATCGGCCCAGTCCATCAGGGTCGCAAAGGCAGGTTCGGGTTCCGGGTCGATCATTGCCACGGCCCCGAGCAGCGCCTCGCCCGCCGTGCCGTCGATGGTGAGGATATCGCCGCGCCGGATAATCGCGCCGCCGGTGCCGTGCAGCAGTCCGGCTTCTAGATCGACGCGCGCATCGCTCGCCCCGCAAACACAGGGCGTGCCGAGGCCCCGCGCGACCACCGCCGCATGGCTGGTCATCCCGCCGCGCACCGTCAGGACACCGGCTGCGGCGTACATGCCGTGAATGTCCTCGGGGCTGGTTTCGATCCGCACCAGAATCGCGGCCCGGTCGCGGGCCTTGAGCGCCTCCGCTTCTTGCGCCGTAAAGCACACTTCGCCCGTGACCGCCCCCGGCGAGGCGGGCAGGCCTCGCGCGACCACCTGTTTCGGGGCTGCGGGGTCGAGGGCCGTGTGCAGCATCCGGTCAATGTCGGTAGGAACAAAACGCAGCAGGGCATCGTCGCGCGAAATCGCGCCCTCGCCCTCCATTTCAACCGCAATGCGCATCGCGGCACGGGACGAGCATTTCGCCCGCCGGGTCTGGAGCAGCCAGAGCGTGCCCTGATCGACCGTGAACTCAATATCCTGCGCATCGGCGAAATGCGCCTCTAGCTGTGCGCAGGCAGCGGACAGTTCTGCGAACGCCGTCGGCATCCGTTCTTCCATCGATTTCTGGGCCGCCCCATGGGCAGCCGCATCGGCAAGGGTCAGCGGCGCAGGGGTGCGAATGCCCGCGACGACGTCTTCGCCCTGGGCATTTTCGAGATACTCACCGTAAAGGCGGCGCTCGCCCGTCGACGGGTCACGGGTGAAGGCGACGCCGGTGGCCGATGCCTCGCGGTGATTGCCGAACACCATGGCCTGCACCACCGCCGCAGTACCGGGAATACCGGTCATGCCGTGCATCCGGCGATAGGCCGCCGCGCGGTGGCCGGACCAACTGGCAAAGACGCCCTCGATCGCGGCATGGAGTTGAGCGGTCGCGGTGCCCGGAAAATCGTCCGTGCCCTCTTCATGGGCCGCCGCCATCAGCCGTGCGTTGATTTCGGCCAGATCAGAGGCGGGCAGGCCGACGAGGGCGGTCTTGCCCCGCTCGACCAGCCAGTCGTCGATCACATCCTCCATCTCTTCGGCGTCCACGCCCATCGCCGAGGCGGCAATGGCCGGGATCAGGCGGCGGCGGCAATCCTCGACGAAGCGGGGCGAGGATTCGGCGGCCAGTGCATCGGCCCCTGCATCGGTCAAGCCCACGTTCAGGACGGTATCGAGCATTCCGGGCATGGAAACCGGCGCGCCCGAGCGCACGGCGACCAGCAGCGGTGCCTCGGCCCCGCCGAAACCGCGCCCGGTGGCGGATTCCAGCCACGCCATCGCCTCGGCAATTGCCGCCTCGGGCAAGCCCTTGCCTGCCCGCCAGTCCTGAAAAGCGTCGATGCCGATGACGAAGCCGGGGGGCACGGGCAGGCCGAGTCTGGCCATTTCGCACAGGTTCGCGCCCTTGCCGCCGAGCAGTGCCGCGTCGCCGCTACCGCCCTCGGCGAGGCCGGCCCCGAAACGGCGGATCACCGTCACGCGCCCGCCGCCCGCATCAGGATTCGATCTTGGCAAAATTCGCGACCCGGCCCGTGACCTCGCGGATGCGGGCAAGCAGGGCGAGGCGATTGACGCGCAAGGCCGGATCGTCGGCATTCACCGTCACCTTGTCGAAAAAGGCGTCGATGGGCGCGCGCAGGGACGCAAGACTGCCCATGGCTGCGCCGAAATCCTCCGCCGCAATGGCCGGGGCCGTCGCCGCCTCGGCACTGGCGAGGGCCGCGAACAAGGCGCGCTCTTCGTCCAGTTCGGCCAGCGAGGGGTCGGGAATCGGCACGATGGTCGCCTTTTCCTTCTTTTCCTCAGCCGCAAGAATATTGGCGGCGCGTTTATACCCCGCCAGCAGGTTCGCGCCGTCCTCGGTGCCCAGAAACGCCTGTAGCGCATCGACGCGCTTGACCAGCAGGACCAGATCGTCCTGACCGCCCAGCGCATAGACCGCGTCGATCAGATCATGGCGCACACCCCGGTCGCGCAGCAGAACCTTGAGCCGGTCGGCGATAAAACTCAGCAAGTCCGCGACGGTCGCGCGCATTTCATCCCCGAAACCGGGGTCGAGCTGTTCCGCCATGCCCGATTCCGGGCTGAGGAAATGAGCGATCAGGCTCTCGAAATGGGCGCGGCGTTCGGCCCCGCCGCCCTCGTCGCCGAACTGTTCCAACGCATCGAATAACGGCTCGCCCAGCGCCACGGCATCCCGGCGTCCGATAAGATAGACATGGCGCATCAGCGCGACGCCCACCGGCTGTGACAGGCGCATCCGCAGGCCGTTTTCCAGCACCAGTCGAATGACGCCGAGGGCGGCACGGCGCAGGGCGAAGGGGTCTTTCGAACCGGTCGGCTTTTCTTCGATGGCCCAGAAACCGGCCAGCGTGTCGATCTTGTCCGCCAGCGCCACCGATACCGCGATCGGGTCCGAGGGCACGGTATCCGAGGGGCCAAGGGGGCTGTAATGCTGCTCCGCCGCCAGCGCGACACTGGGATCGAGATTTGCGGCCTCAGCATAGTAGCGGCCCATTAGACCCTGCAATTCCGGGAACTCGTAGACCATCTCCGAGGCGAGATCGGCCTTGCAGACCCGCGCAGCTTGTTCCGCCAGCGCCGGGTCGGCATGGGTCACGGGGCAGAGATCACGGGAGAGCGCGGCAATGCGGTCGACGCGCTCGGCCTGACTGCCCAGCTTGTTGTGGAACGTGACCGAGGTGAGCGAAGCGGCCATATCCTCAAGCCCGGCGCGTTCGACGGCGCGCAGGTCGTTTTCCCAGAAGAATTTCGCATCGGCGAGGCGCGCGCGCAGCACCTTGGCATTGCCCTTGACGATGGTCTCGCCGCCATCCGCGCCTTCGACATTGGCCACCGCCACGAAATGCGTGACCCGGCCCGTCTTATCGACGGCAGAAAAGTATTTCTGATGCTCGCGCATCGAGGTTTGCAGGACTTCGGGCGGCAGGGCGCGGAATTCGTCTTCGATGGCTCCGATCAGCGGCACGGGCCATTCGACGAGGCCCGCCACCTCGCGCAGCAGGGCCGGATCGTCCAACAAGCTAACCCCCTGCCCTTCGCAAAGGCCGACGGCGCGCTGAAGGATCAGCGACTCGCGTTCCGCCGGATCGAGGATCACTTTTCGAGCCAGCAAGCCCTGACGATAATCGTCAAGGCCGCTGACCGCGAACGGCACGGGGTCAACCATGCGATGGCCGCGCGTCTCATCGCCCGCGACATAACCATCGACCTCGAACGGCACCACCTCGCCATCAAGCAGGCACAGGATCGAGGTCAGCGGGCGCACCCAGCGCAGATCGCCGGTGCCCCAGCGCATGGATTTCGGCCACGGAAAGCCGCGAATGACACCGGGGATGATCTCGGCCAGCGCCTCGGCCACCGGGCGGCCCGGTTTTTCGATGACGGCGAAGAAAATCTCGCCCTTCTTGTCATCGCGGCGTTCGAGTTGATCGACGGTCAGGCCGGTGGAGCGCAGAAAGCCCGCCAGCGCCTTTTCCGGCGCGTCGGTGCGGGGGCCTTTGCGTTCTTCGCTCAGGTCCGGCGTGCGCGCGGGCAGGCCCTCGATATGCAGGGTCAGGCGGCGCGGGGTCGAGAATGCCTGCGCTGCACCGTGGGCGACGCCTGCCTCGTCCAATCCCTTCAGCACCATGGCTTGCAGGTCGGCGCGGGCCTTGGCCTGCATCCGCGCGGGGATTTCTTCGGACAGGATTTCCAGCAGCAGATCAGGCATTGACGCTCACGCAAAGGCAGGGACAGGGTCGCGCGCGTTATGTCACCGGACGCCCCGCGCGACAACCACCGTGAATGCGCTATCGCCCGTCATATTTGCCATTCGGCTGTCGCCAGCGATAGGCGCGGCCATCGGGATAGATCGCCATGTAGAGATCGGCCCCGTCGCCCTCGTCCAGCCCCGCCATGATCGGGACAGCCGCCCCGGCCTCCAGATCGGCGCGGATGCTCTCGGTATCGAAGCATTCGAACCAATAGGGCGGTTTCAGCGGATCGGCATCGGTGGCGCGCTTGCCAGCGGTGATGGCGGCGGCGGGGTCTTCAAGCGTAAAACACCCGCGCATCTTGAGCGGCGAAGTCGGGGCATTGATGCCGGTGTAGTCGCTAACCGCAAAGGTTTCCGCGCCGATGCGGACTTGCTCGATGCCCGTGACCTCTTCGTAATAGGCATAAACTTGCGCGTACCACATGCCCGCGCCAAAGACTGCGCCAAAGGCGACGATGCCGCCCGCGATGTATTTGCCGGGGATGGCCATCAGGCCGCCTCCGCCCCGCCCGCCGGGGTCGCCAGAAACGCATCGGCGCAGGCTTTTGACAGGGTGCGGACGCGGGCGATGTAGGCTTGGCGTTCGGTCACGGAGATCACGCCGCGCGCGTCCAGCAGGTTAAAGCGATGGCTGGCCTTGATCGCCTGATCATAGGCGGGATGGGCCATCACGATGGTCTTGCCGGTCTTCGGATCGACCGCCTCGGCGGACAGGATGCGCTTGCACTCGGCCTCGGCATCCTCGAAATGGCGCAGGAGGGTCGCGGTGTCGGCCACGTCAAAGTTCCAGCGCGAGTATTCACCCTCGGTCTGGCGAAACACATCGCCATAGCTGAGCGGAATCGGCGCGTCCGGATCGTTGAACGGCATCTCCATCACATGATCAACGCCGAGCACGTACATCGCGAGGCGCTCAAGGCCATAGGTCAACTCGCCTGAGACCGGGCGGCAATCATGGCCGCCGACCTGCTGGAAATAGGTGAATTGCGAGACTTCCATGCCGTCGACCCAAACCTCCCAGCCCAGGCCCCATGCACCGAGCGTCGGGCTTTCCCAGTCATCCTCGACAAAGCGGATGTCGTGGACGGCAAAGTCGATACCGATGGCCTTGAGCGAGCCGAGATAGAGGTCTTGCAGGTCCGGTGGGCTGGGTTTGATCAACACCTGATACTGGTAATAATGCTGTAAACGGTTCGGGTTCTCGCCATACCGACCGTCCGTGGGCCGCCGGGAGGGCTGAACATAGGCCGCTGCCCATGGGTTCGGACCGAGGGCGCGCAGGGTCGTGGCCGGGTGAAACGTGCCCGCGCCGACCTCCATATCATAGGGCTGCAAAACAGCGCATCCCTTGGCGGCCCAATAGGCTTGCAGGCGCAGGATGATTTCCTGAAAGGAGCGGGGGGTGGTGGTTGTCTCGGTCATTGTCTCGCCATAACGATCACCAGAGGAACGATCACCCCTGCGAATTGTAGAACCGCGCATTGTCGCTCTTGCAGAATATCTGGCCCACAAGCGGCCTCTGTTCGCGCGCCGCCCCTGATGTATTCTTGCATCGCGTTGCGGTCAACGATCCTGAATCCGCACACCATTCGGCACGAGGATGCGCGCGGCACCGGCCCCTCCAAGGACCAGAACCACGCGCAATTTTCAGGCTTCATTGGAAAGAGCCGGTGCGGCGGCTAAAACACACCGCACCTTGGCCATTCATTTCGCGTAAGTCGGAAGCAGACGGCGGATGGGTTGCGACGCTTTTGACGCGGGCTGATTGTAGGACGCATTGTCGCCGTGACTCGTCTTAACGAGTCTGGAGCACGGGATCTTGAAAGACCGATAGTTTGTGCCCGTGCCCGAACTCTGGAAGTTTGCCTGCGTCCAGATCCACCGAGCGGCGTTGATATTGCCCGAGAAGGCGAAGCTGTTGTTCAGCCACGGAAGGCTCGGGAGCTGACCACCGACGACCGGCGCGGTATGCGGTTGGTTGCGCCAGATGTCCATCTGTCCGGCAGACGGCGTACCGCCCGCAAGCTGAAGCGTATCGCGCGCCTTGAAAGCGCTGCCGGTCGCAACGACGGTATCGCCGTGAAGAAATCCGATCAGGCCCTCGGCAACGCGGCCATCACCCCACGCGACGATCTGAACAGTGCAGGAGCAGCGTTTCAGATAGCGTTCATCAATCTCGAACTTGTAGCGCGTCGTCGTGCGCCAGTCGTTCGGATTTCCGTTGGCCGTCTGGATCTGCGTCGGCAACCCATCCGCGCCATACGCAAGAACCATGTTATTGTCCGCCGTGAACTCACCGTAGATGGTGGACGCCGCCTCCGCCGCACTTGCACCGGCCATGACACCCAGGGCGATTGTTGCTGTGCCCATCGCCTTGCTGACCGTTTTCTTCAGTCCAAACATAACTCTCTCCATTTTTAACATGACCGGACATCGGCCACTGGAGACAGGATCGCGGGTGCAGCGTCATTCGGGCGTCAACGGAGCGTCAATCTTGAGTTGTTCTTTGGAGCCTGGCGATCAACTCATACCAATGGCGAGTGACTGTGACTCAGGATGGATTCCCAAAGTGCGGATAATCTGCTTCGATGTGGCAAAGGAGATTTGCCATGCCAGCCAGTGTCCCTCTTCGAGTTGATTTCCCATCCTCGGAACTGCGCGTTCTTGCGAGCCAATGTACGGATGCCAGACAAGCGCGCAGATTGCTTTCGCTAGCGGCTATCCATGACGGGATGAGCCGCGCGGATGCTGCACGGATCGGCGGGATGGATCGCCAGACGTTGCGCGACTGGGTCCATCGC
>CALGNO010000047.1 GCA_937958625.1 uncultured Neomegalonema sp.
ATGCTGTTCGATCAGTTTACGCGCACCCGCGCGATCCGTCGCAGCATCATCGACGCGGGACAGGATACCGACGCGCCGAATTTCGGGCGCAATTCGGCAAAGCCCGCAGAGGACTGATATGGCGCAGAAAACCCGCCCCGCGAAACTCGCCGTCCGCACGGCGCTGACCGACGACGTCCCGGCGATCCTCGACCTCGCTGCCCGCATCTACCCCGACGAACCGCCCTATACCGCACGCCAGATACGCAGCCAGATCACGACGTTCCCAGAAGGCCAGTTCATCGTAAGCTATGAGGGCGAGGTCGTCGGTTATGCCGCAACCTTCATCGCTACCGAGGCCGCAGCCCTCGCCGCCCATTCCTGGGCCGCTATTACCGGGGGCGGTTTCGCGTCGAACCATACGAGCGGCGGCGACTGGCTCTATGGCATGGAGGTGATGGTTGATCCGGCCCGGCGCCGCCTGCGCATTGGCCAACGGCTTTATGAGGCCCGCCGGGCGCTGTGCGAGGCCCATGACCTGAAAGGCATCGTCTTCGGCGGTCGCTTGCCAGGATACGAGAGTCGACGGGCGAAGTTTCCGGACCCAGCGGATTATCTCGACGCCGTCATCAACAAGAGCGCCCGTGATCCAGTCATCGGCTTTCACCTCAAAATGGGGTTTGAGGCCATCGGCCTACTCCACAACTACAACCCCGACGACACAGAATCCGGCGGGATGGCGACCCATATGGTCTGGCGCAACCCCGCTGCCGATGGCGTAGCGGATAACCTGCCGGTCAATCGCCGCGACAATCAGAAAGTACGCGTGGCGACCGTTCAGCTACAGATGCGCGATGTCGATAGCGAGGCTGAGTTTTACGGCAATGTCGAGTATTTCGTCGCCATCGCGGCAAATTACGGGTCGGATTTTGCGGTGTTCCCGGAATACTTTACCCACTCGCTGCTGACCCTCGACAAGACGATGGACCCGCCCGACATTGCGCTGGCGAAACAGACCGAGCGCACGCCGGATTTCATCGCCACCATGCGCCAGATGGCGATCAGCCGGAATATCAACATCATCGGCGGCTCGCATCCGACGAAAACCGATGACGGCGAGATCACTAATGTCGCTTATATTTTTCTGCGCGACGGGTCGGTGTTTCAGCAGCCTAAAATCCATCCAACCCCCGACGAGCGCACGACTTGGAATGTCATCGGCGGCGATTCGATGAACGTGATCCAGACAGATTGCGGCCCGATCGGCGTGATGGTCTGTTATGACAGCGAGTTCCCTGAACTGCCCCGCAGGCTGGCGGATCAGGGCGCGCGGATCATGTTCGTCCCGTTCCAGACCGACAGCCGCCAAGGCCATCTGCGCGTGCGCTATTGCTGTCAGGCGCGGGCCATCGAGAACCAGTGCTTTGTGGTGACGTCAGGCAATGTCGGCAACCTGCCCCATGTTGACAACCTCGACATCAATTATGCCCAAAGCGCGATCCTGACCCCCAGCGATTACCCCTTCGCCCGCGACGGCATCGCAGCGGAAGCAAGCGAGAATGTCGAGCAGATCATCTTCGCCGACCTAGACCTCGCCTTGCTGGATTGGGCGCGCGCCGAGGGGGCGGTACAGAATTTCAACGACCGCAGGCCGGAGCTTTATTCGGTCGAATGGCATGGGAAGTGACGTGAAAAAGATGTCAATCTCCGAAGCAAATTTTACGGCGTTAGAATGACAAGCATGGAACGTATCTCATGACCGACGCAGCACAGCTCAGAATCGAAGCAGCACATAAGAACATAGCCGACGTCTTCTCGAAGGAGTATGCTTTCAGCATTCCAGCGTATCAGCGCCCTTATGCTTGGGAGACCACGCAGATTCGAGAGTTGCTCGTCGATCTAGAAGAAGCGATGGCACCGGATTCGAAGACTGGCGGATTTTATTTTCTCGGCAGTATTGTATTGGTGAAATCCCGTGGGAACCCCCAATCCTCAGTAGTCGATGGACAGCAGCGCCTAACGACACTCTCGATTCTTTTCAGCTTAATCAGGGATCTGACAGAGGACCCCGTGAAGCAGTCAAGTCGCGAGAAATACGTCAAACAAGTTGCAAATGAAGACGAAGGAATACCAGAAGCATTGAGGCTCAGACTGCGAGACCAAGACCAATCATTCTTCGAGAAGCATGTACAGACACGAGGTGCAACGAGCGCACTTCCCTCAGTCGAAGGGTTGTCCGGCGCGAGGGCGCGAATTGTCGAGAACACAGCATTGGCAATGAATGAACTGAAGTCGATGGGGGAGTCAAAGCGTACCGAGCTTTTGAAATTCTTGCTGCAAAGCTGTTATCTAGTTGTCGTAGAAGTCCCAACCCCAACTGCCGCGCGAAGGATTTTCACGGTTCTGAATGCGCGCGGCATGGATCTTTCTGCGCCCGATATCCTCAAAGCCGGCCTTCTAGAGCGGGCAGGTGAAGCCAAGGAAGATGTCCTCTCCCATCAATGGGAAGATATCGAGGTTACTCTTGGGCGTGAAAAGTTCAGCGAGTTGTTTACACACATCCGAATGATCTTCGAACGCGAAAAGCCTCGTTCGGCATTGGAGAATGGCTTTCCGGAACATGTGCCGATCTTCTACAGCGATCCCGTCGGATTCGTCGATACCGTGCTGGACCCTTACGCCGAAGCATTCACGCTGTCGTTTGACGACGCGAAATTGAGTGACCGCTATGGTCTCAAAACTGCTAACCGGGTTCGATCCCTGAATCGACTAGACAACAAAGACTGGCTACCGCCGCTCTTGCTGTGTCTTCGACAGAGTAACGAAGGAATCCGAGAAAATTCGGACGTGGTTAAAGTCGTGTTCGAGCTCGAACGGCTTGCATATTACCTGTTCGTGGTCAGAGCGGATGTAAACGCCCGAATGTCTCGATATGCGGATGTGCTCGACCACCTGGAACCACCTGCGGAACAAAAGTTCAGAACAACAGAGAAGGAGCGGTCGTCCGGACTGAAATTGAATGACTCCGAACGATCTTCGTTCTTCGATGCTTTAAACGGAGACGTGTATTTGGCTACGAGAGTGGTGAAGCCACTTCTCATGCGACTTGAGATGGCTTCGACCGATGCCAGCGCAAGTTATGATTATCCAACGATATCAGTCGAGCATGTCTGCCCTCAGTCAATCAAAGACAGTTCGCAATGGGCCAAGTGGTTTCCAACACCGGAAGACCACAGCTCCCGGCTGCACTCCCTCGGAAATCTCGTCTTGCTTAATAGTAGGAAGAATGCCTCTGCGCAAAATTACGACTTTGATCTGAAGAAAGAGAAATATTTTGCACCCGGAGATTCGTGCGCTTTCACCCTAACTAGCGAGGTACGCGCGCAGCAGACTTGGACTGCGGACGACATTGAGAAGCGACAAGAAGAAATTCTGAGGCGTTTTGCGAAAGACTGGGACATGGAGGAGGCCTTCGCGGCATGGTGGGAACGCAAACTGAGTTGACTAGACTCATTCGCGTTCCCCATCCATCAGTAAACCCGAGCCTTTGGGGCAATCTTCTTCGGCTCAATACCGCCTTCATCCGGGGCGGTGAGCGGGTTGATGTGCACCGGGCGGTCGCCCAGCTTTACGCCGCCGGTCTCATCGACCCAGGACAGCGAGTGGACGCGCCAGTTTTCGTCGTCGCGCTCGGTATAGTCTTCACGGGCATGGGCGCCGCGGGATTCCTTGCGGTTTTCTGCCGAGTAGACCGTGGCCATCGCGTTAACCATCAGGTTTTCCAACTCCAGCGTCTCCATCAGGTCGGTGTTCCAGATCAGCGAGCGATCCGTGACCTTGATGTCGGCGAGGTTCTGCCAGATGGCTGACATGCGGCGGCAGCCGGATTGCAGGGTTTCCTCGGTGCGGAAGACGGCGGCGTCCTCCTGCATCGCGACCTGCATATCGTCGCGCAGGCTGGCCGTCGGGGTTCCGCCGTTGGCGTTGCGCAGGCGGTCGAAGCGGTCCATGACCTTTTCGACTTCGGCTTTGGGCATTTCGGGCGTCGCGCTGTTCGGGTCGATGACCTCGGCGGCCTTGATCGCGGCGGCGCGGCCAAAGACGACCAGATCAATCAGCGAGTTCGATCCCAAACGGTTCGCGCCGTGGACGCTGGCACAACCCGCCTCGCCGATGGCCATCAGGCCGGGAATAACCGCGTCGGGGTCATCGTCGGTCGGCGACACGACCTCTCCGAAGTAATTCGTCGGGATGCCGCCCATATTGTAGTGGACCGTCGGCAGCACCGGGATCGGTGCTTGGTTCAGATCAACGCCCGCAAAGATGCGCGCGCTTTCGGAAATGCCCGGCAAGCGTTGGTGCAGCGTCTCAGGCGGCAAGTGGTCGAGGTGCAGATAGATGTGGTCTTTCTTTGGCCCGACGCCCCGCCCCTCGCGGATTTCCATGGTCATGCAGCGTGAGACGACATCGCGGGATGCCAGATCCTTGTAAGTCGGCGCGTAGCGTTCCATGAACCGCTCGCCTTCGGAGTTGACGAGATAGCCGCCCTCGCCCCGCGCGCCCTCGGTAATCAGGCAACCCGCGCCGTAAATGCCGGTCGGGTGGAACTGAACGAACTCCATATCTTGCAGGGGCAGGCCCGCGCGCGCGACCATACCACCACCATCACCGGTGCAGGTATGGGCCGAAGTGGCCGAGAAGTATGAGCGGCCATAACCGCCGGTCGCCAGAATGACCGTCTTGGCGCGGAAGCGGTGGATCGTGCCGTCATCCAGCTTCCACGCGATAATACCGACGCACGCGCCTTCATCACTCATGATCAGGTCGAGGGCGAAATACTCGATGAAAAATTCAGCGTTGTTCTTGACCGACTGACCATAGAGAGTGTGCAGCATCGCGTGACCGGTGCGGTCGGCGGCGGCGCAGGTGCGCTGAACCGGGGGGCCTTCGCCGAATTCGGTGGTGTGGCCGCCAAACGGGCGCTGGTAGATGTTGCCCTCTTCGGTGCGCGAGAACGGGACGCCGTAATGCTCCAGTTCGTAGACTGCCTTCGGTGCCTCGCGCGAGAGATACTCCATGGCATCCATATCGCCGAGCCAGTCCGACCCCTTGATGGTGTCGTACATGTGCCACTGCCAGTGATCCGGCCCCATATTGCCGAGGCTGGCCGCGATGCCGCCCTGTGCCGCAACGGTGTGAGAGCGGGTCGGGAAAACCTTGGTCACGCAAGCGGTTCTCAGCCCCTTCTCCGAGGCCCCGAGCGTCGCGCGCAGGCCCGCGCCGCCTGCACCAACGACAACAACATCATATTCGTGGTCGATATATTCGTAGGAGGACATGAGCTTCCTTGTGTCAAACGGGCCTTAGTTCGGACGGGCCGGGGTCAGACCGAAAACGCGATCATTGCGACGGAAAAGGCGGCGGCAAAGCCAAGCGCCGTGCCAATCAGATTGACGGCGAGCAGGCTGCCCGTCCGCCATGCGTGCGAGTGGACATAGTCCTCGATCACCGTTTGCAAACCCAGTTTCAGGTGATGGAAAACGGCCAGCAGGAACAGCGCTGCAACGATGGCGTTGAAGGGTGACTTATAAGTCGAGACGACCTCTTCCCACGGTTGGCCAAGCGCCACCGCGAAGGGGACAATGAAGAACGGTGTCAGAATGGCCAGACCGATGGCCGAGACCCGTTGCGAGATGAAATGCTCGGTCCCCGATTTGGCCGAGCCAAGGCCCCGCACCCGCGAGCGCGATGTGCGCATATCCGCTTTCGAACTCATGCCAAGGCCCCCACGAGAATAAGACCAACGCCGAGAATGCCTGCGGCGACGAGCATGACGATACCCGAAAGCGTCGCCTCCTCGATCTCGAAACCATACCCGGCATCCCAGATCAGGTGCCGGACGCCGTTGCACAGGTGATAGCAGAGCGAGAAGGCAAAGCCGATCAACAGCAGGTGCCCGACCCACGAGGTCAGCAATCCATCAATGAAAGCAAAGGCTTCGCGGCCCGTTGCGGCGGCGATGAACCACCAGGCGACCAAGACGGCACCGATACTGTTGCCGACGCCGGTAACCCGGTGAAAAATCGATAGGCCGGATGTGATTTGCGGTTTGTAGACCTGAAGATGCGGCGACAGGGGCCTGTTTCCCCGTCCTACTGCGGCACCGTGTTCGGATTTTGCCATGGATTCTCTCTCAATCTCGCGCGTTTGCGCGGACCATAGGCCCTGTGCCTGCTCGCGACAAACACTAAGCGTGCAGACTTTTAAGACAAGGGGCGCAGGGTCGCATGTTGCGATGCAAAATCCCGAATTTTCGGCCCCGCACCCCTTCAAGAGCAGGTTGCGGGACGGGCTACGGTGACGCACCGGGCCGATTGCGGTAGGATGCCGGTCATCCTCAACGGAAACGGGATGCCTTTCGATGGCCGAACAAACAACATTTCACGCGATTTCACGCTTTAACCACTGGATCATTGCGGTTGCGATCATCGGGCTGCTTTGTGTCGGTCTCTCGTTCGAATATATGGACAAGGAGACGCGGGGCTGGTTTCGCAACATTCACAAGGCTGCCGGTGTGCTCGTGCTGATTTACGCCTTTTGGCGGGTCGGCTGGCGGATGGTGCAGGGCTTTCCCGAGACCGTCGCGGCGGGACCGGCATGGCAGGCCACGGCGTCGAAAATCACTCATTACCTGTTGCTCGCCGCCGTGATCGTCATGCCTTTGTCGGGCTTGCTCTGGTCGCTTTATGCGGGGCGTGCGGTCGATGTGTTCGGGCTGTTCACGGTCCCTGCCTTCGAAAAGAACGAGGGGATTTCAGAGGTCTTCGCGACGGTTCATGAGATTGCCGGCAAGGCAACCGCCGCCATCGTCTTGCTGCATATCGCGGCGGCGCTGAAGCACCACGTCGTCGATAAAGACGCAACGCTCGTGAGGATGGCAACCGGTCGCACCACACGCCGGGACACATGACATGAAAAAGGCTCCGAGATTGCCCCGGAGCCTTAGACCGCTGACAAACCTCACACCCTTCGAGACACTCGCTTCGCTCGTTCCTCAGGGTGAGGTAAGCTCTTGATTTTCCTCATCCTGAGGAGCGGCACAGCCGCGTCTCGAAGGATTTATTCATCAGAGGATGGGTTTGTCATCAACCTGAGGCCCCGGGATTGCCCCGGAGCCTTTCGTTTCATGGATTAACCGAGCGGCCAGAAATCAGGCCATCCACCAGCGTTCGCCGTTCTTGTGGCCGTCCAGCTCCCAGTTCGACGCGATAGTCTCTGGCAGGGCGACGTTGTTTGAGATCGCGTGGGTGTAGGCCATGAACATCGGGATGATCGAGCCGCAATCGTCGTGGCAGATGTGCTGCATCTCCACATACATCTCGCGGCGCTTGACCGGATCGAGTTCTGAGCGTGCCCAGACGAGCAGCTTGTTAAAGCTGCGGTTTTCCCAATAGCTTTCGTTCCAGTCGGCCCCGGACGAATAGACCTGACTGAACATCCAGTCTTCGGTCGGGCGACCGCCCCAGTATCCGCCGACGAAGGGTTTTTTCATCCAGACGTTGGACCAATAGCCATCTTCCGGCTCGCGCTGGATTTTCAGGTCGATCCCGCATTTGGCGGCGCTTTCGGAGAACAGCGACCCGGCATCCACCGCGCCCTCGAACGCTGAATCGGCGACCGAGAGGGTCAGGGACAGGCTGTCCATCCCGGCCTTCTTGAGGTGGAACTTGGCCTTGTCGGCGTCGAACATGCGCTGGGGGATTTCGTCATCCGTGGCGCGGTTGACGTTTGCCGGACCGATGGGATGATCGTTGCCGAGCGCCCCGAAGCCGCGCGCGATCTTGTCGACCATTTCCTGACGGTCGATGGCGTGTTTCAGCGCCAGACGCACATGGTTGTCGGTGAAGGGATCGGCGCGGCAATCCATGGGCAGCACGACATGCTTGTTGCCGTAGGTCGGCAGCACGGTGATGTTCTGATCGCGCTTCAGCAGCGGTGCGGTCGAGGCGTCGAGGTTTGACATCGAGTGAATCTCGCCTGTGCGCAGGGCCGAGGTCCGGGCCGCCGCATCGGCGATGAAGAGGTTCTCGATCGAATCGAAATACGCCGCATCCTCTTTCCAGTAATTCGGGTTGCGCTGTACGGTCACACGCACGCCCGGTTCGAAATCGGCTGCGTCCTTGAGCATATAGCCGCCGGTGCCGACGCCCGATTCCCAGTCGATGCCGCCGCCATCCTTGGCGGGGCAGATGTTCAGGTGGTAATCCGACGCGATGTAGGGGAAGTCGGCATTGCCGCCATCCAGCTTGAACACGACCCGGTCGCCATCGGCCTCGACGCTTTGAACGGCGGCGATGATGCCCTTGGCCGCGGATTTTGTATTCTCGCCCATGTGGTGGCGGAAGCTTTCGACGACGTCGTTGGCGTCCATGGTCTTGCCGTTGTGGAACTCGACACCCTGACGGAGTTTAAAGGTCCATTCCGACGCATCGGGCGAGCCTTCCCACTCGGTCGCGAGTTCGCCGCGCAACTGGTTATCGGGGCCGATCTCGGTCAGGTTATTGCGAAGCTGGCCCGAGCTGACATTGATCATGAACGTGTCGAGGATCGTGGCCGGATCGAGGGTGTCGGACGAGCCGCCCCCGGTCAGCGCCTGAATATAATCGCCGCCCTTTTTCGGCGTGGCGGCCAGCGCCTTGTCGAAATTCGCGGTCGCGGCGGCGGCGGTGACACCGGCAGCCAGCGAAAACTGCACGAAGTCGCGGCGGCTCATCCGCCCCTCGGTCGCAAGTTCGGTCGCTTTGGTCAGGTCCATTCTTACTTCTCCCTTTTATCCAGATTTTTTATCGGTTGCGACTGTGACACGGCGATGACGGGCCTGCCAAGCGTCAACCGCTTAGATATTTCGGCAAGAACAACGCAATCTCCGGGAACATCATCACAAGAACGAGACCGATGATCTGCAACCCGATAAACGGAATCACGGCGGCGAAGATCTGTTGCAGCGTGATCTGCGGCGGCGCGACCGATTTGAGCCAGAAACAGGCCGGGCCAAAGGGCGGCGACAGGAAATAGATCTGGATGTTCATCACGAACAAGACGCCGAACCAGACCTTTACCCAGGTCGGGTCCATGCCGAGCTGCGGCGCGAGGTCTTCGACCACCGGCGCGAAGACCGGCACGGTGATGAAGACGATGGCAATCCACTCCATGAACGTGCCCAGCACGATCAAGATGCCCATCATCACGAAGATGATGCCCATCGCCGACAGGCCCAGCCCCGCAAACAGCGAGCGCATGAAGTCCGCCCCGCCGATCAGGTTATAGATGCCCACAAAAGCCACCGCACCGAGGATCAGCCAGATGATCGTGCCAACCGTCGACATCGTACCGGCCAGCGCCTCTTGCATCAGCGTCCAGTTGAAGCGGTTGCGCACGGCGGCGACGATGATCGCGCCGACCACGCCGACGGCAGCGGCCTCGGTCACAGTCGAGATACCGGCATAGATCGACCCCATCACCGCGCCGATCAGCAGGATGCAAAGGACAACCGCCAACCGTTTCTCGCCCGTCATCTCGGTTTCTTGCCCGCGAATTTCGGCGACTTCGGCGGCGGTGGGGGCCAGATCGTGGTTCATGTAGCAGCGTATCACCACGAAAATCGCATAGAACGTCGCAAGCATGATCCCCGGCACGGCCCCGGCCATAAAGAGATCCCCGATGCCGACATCTGCCGACAGGCCGTAGACGATCATGATGATGCTGGGCGGGATCAGCGTCGCGAGTGAGCCCGACGCGCAAATCACGCCGATGGCCAGTTTCGGACTATAGCCCAGCCTGAGCATCTGTGGCAGCGCCACGAGGCCGAGCATCACGATCTCGCCGCCCATCACCCCGGACATCGCGGCGAGAATCACCGCGACAACAACCGTCTGTACGGCCACCCCGCCGCGCAGGTTGCCGGCGAAGATCGACATCGCGTCGAACAGGTCTTCGGCAATCCCGGCCTTTTCGAGAATCGAGGCCATTAGCACAAACAGCGGCACGGCGATCAGCGGGTATTTCTCCAACAGACCAAAGGCGTTGATCGAGACCAGATAGAGGCCATTCGGGCCGAAATACGCGAGCGCCGTCAGGATCGACACGAACAGCGTGACCACGCCCAGCGGCATCCCGGTCATCATCAGGAACAGCAGCAATGCGACGATCACCAGGCTGGCGGACCCAAGGTCATAATCGCGGGCATTGACCACTTGCTGCGGATTGAAGAATTCGCCCGCCGATGAAAACTGTCCGTTGATCGTGCCTATGATCCCGGCATCGCCGCCGAAATGGATATAGGTCAGCATGGCAAAGCGGAGGAAGATGCCAATTGCGATGGCCAGTACGATGCCCTTCGCCCAGCGGCTTTCCATATGACGCCAGAGGTTCACCAACAGTTGCGTCAGATAGATGATCGCCCCGACGGCCAGAACGGTCTTCAGGACCATGGGTTGCGGGGAGTTAAAGGCGCTGCCGAACTTTTCGCGCAGCTCGATGGACTCAAGCGCCCGCGGGATCTGGTCATCGGCCAGCAGGAACAGCGCCAGCACCCCGACGACATACGCAAAGAAATCCAATCGCCATTTGCCGCGATCACTGGCCATCAGATAGAAGACCGTGATGCCGATATGGCGTTTTTTGAGGGTGACGTACCCGGCGGAAATCATCCATGCGACGGCGCACAGCACCATCACGATCTCTGTCCCCCATTGGGTCGGCGCTTGCATGACGTAGCGGGCGAAGACGTCGTAGACGGTGACCAGCGCGGCCAGCAGATAAAGCTGCGCCACCGCCAGACCGCTGAAGCGGCTGATATGATCGACCCAGCCGAATGCGTCCTTGCGGCCCGCGTCATCCTTGGTCAAGTCACGCGTGGCGAACACGCCTCCCGGTCCCGTTTCCACGGTCATCGCTTCCCCTCCCTGAACGCTTTGATGCGTTTTTCTGCCGATACACGAACACGGTTCTTGCGATTGCACAAGGCGACGGTTTGTTTCCGCCGGTTGACAATCCTCCGCTGAGGTTGTCGGCTGTCGTCACACAGCGAAGACGACGGGGAGGCGCGACATGGACGAAGAAGGCGGTCGTCAGGATCCGGTCAAATACTATGGCCCCTGGTCCTGGATTGGCGGATTCGCCACAGGAGGCTTTCTGATTTGGATCATGTTTTACTTTGCCGACGGATTTAGCTGAACAAAAAAACGAAACCGGGAGGATGAGAATGAAGAAGATAGGATTGCTCTGCGGAGCCATCGCCGTTGCCGCGTCCATGGGCGTTGCCGAAGCCAAGACCCTGAAACTGCAAGCCAGTTCCAAGGCCGGGGACTGGGCGCACCGGTTCATGACCGATGACTGGCAAAAGAAATTCAACATGATGACCGGCGAAGGCGGCGTCAAAATCGACGTGCTGCCGACCAAGGCCGTGGTCCCCCACCGGGAGACCATCGATGCGGTCGCCAACGGGATTCTCGATGGCGATCTGAACGCGGTTTCGTACTTCTCGGGCCGCGACCCGGCCTTTGCGATCATGGGCGACCTGATTGCCGGGTACGACACCGTCGACCAGATGCAGACCTTCTGCCAGATCGGTGGCGGCAAGGAGATGCTGCAAAAAATCTACGACAAATACACCAAGGGTAAGGTCCATGTCGTCGGTTGCGGTCCCTATGCCCGCGAAGCGTTCGTGTCCTCGATCGAAATCGACACCGTCGACAAGATGAAGGGCGTAAAAATCCGCTCGCCGGAGGGTCTGGCCGCCGAGGTCTTTAAACGTGCGGGTGCAACGCCGGTCTCGCTGCCGTTCTCGGAGGTTTATACCTCGCTGGAAAAAGGCATCGTGCAGGCCGCTGATGCCTCGGCCCATGTCAACAACGACGCCTCGGGCATGTACAAGGTCGCGAAATATCCGATCTATCCGGGTATTCACTCGATGGCCGTGCTCCAGTTCATCGTGAACAAGGATGTCTGGGACAAGCTGTCCGAAGCCGAGCAGACCGCCCTCGAAGTCTGGTACATCGCCGCCTATACCACCATGCGCCGTTCCGCCGACATGGAGGACAAGAAACTGGCCGCGATGCAGCGTGAAGGCGGTGACGTGACCGTCGTCGACTGGGCCCAGGAAGAGCGTGACAAATTCCGCGCAATCGCCGTGGGTGCCTGGACCGATTTCGGTGCGAAATCAGAGCTGGCGACCGAAGCGTTGGAAGCCAACATGAGCTTCATGAAGACCATGGGAATGCTTGAGGAGTAGTCCTCGCCTTTGAAAATGGTATGAATCGGTGACCCTCGGGCTTGCCCCGAGGGTTTCGATCCGAACCGTGAAAGATACTCGCGTAGAGCGCGCGTATGACTGATCCACAAAGCAATCAGAATGGTTTAGGGCCGCGACCCGTTCGCGGCCTTTACTTTTTCGCCCCCGCCTGTGGACGCTCGATATGGTCGTGATCCACCACGTTCCACTCGACACCGGCATTGCGAAATATCCGCTTTCGCTTGTCAGGATAATCGCCGACATCATGGGCGAGCCGCTGGCCGACGACGATGCAGCGCAGGGTTTCGGTGCCGGTATTACGGATTGAATGGGCCAGTCCCCCGGCGCGATAACCGATGAAATCGCCTGCCCCCACCGCGTGTTCTTCATCGCCGATTACCGACGTCGCGCTGCCGGAAAGGATATAGACGCACTCGTCCTCGTGGTGATGGACATGAAACTCGGTGGTCTCGCAACCCGGTTCGACCTCGATGATATGGAAACCCAGCCCGGTCAGGCCGGTGAGATCGCCCAGCGACTTGTTCACCCGCCGCGCGTTCGGGTTGAGGAAATGGGTCTTCTCCAACCCCGGCATCGTGTCGATTTCAGCTTTGCTGACGATATAGCCCTCGGCCATTGGTCTCTCCTCACGTCAAAGGCAGCGCGCGTTCGACCAGCCGCGTGAAAAAGCTCGCGCCCCAGGGTGTGGCGGCATCGTCGAAGTCGTATTTCGGATGGTGCAGCAACGCACTGTCGCCATTGCCTATCATCACAAAGCAAGCCGGTTTCTTCAACGCATAGAATGAGAAATCCTCCGCCCCCATGCTGATCGGCAGGGCATCGCTGACCGCATTGTCGCCCGCGACC
The DNA here is from genome assembly GCA_937958625.1 of uncultured Neomegalonema sp. Taxonomy (GTDB): domain Bacteria; phylum Pseudomonadota; class Alphaproteobacteria; order Rhodobacterales; family Rhodobacteraceae; genus JAHDDY01. Next base: position 13,139 of record CALGNO010000047.1, read on the forward strand.
TCCCGCGCGACCTCGACGCAAAAGGCGGTTTCGGCGGCGTCATTCACCGTCGGCGGATAGTAGACATGGCCGCCATCGACCACACCGGTGCAGTCATGGGCCGCGCAAACCTGTCCGACGATCCGCTCCATTTCGGCATAGATCGCGCGGTATACATCCTCGTCGAAAGCGCGCACGGTGCCACTCAGCTTGACCGTCTGCGGAATGACGTTGTTGGCGTCGCCGCCATGGAACTGCGTCACTGAGACTACGCAGGGGTCGCGCGGGGCTATCCGGCGCGCGGCGATGCTCTGCAAGGACTGCACGACCGCCGCCGCACAGACGATGGGATCGCGGCAGTCATGGGGTTCGGCGGCATGGCCCCCCAGCCCGGTGATGGTGATGAAAAACTCGTCGCAGGCCGCCAGAATCGGCCCGACCGCCGTCGAGAACTGGCCGACGGGCAAGCCCGGCTGATTATGCATCCCATAGACGGCGCGGCACGGAAATCGCTCGAACAAACCATCCTTGATCATCGCATCGGCCCCGCCGCCATTCTCTTCGGCAGGCTGAAAGCAGAAATAGACCGTGCCGTCGAAGGCCCGTGTTTCGGCGAGATGCTCCGCCGCGCCGAGCAGCATCGTCGTATGCCCGTCATGGCCGCAGGCGTGCATGATGCCGTCGTTTTCAGAGGCATAGGCGACGCCGGTCTCCTCGCGGATCGGTAGGGCATCCATATCGGCGCGCAGCATGACGGCCTTCGCTTCGTCTCCCGGCCCCTCGCGCCCGTGCAGAACACCGACCAACCCGGTCTGGCCGATCCCCTCCTGCACGTCGTCAAAGCCGAAACCGCGCAGCTTTTCAGCGATGACCTTAGACGTGCGATATTCTTCATATCCTAATTCAGGAAACCGGTGAAAATCCCTGCGCCATATCGCTAAATGCTCCGCCGCAGCGGCGATTGAATTAAGGATCGGCATCGGACGGCCTCCGGTCTTGTGGGTCAGCGGGCAGTCATACCAACGACACTTAACTCTGACCGATATGTGCCCAATCTCGTATTCCGATAGATGTGATGGTGCTGGGCTGGCCGATGAGCTTGTTCCATGCGTCGCATCCTGCGTCGAGAATTGCGTCGTAGGTTTCGAGGACGCGGTTTGAGAGCCAGTTCTGTCGCATGTACTGCCATATGTTCTCTACAGGGTTCAGTTCCGGTGATCGAGACGGCAACAGGATGATGGTGATGTTGTCCGGGATGGAGAGCTTTCCTGTCGTGTGCCATCCGGCGCGATCCATCAGGAGCGCGGCGTGCGCCGATGGTGCAATATGTCGGCTGATCTCGTCGAGGTGCATCTGCATGGCCTCGGTGTTCGCCTTCGGCAGCATCAGCGCGGCTCCGACGCCGCGCTTGAGGCAGATCGCTCCGAAGAGATAGGTGTTCTTGTAACGCTGATCCGCAGGCTGGCGAGGCCGCGTGCCTTTCTTCGCCCACTGCCTCACCAGCCCGTTCTTTTGGCCGAGCCGTGCTTCGTCCTGGAACCATATCTCCACAGGCGTACCTTTCGGCAGATCGGCTACATGCGCTGCGAGGGTTCTGGCGAAGTTTTTTTGAACGCCTCGATCACCCGCTCATCTTGAGCCGGGTGCTGGGGCCGCGCGCTGATATGCGAGAAGCCCAGCACTTTCAGAAGATCGCTGATCGCCCGTTCGCTGTAGGTGACGCCGAAGCGATCCTCGATCACCTTTTGCAAATCGACGCGTCGCCAGCGCATGACGCCATCGACTACCGGATCAGGACCGGTTTCCACGATCTCTCCAAGCTCTGCCATCTGCGCATCGCTAAGGTAGCGCTCACGTCCCGGTGCCTTGCAGTCCGTCAGGCCATCCGGGCCCTCTTCATTGAAGCGATGGACCCAGTCGCGCAACGTCTGGCGATCCATCCCGCCGATCCGTGCAGCATCCGCGCGGCTCATCCCGTCATGGATAGCCGCTAGCGAAAGCAATCTGCGCGCTTGTCTGGCATCCGTACATTGGCTCGCAAGAAC
>CALGNO010000048.1 GCA_937958625.1 uncultured Neomegalonema sp.
ACGACGCGATAGCCTTGACCTCGTCCGAGGCCAGCTCCGCCGCATCGAGCGTCCTGCCAAGCGCGGTTTCGGCGCGTTCTTTCACCACGCAGGCAACCGCGTAGGCCCCGCCGAGAGCCTTGAAACTGCCAAGGCCCATCCGCTGGCGTTCGTCTTTTACGCGAAGGGAGGCGATGCCGATGGTGGCGGCCACTTCTGTACAATCGAGCAAGGGCGTGGCGGCATGGACCGGACAGGCGGCCAGCAAGGCACGCACCGGCGCAGCGTCCGTGCGAAGCGTTCCGCGCGCCATTTCGACAGCGGCGGGCAAGCCGACGCCGCGCAAAGGGTTTGCGGCAATTCTCATCCGGGCAGGCCCCTCATTTATTGTCTTTCCGCCGCCGTACCTCGGCAAAAACGATGGCCGGGTCGGCACCGACCATATCGACCGCCCGCGCGACCGCAACCTGATCGGCGCGCAGGAACGGGTTGGTCTTTTTCTCCAGTGCCAGCGTCGTTGGCGCGGTATAGCCGCCCTTGCCGAGCGTCTCCGTCACCGCCTCGATACGCTCCAGCAGGTCAGGATTCCCCGGCTCGATGTCGAGGGCGAAATCGCCATTTGCCGCTGTGTATTCATGGCCGAAGAAGATCGTCGTATCGTCGGGCAGTTCTTTAATCGCCGCCAGCGAGCCCCACATCTGCGCCGCCGTGCCCTCGAACAATCGCCCGCATCCCATGGCAAAGAGCGTATCGCCGCTGAAGAGGACGTTCGGTCCCGGCAGGAAATAGTTGATCTGCCCGACCGTGTGGCCCGGGGTGTCGAGGATGACCACCGGATGATTGCCAAAACTCCACGCCTTCTCGGGCATCACCTCAATATCGAGGCGCGGCAGGCGGGCGGCATCGGCACGCGCGCCGACGACGGCAACGTCTCCTCGACCGCGCAAATCAGCGACGCCCTCCACATGGTCGGTGTGGTGATGGGTCAGCAGGATATGGGTCAGCGTCCAGCCGAGATGATCCAGCGCCGCCTCGGTCTGGGCCGCCTCTGGCGCGTCGATGGCCGCGACGAGGCCGCTATCCTTGTCGCGCATGAGGTATCCGTAATTATCCGACCGGCAGGGAAAAGTCGCCACGTCGAGCGGCCCGCAGGCCGTCATGCGGATGATTTCTGATGCCTTTGCCATGACGCGCTTCTCCGGTCTTTTCAGCTACGTGCTTGAACCTAGCGCGTGCTACGACAAAATGAACAGAATTCGGAGGGTGAAGGGGCCGGAACGATGAATCTCGATATCCAGTCCCTATGGGATTTCTATTATACGCATCATCTGGGTGCCGTTGCCCAACGCAACCTGCAACTCGCGCTGCGCGGAATCTGGCCCGATGTGAGGGGGCGCAACCTCGTCGGTTACGGCTTTGCCGCGCCGTTTCTGCGTCCGTTTCGGCAAGAAGCCGCACGCACGCTCTGCCTGATGCCCGAAATGCAAGGGGCCGGGGCGTGGCCCCGCGATGGAATGAGCGCGACGGCGCTGGTCCATTCGGGGTCGTGGCCGCTGCCGAACGGCTTTGTTGATCGCCTGATCATCGCCCATGCCGTCGAGATCGAACCGCGCCTCGATCATCTGATGGAAGAAGTGTCGCGGGTGCTTGCCCCGCAAGGCCGGGTGCTGATCGTCGTCGCGAACCGCCGGGGCGTCTGGGCGCGCAGTGACAATACGCCGTTCGGCGCGGGTCGCCCTTATTCGGCGGGGCAGCTTGATCGCCTGCTCCGCGACCATGACCTGACCCCGGAATCCCACGGCGGCGCGCTTTATTTTCCGCCCAGCGACCGGCGTTTCTGGCTGCGCTCGGCCAGTACGGCAGAGCGGTTCGGGCGGCGGCTGGATGCGCAAAGATTCGCCGGGGCGTTGCTGGTCGAAGCGACGAAACAGGTCTTTGCGGTGCCCCGCAGCGGATCAAAAGTCACGGCGCGCAGCCTGCTCGACCCGATCAAGGGCCTCGCGCCGAAACCCGTAAAGCCGGTCGGGGCGACAAACCGCGATTGAAACCGGCGCGCCGTGGTCCTAAACGATACGGGTATCAAGGGACGGGCCATGACCGATAATGCGTCTTCCAGCACGGGCAACACAGACCGCACCGCCGATCTTTCCGCCGTGCGGGTCGAGATCGATGCGGTCGATGACCAGATTCACGCCTTGCTGATCCGCCGCGCTGAACTCGTGCAGCAAGTCGCCGCCACCAAGCGTCAACCCGATGGCACCCTGCCGCGCGGGGCCTATCGTCCGGCGCGCGAGGCGCATATTCACCGGCGTCTCTATGATCAGAACAGGCCGCCCCTGCCCTTCGGCACCGTCTTTCGACTTTGGCGAGAGATGATCGGCACGTTTACGGCAATTCAATCTCCGGTGACGGTTTCGATGCATACGGGCGGGGATAGTGGCCTCGCCCGCGTCGCCCGCGAGCACTTTGGCACTGCCGCCGAAATTGAGGACCGAGCGACTTGCCATGCCGTCTCGCAGGATGTGACCTCCGCCCCCGGCACCGTTGGTGTCGTGCCGGTCGATGCGCCCGGTGATGCTTGGTGGACCGGCTGTCTGGATAATCCCGAGAGCGCACCAAATGTGATTGCCGCGATTCCCTGCTACGGACGCGCGCTTTCCGGCTATTGCCTGTCGCTTTCGATGCCAGAGCCAAGCGGCGATGATTGCACGTTGCTGGCGGTGAGGCCGGGTGCCAAAGACCCTCAAGCGGCGTTGCAGGCGGCAGGGATCGAGGCCGATATTCTCGCGACCCATGGCGATGCCGCGCTGCTGCGCCTCGCCGGATTTCACACGGCACCGGACGGCACGGCACGGCGCAGTCTCGCCGCCGCCCTTGGCCTCGCCGATCCCGATATTGCCACTGTCGGTGCCTATCCCGTTCCCATCGCTCAGGAGACCGCATGACCCCCGAACCGAAACCCGGCCCCATGCGCATTTCGCCCTATGTCGGGGGCAAATCTAGCGTCCTCGGAGCGAACCGGATCGTCAAGCTATCCTCGAACGAGAACCCCCATGGCGCCAGCCCCGCCGCCGTCGCCGCCTATCGCGAGGCGGGCGAGAAACTCGCGCTTTATCCCGATGGCGGGGCCACCGCCCTGCGCAATGCCATTGCCAAGGCCGAGGCGCTCGACCCTGACCGCATCGTCGTCGGGGCCGGGTCGGACGAAATCCTGTCCCTGCTTTGCCTCGCCTATGCCGGGCCGGGGGACGAGGTGCTGCACTCGGCGCATGGGTTCCTGATGTATCCAATTTCGGCGAAGGCCGCCGGAGCCGACCCCGTCGCCGCGCCGGAAAAAGACCTCTGCGCCGATGTCGATGCCTTGCTGGAGCGGGCGAACGAGAACACCAAGCTGGTCTTTCTCGCCAACCCGAACAATCCGACCGGAACCGTGCTGTCCGAGGGCGAGATACGCCGCCTGCGCGAGAACCTGCCGCCCCAAGCCTTGCTGGTGATCGACGCCGCCTATGCCGAATATGTCACCAAGCCTGATTACGAGGATGGCGTCGCGCTGGTTGAGGAACGCGACGACGTGATCGTGACGCGCACCTTCTCGAAAATCCACGGCCTCGCGGCCCTGCGCCTCGGCTGGTGCTATGGTCCCCCCGCGGTAATCGATGTGCTGAACCGGGTGCGCGGGCCGTTCAATACGTCGGCAGCGGCGCAAGCGGCGGGCGAGGCGGCCATCGCCGACCGTGCCTTCATCGAGCGTGTGCGGGATGACAATACGGCCCAGCGGGAGCGCGTCGCAACGGCATTGACCGAAATGGGCCTGACCGTCACGCCCTCCGAGGGCAATTTCGTCCTCGTCGAGGTCGGTGAGCATGGGCCGCGCACGGCGGCGTTGGCCGATGAGTTTTTGCAAACGCGCGGCATTCTCGTCCGGCGGATGGAGGGGTATGGCCTGCCCGCCCACCTGCGCATTTCCATTGGTACGGCGGAAGAAAACGGTCTGTTACTCGATGCCATGCGGGACTTTATCGCGTGATCCAGCGTCTTGCCCTGATCGGCCTTGGCCTGATTGGTTCGTCCATCGCCCATGCGGCGAAGCGCGGCGGGCTGTGTGATGAAATCGTTGGCTACGCCCGCTCTGCCGAAACACGCGAAACGGCGCTGGAACTCGGTTTCATTGACCGGGCCACCGCCACCGCCGCCGAAGCCGTCGAGGGTGCCGACCTTGTCATCCTCTGCACCCCTGTCGGCACGATTGGAACGATCACCGCAGAGATTGCGGCGTCTTTGAAACCCGGCGCGATCCTGTCCGATGTCGGCTCGGTCAAGGCATCAGTCATCGACCAAGCCCTGCCACACCTGCCGAAGGGCGTGCATCTGGTGCCCGCGCACCCCGTCGCCGGGACCGAGCAATCCGGCCCGACTTCGGGCTTTGCGACGCTGTTCGACGGAAAGTGGTGCATCATTACGCCAGTCCCCGGCGGCTCGCCCGAGGCATTGAAGGTGGTGGAGGATTTCTGGCGCGGTCTTGGCTCAAACGTCGAGACCATGACCCCGGAGCATCACGACCGGGTTCTGGCCGTCACCTCTCATATTCCGCACCTGATCGCCTACACGATCTGCGGCACGGCCAGCGACCTTGAGACCGTGACCGGGTCCGAGGTCATCACCTATTGCGCCGCTGGCTTCCGCGATTTCACCCGTATCGCGGCCTCCGACCCGACCATGTGGCGCGATGTCTTCCTGCATAACCGGGAGGCGACGCTGGAGGTTCTGGGCCGCCTGACCGAAGACCTCTTTGCGATGCAACGTGCGATCCGCAAGGGCGATGGCGAGATGCTGTTCGATCAGTTTACGCGCACCCGCGCGATCCGTCGCAGCATCATCGACGCGGGACAGGATACCGACGCGCCGAATTTCGGGCGCAATTCGGCAAAGCCCGCAGAGGACTGATATGGCGCAGAAAACCCGCCCCGC
>CALGNO010000049.1 GCA_937958625.1 uncultured Neomegalonema sp.
ATGTCAGTGCAGCAGGCCCGAAACCTGTGAAATGCCGTCATCGATCATGGTCGACCCTTTGGACCCGTCGATATCCTTCCCGAGCACCTCGGAGGCCGCCGCGACGGCTGCGCCTGCCGCAGCATTGCGGATTTCGCGGACTGCGGAGGCTTCGGCCTGCGCAATGCGTTCTTCGGCGGTTTTCATCTTGCGTTCGATGGTCGCGTGAAGATTGATCTTGGCCTGCTCGGCTGCCGCCTGGGCACCCTTTCGCGCGCTTTCGACGATCTTGTCGGCTTCGTTCTGGGTATCGGCGGTGTCACGCTCGATCTTTGCGAGCAACTTCTGAGCGTCTTCCCGGGCCGTGCGCGCCTCTTCCAGATCGGCACGGATCGCGTCGGCACGCTTGTCGAGCATACCGCCGATCATGGACGGGATGCGATACCAGAAAACGATCGCGAAAAAGAGCAGAAAGCCGACGAGGACGGCGACATTAACGCTCATGACGAAAGCTCCGACTTTTCAAGGGCGCGCGCGACGGCAGCATCCAGCGCATCGCTGTTGGCCAGCCCCGGCGCGATCTTTTCGAGGATGGATCGTGCGGTTTCGCGCGCAATCTGTTGCGCATTGCCGGACGCTTCGGCGCGGATTTCCGAGATGCGCTTTTCGCTCTCGGCAAGTTTCGCGGCGATTTCAGCCTCGGCTTCTGCTTCTGCCGCAGCAAGCTCTGCGTCGATCTCTTCCTGTTGCTGGTCGATGATCTTTTGAGCGCTGGCACGCGCGTCGGCGAGGCCCTGACGATGGGTTTCCGTCGCCGTTTCCGCCTCGCGCTTCAGTTCATCGGCGCGATCCAGATCGTCGGCGATGGCATTGTGACGGTCTTCCAGTGCGCCGCTGATGCGGGGCAGGATCGACCGGTTGAGAATCTTGTACAGAATGAACAGCGCAACCGCCGTCCAGAAAATCTGCGACGCCCAAGTGTCGAAATTGAGCTGAGGCATTCCGCCGCTCTGCTCTGCCGCACCGGCAGCGACATTGCCCGTTTCTTCGGTCGCCATTCAAGTCTCCAAAAGTTTGTGCGCTGCACCGTGTTCAGCCGAATGGCCGACGGTACAGCGCTTGGGACGTGTCTTTGCCTCAGACCGCGAAGAGCAGCAGAAGCGCGACGAGGAATGCGAAGATTCCGAGGGCTTCGGCGAATGCGATGCCGATGAACAGGGTCGGGGTCTGGCCCTGTGCTGCCGCAGGGTTACGCAGCGCGCCGGCGAGGAAGTTGCCAGCGATGGTGCCCACACCGATACCGGCGGCGCCCATGCCGATACCGGCAAGACCTGCGCCGATATACTTGCCCATCTCTGCGATGTTGCCTTCCATAGTCTCTCTCCTTGGTTGAGAATCGTCTGTTTTCTTGTGCGGGGATAGACGCTGCACCTAGTGCATGTGCAGCGCGTCGTTCAGGTAGACGACGGTCAGGATCGCAAACACATAGGCTTGCAGGACCGCCACCAGAAATTCGAGGGCCGTGATGCCGACCACGCCCAGGATCGGCAGGAAGCCGAACACACCGAGCGCACCGACGAAGGCCGCGAGCACCTTGAGCACCGCGTGACCGGCCATCATATTCGCGCCGAGGCGGATCGAGTGGCTGATCGGGCGCGCCAGATACGAGATGACTTCGATGATGCAGAGGAACGGGCGCATCACGGGCGGCGCGCTCATCGGCCAGAAGAACAGGAAGAACTTGGCTCCGTGCTTCATGAAGCCGATGACGGTCACGGTGATAAACACCGATAGCGCCAGAAAGACCGTCACGGCGAAGTGGCTCGTGACCGTAAAGCTGTAGGGCACCATGCCGAGCAGATTGCAGGCGAGGATGAACACGAACAGCGTGAAGATGTAGGGGAAGTATTTCAGCGCCTCGTTGCCCGCGGTGTCACGCACCATGTTGCGGGTGAATTCATAGAACACTTCGGCCATCGACTGGGCCCGCGACGGGACAAGGCTATGCCCGCTGACGGCAACCCATAGCAGAACGACCGTCAGGGCCACCGCAATGAACGTGAACAGCGCGGAATTGGTGAAAGACAGGTCAATGATGCCGAGATCCATGTTGACGAGACGTTTGATCTCGAACTGGGACATCGGATCAATCACGAGTTCGCCGTCCGCAGCAGGTTTACCAGCCAATGCCTTATCCCTCCGTTGCCGCCCGAGGGGCAGCATCCTTCTCAGCAAAATTGCGAGCCGTAATCAACATCGCCTTGACCCCAGCCGCCACTCCGAATCCCATGAACAGAATTAGAAATAGGGGCAAAGTTCCAAAAGCCCAGTCGAGCGCGTAACCGATGACGCCGCCGATCACAACCCCAACAACCAATTCAAGGATCATCTGCCACGCGAGGGTCAGTGTCTTGTATTTGGTATCCGGCTTGGATTCCGGGCCTTCGAGCTTTTTCCGGGCGACCGCGATCTTGTCGGCGAGCGCGTCAAAAGCCTGAGTATCGGTTTCGCGAGCCTTCCCGTGAGGGTCGGCCATTCGCAATCTCCCCATTCTTCTTACGAGCATCTGCCCCATGAAATCGCGGGCACAATAGGAGTGAGGCCCCAGGGTGTCAAGCGGCTGTGACGCAGCGCAGCATTATAATTTTAATATAAAAATCATATGCTTAGGCGATGCGCTCGACGGCGCCATCCGCGACTTCACTCACCGCCGCGAGTCGGGGGACGTCAGGCCGCTTCGGAGCCGACCAGATCGACCGCCGCGCCGAGATCGACCGAGACGAGGCGGCTGACACCGCGCTCTACCATCGTCACGCCGAACAGACGATCCATCCGCGCCATCGTCACCGCGTGGTGGGTGATAATGAGGAAGCGGGCATCGGCGCGCCGGGTCATCTCATCGAGCAGGTCGCAGAACCGCGTCACATTGGCATCGTCCAGCGGTGCATCGACCTCATCGAGGACGCAAACCGGGGCGGGATTGACCAAAAAGACCGCGAAGATCAGCGCCAGCGCCGTCAGCGTCTGCTCGCCGCCGGACATCAGCGACAGGGATTGCAGGCGCTTGCCCGGCGGCTCGCACATGATTTCGAGACCGGCCAGCAGCGGGTCGTCGGATTCGGTCAGTTCCAGCCGCGCCGTGCCGCCGCCGAACAGGTGCGTGAAGAGGCCGGTGAAATTGCGATTCACTTCCTCGAATGCCGCCAAGAGGCGCGTGCGACCTTCCTTGTTCAACTCGGCGAGGCCCTTGCGCAGTTTGGCGATGGCTTCTTCCAAATCGTCGCGCTCGGTGCCGAGGGTTTCGCGTTCGGCTTGCGCTTCTTCGATTTCGATGGTCGCGCGCAGGTTGACGGCACCGAGGCGCTCCCGGTCCATTTTCAGCTTGGACAGGCGGGCATCGACCTCGGCGACGCCGGAGCCCGTGAGGTCGGTTTCCGCAAACCGGGCCGCGACGTCCTCCGGTGCCGCGCCGGTTTCATCGCGCAAGGCGGCGGCGGCGGCATCCCGGCGCTGGGCGGCGGCCTCGGTGACAGCATCGGCACGGGCGAGGGCCTCGCGGGCGGCGGCGAGGGCCGAGGCGGCATCGGAGTCGGCCTTGGCGGCACTGCGCGCGGCGCCTTCGGCAGCCGACAAGCCATCGCGAGCCGAGACCAGCCGCGCCTCCGCCGCTTGCAGATCACCGGCAAGGGCGTCACGCAGGGCGGCGACCTCTTCGGGGGCCGCGCGGGCGGCGTCTCGTTCAGCGCGCACGGCCTGGAGCCGGGTTTTCAGGTCATCGATTCGACCGACGGCTTTTTCGGCCCGCGCCTCCCAATTCGCGAGATCGCGCGCGAGGGCATCGACACGCGCGGCGCGGCTGCGTTCGGTGGCGACAAGCTCGTCGCGGACGGCGCGGGCCGCGTCATGGGTCTGGCGCAGCTCCGTCAGCGCGGCCTTGGCGGAGGCGGCCTGTTCGCGCAGGTCGGTTGGGTCGCCGATTTCGGCCAGTGCTTTCGACGCGGTCGCCTCGGTCTGCCGATTGCGCTCGGCGGCGGCGCGGGCGACCTCGACGGTCTCAGCGGTCTGGGCATGGGCGGCGGTCAGGCGCGCCAGCGTCGCTTCGGCATCGGCAACGGCGCGGGCGGCGACGGCGGCGCTATCATGCACTTGCTGGCGCTGGGCGCGGGCGTTTTGTTCTGCCAGAACGGCGTCGGCGAGCGCGCGTTCCAGTTGGTCGAGGCTGCGCTTTGCGTGCTCGACCGAGGCATCTGCGCTCTCGATTTCGGTGCGCAGGGCATCGACACGGTTCAGGCGCGCGAGGCGAATCGTTGCCGGATCATCGGCGCGCGTCTCGGCACCGCTGAAAAACCCGTCCCAACGCCACAGATCGCCCTCGGGGCTGACAAGATGCTGGCCGGGTTTCAGGGATTTTTGCGCCTCCGGTCCCTTTTCGCGGGGCACGACGGCGGTGACGGCGAGACGGCGGGCGAGGGCCTCAGGGGCCTTTACGTGGGCCGAAAGCGGCTCGCCGACCGATGGGCTGGACCCGAGCAGTTTGAGCGCGAGCCAACCCCGCGCCTTTTCCGAAAAAGCCTGCATTTCAGGCGCAGCGGCATCTTCGCCCAGCGCCGCTGCGAGCGCGGCTTCATAGCCCGGTGCCGCCCGCATCCGGGTGACGATGGCGGCCCCCATATCGGTCGCGTTCTCGGCGGCAAGCGCCCTTTCAAGCGCCTCCAATTCCGTCCCCAGCGCATTGCGGGTCGCGCGGGCTGTGCCGAGTGCCGCGCGGGCCTCGGTCTCGCGTTCTTCGTAAGAGGCACGAGCCGTGCGGGTTTCTTCGATGCGGTCGGGGGCATCGTCGGCGGCGCGTTTCGCCTCCTCGTCGGACTTACGGGCGGTATCGAGCTTGGCGCGGGCGTCGGCAATTTCGGCATCCAGCGTCGCCAGTCGAGGCTCGTGGCGCGCGAGATCATCCTCGATGCGGGCCAGCGCCCGCTGCGCCTCTTGCTGTGCGCGTTCGGCAGCAGATCGTTCGGCACTGGCGGCGGCGGCGCGGGATGACAGGGTGTCGAGACTAGACTCGGCCTCGCCGACGGCTGTGGCGGCGGTCTGCGCGGCGGCGGTTGCCTCGTCGATTCGGCCCGCATCGACGCCCGTGCCGCTGAGGCCGTCGCGTTCCTGCCGTAACTCTTCCAGCGCGCGCACGGCATCGGCGGACAGTTCGGTTTCGCGACCAAGGTCATTTTCGAGGCGCACGACCTCTGATTCGAGCCGCGCGAGGGTCGAGCGCGCCCGCTCTGCTTCTTCATCGAGGCCATCGCGGCGGGCGGCGAGGCGGGCGTGCACCGCCTGGGCAATCGCCACTTCTTCGCGCAAGTCAGGGAGGGTTTCGCTGCTGGCGTCGCGGGCCTTGCTGGCACTGGCGGCGGCGGCGGTTGTGGCGGCGACGGTGAGGGTGACTTCGGAAAGGCGGGCGCTGGCGGCGGTGGAGTCGGCGTCGGCCTCGGCGTATCGCAACCAGACCAAAAGCGCCGACGCCTCGGCGATGTCTTCGCTGAGGCGGGTATAGCGTTCAGCCTGTCGCGCCTGTCGTTTCAGCGAGGCGATCTGGGTATCGAGGCGCTGGAGCACGTCATCGACGCGCAGCAGATTCTCCTCCGCCGCCTTGAGTTTCAGCTCCGCCTCGCGTCGCCGCACATACAGGCCGGAGACCCCGGCGGCCTCCTCCAGAAACCGGCGGCGTCCGGTGGGTTTGGCGGCGATCAACTCGCCGATCTTGCCCTGGCGAACCAGCGCCGGAGACTGCGCCCCGCTGGCGGCATCGGCGAACAGCATCCGCACATCGCGGGCGCGGTTTTCCTTGCCATTGACGCGATAGGTGGACCCGACATCGCGGGTGATGCGCCGCGCGACCTCCAGCGTTTCGACCCCGCCGAATTGGGGCGGCGCGAGGCCGTCGGTATTGTCGATCATCAGGGAGACTTCGGCGAAATTCCGCGCGGGACGGGTCGCGGCACCGGCGAAAATCACGTCATCCATGCCCTCACCGCGCATGGATTTGGCCGAGCTTTCGCCCATCACCCAGCGCATGGCTTCGAGCAGATTGGATTTACCGCAGCCATTCGGGCCGACCACACCCGTCAGCCCCGGCTTCAACGCCAGTTCTGTCGGGTCGACGAAGGATTTGAACCCCGAAAGCCTCAGATTCGTGAACTTCACGAAGTGCCTCACCGGCATCATTTATTATGCCCGAAAGGTACTGACGCCCCGGAAACCTGTCAACGACATGTTGTGTATTTTGACGCCCGACATACCGTATAGAGGATATGTCATGCAAAGAAACGCTGGTAAGCGTGTGTAATCGCAATGGTTAACGCTTGCGACGATCCGATGGAATGGACCGCCGCGAGCGATGAGGCGTTTTACTCGGCCAGCAGTTCGTCGATGCGGGCTGTGAAGTTTTCAAGGGTCAGATCGCCCGCGAATTTCTCGCCGTTTATCAGCACGGTCGGTGTGGCGCGAACCTGGAGCACGTCCTGTCCGATCCGCGCGCGGTCGACAATGCTCTGCCCCAAATCCTGATCGCTGATGCACGCGTCGATCTGCTCGCTGCCAAGACCGCCGAGGCGCGCCAGACGCTTCAACTCGTCCAGCGGATTTTCCGATGTGCGCCAGTCGTTCTGCTTTTCGAGGAAAAGATCGACGAG
>CALGNO010000050.1 GCA_937958625.1 uncultured Neomegalonema sp.
GGCGACGTCTCGGCCAATGCAGGCAACAACATAGGGGTCGACGGCACGGTTGGCGGCGATGTGTTCGCGACAGCTGGCGGCGACATCGTCGTTGACGGTGACATTACTCGCAATGTCAGGGCAGATGCGGGCCAAAGCGTCTCCGTCGACGGGACAGTCGGGCTGAACGTGACCGCTGATGCAGGCCAGTCCGCCTCCATCGGCACGAACCGCGCCACGACGGTTGCCGGGAATGCGACGGCGAGAACGGACGACACCAACGGCCTCGACGCCATCATCAACAGCGATGTGGGTGGACAGGCGCGGGCCGAAGCGGGCCAGGATGCGATCATCGACGTGACAACCGTCGGCGGTGCAGCGATAGCGGAGGCCGGGCGCAATGCGCTGATCGACGGCACCATCGGCGCAAACGCAACGGCCAGCGCCGGCACCGACGCCACCATCGGCGGAGGCGGCAGCACCATCGTCGAGGGCAGCGCCACGGCGACGGCTCTTGGTGGCGATGCCTCGATCACCGGGTTTGTCGATGGCAATGCCAGGGCAGACGCCTCGACGGGCAATGCGGCGACGATCACTGGATATGTCGGTCGACGGGCAACGGCGCTCGGAATGGGGACGGCGGCAATCATCGGCGACAATCGGGCCGATGCCATGGGCGCGACCATGACCGGCATTGGCCTGGATGCCGAAGCGGTCTCGTCCGCTGACAGCGCCAGCATCCAGGGCAGTGTGGCCCGAAATGCCACCGCCACGGGCGCACTCGATGCGACGATCACAGGGACCGTTGGTCGTCATGCGATAACCGATGCCGGCAATGACGCGACGATCACGGGCACCGTTGGATCGAACGCCTCAGCGACCGCTGGAGCGGATGCGCTGATCAGCGGCGACGTGACGGGCAACGCGATGGCGGATGCCGGGGGCAATGCGACGATCACGGGCACTGTCGGCGGCAGCGCTTCGGCAACTGCTGGCGACGATGCGAATATAGACGGCACAGTCATCGGCGACGCGACAGCAACCGCAGGCGGGAACGCCGCCATCGGTGCTCGAGCCGCGACGACCGTTGACGGCACGGCAACAGCCAACGCGACAAACGGCATGGCGTCGATCATCGGCACCGTAGGCGGTGATGCCGACGCGGATGCGGGGATGGACGCGCTGATCAGCGGTGACGTGGCGGGCAACGCAATGGCGGATGCCGGGACTACTGCAACGATCACCGGCACCGTTGGAGGCGACGCCGACGCGGGTGCGGGAACGGATGCGCTGATCAGCGGTGACGTCACGGGCGACGCTATGGCGGACGGCGGTACTACTGCCATGATCACCGGCAGCGTAGGCGGCAATGCCGACGCGGGTGCGGGAACGGATGCGCTGATCAGCGGCGACGTCACCGGCGACGCGATGGCGGATGCTGGGGGTAATGCGACGATCACGGGCACTGTCGGCGGCAGCGCTTCGGCAACGGCTGGCGACGATGCTAATATAGACGGCACAGTCACCAGCGACGCGAGAGCAACCGCAGGCGAGAACGCCGCCATCGGCGCTCAGACCGTCACGACCGTCGACGGCACGGCAACAGCCAATGCGACAAACGGCACGGCGTCGATCATCGGCACCGTAGGCGGCAATGCCGACGCGGATGCGGGGACGGATGCGCTGATCAGCGGCGACGTCACGGGCAACGCAATGGCGGATGCCGGGACTACTGCAACAATCATCGGCACCGTTGGAGGCGACGCCGAAGCCGATGCGGGGACGGATGCGCTAATCAGCGGTGACGTCGGTGGCAACGCGATGGCGGATGCTGGTGGAAATATCACCCTTGCATCCACTTCAGCCCTCATCGTTGACGGTGATCTTGAAGCCAGAGCCGATGGCGATATCCGCCAAGGTATGGCTGCCGAGAATATCGTTACCGTTGGCGGCATGGCCATAATCGTTACGAATGATGCGAGCGATGGCGTGATCGACCTCGGCAATGCCGATAACAATTTCAACGAAACGCTTGAGCTGAGCGATGCGAGAAGTGTCACAATCAGTGACTCAGGCGGCTTTAGACTAGTCGGGTCTGGCGCCGATCACGATAACCCCTTTGATGCAGGCGCGGGCACTGGCTATGTGATCGCCGATAGCACGCAAAACGGTCCGGGCGAGTGGACGCTTCACTCGGCGGGGGGCAGGTTGTTGATCAATGCGCCGATTGACTCTGAAACTCCCCTCGGCGGCAACCTGAACTTGTCGGGGACCGATGACATGACCACGGGTCCAGGTTCTACGTTGATCCAGATCAGCGAAGTTCTGGGCGGGTCGTCGCGCCTCGGCGATGTAACGATCACCGGCGCGCGGGACGTTGTTTTCGGCATCGCGGGTACCCGCCTTGTCAGCGCAGACGAACTGGCGGACCCCTTGGCGCTCGAAACGCTCGAGATGCTTGCCAATACCGATTATGTCATCGACACGCGCAACACGAACGACATCTTCTTCTCCGACACGCTCATGATCGAGGGAGGGACGGGGTCGACTCTGATTATCGTTCCGGCCTCCCTTGAGCAGGTGTTCGACAGCCGCGACGAGTATTTCGGTCTCAGTATTCTGGAAGCTAACGGGTTCAGCTATACCGGTGCCGGCACGCTCGATCTCTTCGGTGAATTGGGCACCATTCGGTCCAGTGCAGCCGGACTTTCGGCCAATGCCAGCCAAAGCGGTCGCAGTCGCTTCAACAACTGCCTGATCGGCGATCCGAACAGTTGTTCGGCGCTGACCCAGGCAAATGTTCTGCGGCTTGTCGATCTGGCCCCCGAGCTGGTCTTCGTCCTCGACGAAGATCAGATCGAGCAACTGTTCCTCAGCTTCGGCAACGAAGAACTATGGGGTCTGCCAAGCGTCTTCTCTACCGACATCTCCGACGAGGATGATGACGACGAAGACGAGGACGAGCCTGCGAATTCCAATGAAACGGAGGGCGAGCAGGTTTCGTCCCTGGAGGTACAGTGATGATAGCTCACCGCGCGGCGCTTGCGGCACTTGCGATAGCCGGGCTGGCCGCCTGTAACGAAGCGCCGAAGGAAACCGCCTTCGATCCGACCGATACTGCCAGCCTGTGCCAAGAGGTCAAATCCCTCAGCCTGACGGCCCAGCGCGACAGCTTTTCGTTCAGCTTTGCCCAGGCGGACCAGAAGTTCGCGCGTCTCATCGCCCTCTACGATTCGGCGGATGTGGCTTCGCGCTGTCCCGACTCGCCCTCCCGGGCGTTTCTGCTGGCCAGTCAAGGTCTTGCCCTGAGCAATCAGGAGCAGTTCCGCCTTGCCGAAGCCGCCTTTGAAAGCGCTCAGGATGCCCTCGACGCCCAGACCAATCCGCGGTCGGACGAGGTGCTGTTGCTCAAGAACTTCCGCGTCCAGGATGCTTTGAACCGCGGCCAGGATGTCGAAGAATCCGAAGCATTCGGTGAGTTGAGCACCTTGCTGCAAACCGACTCCGCCACCGATCTCGGGACGATTGCCTTCGATGACCTGTTCGCGCCGGATCAGGCATCGGTGCGCAAACGGGTCGGGATCGCCTCGTCCGAATATGTGCGGTCGATCTCGCTTGCGTCGTCAAAGGACAAATCGATTCCCCGCGAACAGCGCCTCTCCGAAGCCGAGGCCGCCATCGACAAGGCGATCAACCTGATCGGAACGGTGCCGAGCGCCTCGGCTGCCTATCTACCGCGCTTTTTGATCCAGAAGGCGGTGGTAGAGCTGGAGCGCGGCAATCCGAGTTCAGCACGGCGCAACGCCGCCCGCGCCGCCGAGAGCCTTAACGAATTGCTGCCCGGAACGCCCCTTGGCGCGCGGGCCTTGCTGGTGCAGGCAAAGGCCGAGGCCGAGGATGGCGACGCCACCGCCGCCCTGGCGACCTATGGCCGAGCCTTCAGTGTGTACGAGGAAAACCCGGTTCCGATCCGTTCGGAAACCGTCTGGTCGTTTTTCCAGCTGGCGCTCGACGTGCGTTCGCGCGACCCGTCCCGTGCGCAGGAATTGAACGCGCAGATGTTCCGCGCGGCACAGATCGTGCGCAGTTCGGTTGCCGCGAAGACGATTTCGGGCGCAGCGGCGCTGTTCTCCGAAGGCGACAGCGAGGCCGCGCGCGCCGTGCGCAGTTGGCAATCGGCCAATGATACCTACGGCTTGCTGAAAGCTGCGCAGGTGCAGGCGAAATTCGACACCCTTGCAGCGCCGGATGCCCAGGCGAGCCTTGCCCAGCAGGTTGCCGATGCGGAACGGGCGCTGGATGCGGCGTTGGAGGCGCGCGACCGGCTGGCCCCCTCCTATCGTGCGACGCTCGACGCGCCGACCTCCCTCGCCGATGTGCAAGCGGTGTTGAAGCCAAATGAAGCACTGGTTCAGGTGTTGGTGATCCAGCCGCGGAACATCATCTTCCTCGTGGAAAAAGACTCGGTCGAAGTTTCGAACGTGAAAATCCCGGCAGAGGCCGTGCCGCAGACGATTGCGGCCATGCGCGGCTATGTCGAGGTGAACGAGAGCAACGAATTCCGCAACTTCGATGCTGAGGTCGGACATCTGGCCTATCAAGTGCTGCTGGGCGAAATCGGCCCGCAACTCAGCGAGTTTGACAGCCTGATCTTTGCGGTTTCCGGGCCGATGGCCAGCCTGCCGATGGAGATGTTGGTCGTTGAGGAACCCGACGGCGCGCAGAGTGCCGCGTGGCGCAACGGCGACTATCGCAATATCGCATGGCTCGGGGCACAATCGGACATCAGCTATGTCCCGTCGCCCCGTAACCTTGTGGATATTCGCGGGCGGGCCGGACAGTCGGCGGCCACGAATCCGGTGATTACTTTCGGCGATTTCACGCCCGGTGCGAGTGTCAGCTCCTTCCTCGACCTTTATGGTCTGGACGATAATTGCCGCGCGATTGCCGAAGCGGTGGCCAATCTGGAGCCGTTGCCGGAAACAGCCATCGAAGCGCGCATGATCGCCGAAGCCCTCGGCGCGCCGGAATCGGTGCGATTGGGGAGTGAATTCACAAAAGCGGCTTTCGAGCAGGATAAGGATTTTCTCGCCGATTACCGGATCGTTCATTTCGCGACCCATGGCCTGCTCTGGCCAACGCCGGATTGTATCAGTGAGCCGGCCCTGTCGGTTTCCGTGACCGCCAATTCGACGGATCCGCTGCTGACGGCCCTCGATATTCGTGGCCTGAAGATGGATGCACAGCTTGTTGTGCTTTCGGCCTGTGAGACCGCAGGGCCAGCGGTTCGCGATGACATCGGTGCGGGCGGCGACAGTCTGTCGGGCCTCGCCCGCGCGTTCTTCGCGGCAGGTGCACGGGCGGTGATGGCCAGTCATTGGGCGGTGTTCAGCGAGCAGACCCAAGAACTGACGACGGCCATGTACCGCGAGATCGGCCAGGGCAACCGCACTTTCTCCTCGGCCTTGCGTGCGGCCCAGGCCCAGTTGCGTAGTGATCCGAAAACGTCGCACCCGATTTACTGGGCGGCCTTCGTCATGATCGGCGATGGCGGCCTGACCCTCAACTGAGGCGCGGCACAGCGCGATTCACGCCGCGCCGAGGTACTTGATCGCCTCGTCGCGGCCCATGAGATAGAGCAGGGTGCGCAGGGCCTCGCCGCGCTCGGTCTTCAGGTCCGCATCCCGGCTGACGATCAGCCGCGCGTCGTCGCGGGCGACTTCCATCAGCGTTTCGTGCACGGCGAGATCGGCGATGCGGGTCTTGGGCAACCCCGCCTGCGCCGTGCCAAGCAGGTCACCGGCCCCGCGCAGCTTCAGGTCTTCTTCGGCAATGCGGAACCCGTCCTCGGTCTCGCGCAGCACGGCGAGGCGCGCCCGCGCCGAGTCGCCCAGCGGCCCCTGATACAACAAAACACAGCTTGATTCGCCCGTGCCGCGCCCGACCCGGCCCCGCAACTGATGCAGTTGCGCGAGGCCGAAGCGTTCGGCGTGTTCGATCACCATGATCGTCGCCTCGGGCACATCGACGCCGACCTCGACCACGGTCGTTGCCACCAAAACCTGACATTCCCCGGCCTTGAAGGCAGCCATGGCAGCGTCTTTTTCCGCCGGTTTCAGCTTACCGTGGGTCAGGGCGACCGCGTCCTCGCCAAAGGCACGGCGCAGGGCGCGGGCGCGGTCCTCGGCGGCGGCGAGGTCGATAACGTCCGATTCCTCCACCAATGGACAAATCCAATATGCCCGCGCCCCCCGCGCGAGGGCGGCGCGCAGGCTTTCGACCACCTGATCATAACGCGCGAGGCTGACCATGCGCGTCTCGATGGGTTTGCGGCCCGGCGGCTTCTCGTCCAGCACCGAAATATCCATATCGCCATACCCGGCCAGCGCCAGCGTGCGCGGGATCGGCGTCGCGCTCATCACCAGAATGTCGGCCCCGGCCCCCTTTTCGGCCAACTCGTTGCGCTGGTTGACGCCGAAACGGTGCTGTTCGTCCACCACCGCGAGGCGCAGGGCTTGGAAGGTCACATCGGACTGGAAGAGGGCATGGGTGCCGACGACGATGTCGATGCTGCCATCGGCAATCTCGCTCAGCAGAGCCTCGCGCTCCTTGCCCTTCGAGCGCCCGGTCAGCAGCGCGATGCGCAGCCCCGCCGTCTCACAAAGCGGCTCCAGCCCCGCGAGATGCTGGCGCGCGAGGATTTCGGTCGGGGCCATCAGGGCGGCCTGCGCCCCCGTCTCGACGGCGTTGAGCATGGCGAAAAACGCGACCAGCGTCTTGCCCGCGCCCACATCCCCTTGGAGCAGGCGCAGCATCCGCTTGTCCTGTCCCATATCGCCGAGAATTTCGGAGATGGCCCGGTCCTGTGCCCCGGTGAGCGAAAAGGGCAGGGCGGCCATCACCTGCGCCCGCAAGCGCCCATCGCCAGCGGTGGCATGCCCTCTCATCCGTCGCCGCCGCGCCCGCACCAAGGCCAAGGCAAGCTGATGCGACAGCAATTCGTCATAGGCGAGCCGTTGGCGCGCGGGGGCCTGCGGTTCGATGTCAAAGGCGCTTTCCGGCGCGTGCAGGGCCGCAATCGCCGAGTTCCAGTCAGGCCAGCCCTGCTTTTCCAGCCACGCGGCGTCCTGCCATTCGGGTAAGTCTGGCGCGGCGGCGAGGGCCGAGCGCACCGCCTTGGAGATCGCCTTCTGGTTGAGGCCCGCCGTACCGGGATAGACCGGCTCGAACCCATCCGGGGCGTCGCCCTCCTCGGGATCGACGATCATGTCGGGATGCGGCATCTGGGCGATGCCGTCATACAGCTCGATCTTGCCGCTGACGATCCGCTGCTCGCCGGTGGGCAGAATGCGCAACAGGTATTCGGAATGGGCGTGGAAAAACACGAGCACGAAATCCAGCGTCTCGTCGCGCACCGTGATTCGGTACGGCGCGCCCCGACGTCCGGGCGGGCTGTGCTTGCCCACCGTCACCTTGACCGTGACCGTTGCCCCCTCGACCGCGCCCTGAACCGAGGGCCGCAAGCGCCGGTCGATCACACCCGATGGCGCAAGGAACAAGGCATCGACCACCCGCTTGACGCCCAGCTTTTCATAAAGCGGCGCGGTCTTGGGGCCGACACCCTCCAGCTTGATCGCCTCGGCGAACAGGGGGAACAGAATCTCGGGACGCATACCCTTTCGATACAGGGCAGGCGCGGGCTTTGAAAGCTATTCGCAGCCCGGATTGAGATAGAGATACAACCGCCGCATCTGGCGTGGGGCATCCGAGGTGGTGGAAATTTCGCCGACCTCATACGTATGGCACCGCGCCAGACCCTTGGGCAGCACGACATTGCCGAGCGCTTCCAGCCGCCGTGCCATTTCCGGCCCGCGCAAGACGCGACCAGACCCGCCGAACTGCTTGCCGAGCCGCTCGAACGGGTCGCCGATACCACGCGGCGCGTCGATCAGGTCGGCGGGCAAGTGTATCGTTGCGGTACTTGGCACATCTTCTTTGTACCGCGTTTCGATCGCCAGCGGGTCCGCCTCCGGGAAGACGGCATAGACCGCCTCGGCAAACGGGCCTTCGGGTCCGGGCGGTTTGGTGCGGGTCAGCATGTAGATGATGAGCACGGTCAGCAGAAAAATGACCAAGGCAAACAAAGCCTCGCGCCGACGGCGCTTGGTTTTGCTGCGGCCTCGCCGCTTCCACCTTTGACTTGGTTTATCGATCACGACTTCTCCGCGCCCATTGTAACGCTTTATGAGGGACGAACGTTGACAAAGCGTGTTTCATATTCGCTGTCCGGCAAATTTCAGGCCATCTTATGCTCTAGGTGCCGATCAGCGCCAGCCAGTCGTCTTCCGTTAGTACCTTAATGCCCAGTTCTTCGGCTTTTTTCAGCTTTGAGCCCGCTTTTTCCCCTGCCAGCAGATAATCGGTCTTCGCCGAGACCGACCCGCTGACCTTTGCCCCAGCGGCTTCGGCATCTTTTTTTACTTCGTCCCGACTCTTGTGTTGAAGAGTTCCGGTGATCACTACTGTCTTGCCCGCCAGTACGCCTTCTACGTTAGGTGGATCTGCATCCTCTACGGTAACTTGGGAGAGCAGAGCGTCCAGGCTGTCTTGGTTATGCGCCTCACCGAAGAACGCGGCCAGCGCCTTCGCTAGGCTGTCCCCAGTTCTGTGAATGTCGATTAGCGCATCGTGGGCTGATTTATCACCTGCGGCGATGGCCTCCATCGCATTACGAAAGGCGTCCCAGCTCAGGTAACTGCGCGCTAGCAGGGCGGCGGTGCCCTCTCCCACATGGCGAATCCCGAGGGCAAAGAGAAACCGGTCCAGCGGCAGCGTCCGGCGTTCGTCGATGGCCCGAAACAGGTTTTCGGCAGAGCGCGGGCCCCAGCCTTCCTTGTTTTTCAGGGCTTGCAGCCCGTCTCCGCCATAACGCTCTTCCAGCATATAGATGTCGGCGGCCTGTTTGATCCAGCCATCCTGCCAGAACGCCTCGATCTGTTTTGCGCCGAGGCCGTCAATATCGGCGGCATTGCGCGACACGAAGTGTTTCAGCCGCTCGACGGCCTGGGCCGGGCAGATCAGTCCGCCGACACAGCGGCGCACCGCCTCACCCTCCTCGCGCACGGCATCGGAGCCGCATTGGGGGCAGGTGTCCGGGAAGATGAAGGCCGCGCTGTTCTTGGGCCGCTTAGACAGGTCCACATCGACGACCTTCGGGATCACATCGCCCGCGCGATAGACCTGCACCGTATCGCCGGGGCGCAGGTCGCGGCCCTCGCGAAGCGGCTCGCCCTTGCCGCCGATGCCCTTGATATAGTCCTCGTTATGCAGGGTCGCGTTCGACACCACGACCCCGCCCACGGTTACAGGCCGCAGCTTGGCGACCGGGGTCAGCGAGCCGGTGCGCCCGACCTGAATTTCAATGGCCTCCAGCACTGTAGTGGCGACTTCGGCGGCGAATTTATGCGCGATGGCCCAGCGCGGCTCTCGCGAGCGAAAGCCCAGCCGCCCTTGCAGCGCGAGGTTGTCGACCTTGTAGACCACCCCGTCAATGTCATAACCGAGATCGGCGCGGTCGGCCTCGAGCGCCCGGTGATAGTCCAGCATATCCTCGACGCTATCACAGCGGTTCATGCGTGGGTTAACGGTCAGACCCCAGCGTCCCATGGCGGCGATGACCGCCGATTGAGTTTCGGCCAGCGTGCCCTGCACCTCGCCCCAGCCATAGGCGAAAAACCGCAGGGGGCGGGCCTTTGTGACGGTTGAATCGAGCTGGCGTAGCGATCCGGCGGCGGCATTGCGCGGGTTGGCGAAGACCCTGCCCGATTCCTCGGCCATGCGCGCGTTGAGATCGGCAAAATCGGTATGGGACATATAAACTTCACCCCGCGCCTCGAAGATTTCAGGCACATCGTCGCCGATCAGGTTCCGCGGCACATCGGCGATCGTGCGGGCGTTGGCGGTGACATTTTCGCCCTCGCGCCCGTCGCCTCGGGTGGCGGCTTGAACCAGGTTGCCATTCTCATAGCGTAGAGAAAGAGCAAGGCCGTCGATCTTCGGCTCGGCGGTAAAGGCCAGCGGCGCGTCCTCGTCCATCTTCAGAAACTTACGCACCCGCGCGGCAAATTCCGCCACCTCCTCGCCGTCAAAGGCATTGCCGAGGGACAGCATCGGCACGGTATGGGCGATTTTCGAGAACCCTTCGGCGACCGGGGCACCGACCCGATGGGTCGGGCTGTCTTCGCGGATCAGATGCGGGAATTTCGCCTCGATGGCGGCATTGCGGCGGCGCAGGGCGTCATAGTCGCGGTCGCTGATCTCCGGTGCATCCTCGGTGTGATAGCGCGCGTCGTGATAGGCAATCTCGCCCGCCAGCCGCGCCAGTTCGGCCCGCGCATCATCCTCGCCCAGCCCGTCTATATCGATTTCGCCCATGGAGACCCCAGCCAGACGCCAACGCCGCCTACATAGCGCCAACGCAAGGCGATTGCACCCTCCCTCGCCTTCCGCTAAGACTAATGCCAACGGACTCATAGCTCAGCTGGATAGAGTGTCGCCCTCCGAAGGCGAAGGTCGTAGGTTCGAATCCTACTGGGTCCGCCATTTCATTTTCAGGGTCTTCAAGATCAGCTAAAGCCTTGAAGGGAAAGGTGGTTTTCGCGGTTCGAAAGCCCTTTTCGCGACAATAGGTGATCGGGCCTGAAAACACCAGTTTCAACGCCAATCTGCGGTCATCAAGACGCTCGGAAGCCCATAGTTTTCAAGGGTTTGCGAGAAAATTCATCGCGGTTCGAAAACTTCCCTCGAATGAGGTCTGCGGCTCGTGCTTTTTACGCGATTTTTCGCTCAGAAGCAGGCGCTCATGCTCCAGATCGCGGATACGAGCTTCATAGGCGCTGATGACAGTCGGGCTGTCGGTGTTGACGATGCGATCCAGAAACAGGTCGATCTGCTTGCCGATCTTTTTCAGGTCGCCCGCGATGCTCTTGGTGCGCTGTTCGACCTTCATGCCGCGTGCCTCCCATAGATCGCGCCATATGGCACGGCTCATGTCGAAGAGACTGCGGCTCGGGCGCAAGGATTTGATCAGCGTGTCGAAACGCTGTTCCAACTTATCCTTGGCAATGGATTTGCGGCGTTCGGGACATCCCTTGGTGAAGCAGGAATAATAGGCGTAGCGCTTGTTGCGCCCTTTTGCCCATGCGGCGCTCATAGGCTGCTCACAGCACGCGCAAGCCACAAATCCCCGTAATGGAAAATCCTCGCTGGCATCCTTGCGGACGGGCGCAACGGCTTGCTTGGCGTTCAGGCGTTCCTGAATCTTCGCCCATGTCTCTTTGGAAACCAGCGGTTCGTGCTTGCCCTCGCGGGGACTGACGCCCCATCGGGCAACTTCAACGATTCCGGCGTAAAGCTGCTGCGTCAAAAGCCGATTGACCGCCTCGAAGGTAATGCCGTCCTTCTTGCGGCGCGGGAAATCGGCGAACTGCTCCAAGAAACGGCATTGCGTAGCAAACGCACCAAGCCGTTGGAGACAGCGAAATGAGTATCGAAACTAACGGCTGGCAAAAACGTAAAGTTGTGCCTTATGCTGCTTACATGCAGAACGACCTCGCTTCACTAGAAATCAGGCTGGACCTACAGAAGCCGGTAGCGATTCAGGATTTTGTCGCGACATTCGCCGGGCTTGGGGCGCAGTTTGAACGATACCTCAGGTCGCAGGATGACAAACGTTTTGCTGACGAGGTTGGCATCTATGTGAAGGAAGTCCGCGAAGGGTCAATGATCGCGGAACTGATTCCCGTTGCCACAACGATGGTCTCGGGGATGGACCAAGTGATAATCGTCCGCCAATTTTCGGAGTTTTATAAAACGCGTGTCCAGCCGTACCTGCGAGGGCGGCGTGCAGACATAGGCAGCAAGACTGAATTAGGCGAAGTCATGCAGGCTGTGACTGCCGTTGCGAATGATCCCAACGGCTCCGCTGAATTTAAAACCGTAAGATACGAAGACGGAAAGCGCGACGTGAAGGTGTTCATGTCCTTCCGCACTAAAGAAGCGAAGAAAGCCATTAGAGAGATCAACGAGCATATAGTTGAAATCGAAGGTAAAGCGTCCGAGATAGTCGAAAACAGCCTGATGGTTTTCTATCAAAGCACCAAGAAAAACTCTGAAAAGCCAGGTGACAAGGCAATCATAGAGAGCGTTTCGGATAAGCCGCTTGCTGTCTTGTATGCCTCTGATTTAGCTAGACAAAAAATCAAAGATGAAATGGTATCAGGCGACCGCAACATATATAAACTGGGCTTTTTCGTTGACGTGAATATTGAAAAGAAGGGCGGTCGAGCAGTCGCCTACCGCATCACCCACATACACGATGTTATCGAACTGCCAGACGACGACTAGAGCCTAACCTGATCCACCCTTATCGCTTCCATGCACTGCATAAACAGAACCATGCTGAACGTCCCTCGCCCGATCTTGTTGGCGATGTTCTTCTCGTTTTCCTGAACGCCGATTCCAGCGAGCAATTCCGATAGCTGGGCGTAGGTAACGCCCTTCCGCGTCAACTCTGAACGAATGAGGTTTTTGGCTCTGGTGGTCCATTCTGCATCGCTGGCGGGTTTGGGCATATCATCACCTTTCAAGAAATATCCTGATATATGAGGATATAACCCTTGCAATCGCGACATACAATCCCTATATATAGTGACACAGACACCGTATATAGGGACTTTCACCAATACCACGCGAAACCAACTTCCTTCTTACCGCCGCCGCCCGCACCTTGAAGATCAAAGACATCTTCAAAATGGGCGAGGAAAAGGCTTGGGAGCAGTTCGTCGCCATCCGCTTTGCTGACAACAACGGCGAAGCCTACTGCCCTGCATGTGGCTGCGTTGAACCGTATTTCATCACCACCCGCCGCAAGTGGAAGTGCCGTGGTTGCCATAAGCAATTCAGCGTCACCAGCGGCACCATCTTCGCCAGCTGCAAACTGGACTTTACCGACATTCTGGCCGCGATTGCTCTGTTCGTGAACGCTGCGAAAGGCATTAGCGCCCTGCAAATGGCCCGCGACCTCGACGTACAGCACAAGACGGCTTGGGTGATGTGCCACAAGCTGCGCGAAGCCATGGGCATGGGCAGCGACGACGTAATGCTCTCCGGTGACGTTGAAATCGACGGGTGCCATGTTGGCGGTCACGTTCGCCCTGAGAACCGCAAGGAAGATCGCAAGGATCGCCGCCTATCCGAGAACAAGGACGCCGACCGCCGCGTCGTGATCGCCCTTCGCGAGCGTCAGGGCCGCACCCTGACCTTCGTTGAAAAGACGGAAGCCGCTGGCGTCCAGCACGCCCTCGCTCGTGTCGAGCCTAACAGCGTCATGCACGCCGACGAAGCGGCGCACTGGGACACCCTGCACGCCTATTACACCACCACCCGTATCAACCACTCGGAACAGTACAGCGACGGCTATGCCTGTACGAACCAAGTCGAAAGCTATTTCTCCCGCCTTCGCCGCATGATCCGGGGCCAGCATCACCACGTTTCACCGCAGCACCTTCACCAGTACAGCACGGAAGCCGGATGGCGCGAAGATACCCGCCGCATGGATAACAAGGCGCTTTGGGAGAAACTGACGGGCGCGGCGCTTATGGCCCCTGTATCGCGTAGCTGGGCTGGATACTGGCAGCGCGGTGCGGCTTAATCGCCGTTTCGCCAGACGCAAATTCCGGCCCGCTTCTCGATCATCACAACCACCCTGCGCCGCGCAGCATGGCGAAGCGCTTGAACCACTTTGTAGACCACAGAATTGCGCAGCGGCCCGTCTGACACGTCCAGCCCCTTCTCGCACATGACCCGTTCCGCCAGTTCGCGGGTATTCAGCGGGCCATCGGTCAAGTGGCGCTGGCAGATCGTGGCAATCTCGCCTTTAGCAAAGAAGCCCTGAGAGACGATGTACGTGCGGCTTCCGTCGCTACCCTCAAGTATATTGATGGTCGCGTTGATATGGGCCAGATCATGCTTGGCCTGCGCAATACTAGCTTCGTGCTTTTTGATCGCACCCGCGATCTCAGCGCGCTTTCTTGCCAGTTGGGACAGTAAGAGTTCCATTCCTCAGAGATACTGATATTTTTCACGGAAATCTTGGTGCGTTTGCTACGCAATGCCGCAAATTTGCATCGGCGATTCTCATCATAGTATACTGATATCATGTTCAATTATCTCTTTGACCGCGAGAAGGACGAACTCTTCCGCACCGCGACCCGCATCCTCGACTTCCCTGACGGTGCGAGCCGCCAAGTGACCGCCTATCGGCTGGTCTGGAATTGGTATGACCGCTCGTTGGCCTATGACTATGGTGCAGACCGCGAAGAACTCCTGTGCCATACGCTCAAATGTATGGAAACGGAAAATCTGGATGATCCGGGCGAAGCCTTGGGACAGGTTCTCGACTATTTGGTCTGGCATGACGAAGTGCTGCACAGTGCGGATTACACGGATGATGATCTGGTCAAGCTGGTCGCCAAGCGCCGCATGGAAAAGTTCCGCAAGCGCAAGGCATTACGCGCCGCCAATCGAGGTGGGAAAGGCAGTGCAGCGGCTTAAATTTTTCAAGCCTGCCAAGGATTAACGAGTGGGATATCCAGCGCCTTGAAATCCGAGACATTGCGCGTGACAACGGCCAGCCCGTGCGCTTTGGCTGTTCCCGCGATCAGGGCATCGCCTAACTGCACGATCTTCCCGGATTTTTGCGCCTGTGCGCGCAGAGCGGCGGCACAATCAGCTTCGTCTCTGTCTACCGCGATGATGCGATCTTGATAGGCTTCGGTGAAGACAGCGATGGTATCTTCGATGGCGCTGCGCCGCTGGCCGCCAGGCATGAGGCCAATCCCGAAAGCCAGTTCATGAAGGGTTATAGCTGATATCCAGAGGTCATGCTGTTCGTACAGAAAATCGATGACTCTTGGCTCGGGCGAAGGTTTGGTGACTTCCGAAATGATATTCGTGTCGAGAAGATAACCGCTCACGCATCCCCCTGCGGATCGGCGTATTCATTCGCAAAGGGAATGGCGCGGCCTGTTTCGGTGCGCGAGGGAATGACCAAGCCTTCCTCACGCGGCATATGTTCCAGTAGCCACTGCCCCATGGGCTGGCGATTGTCGTCCGCATCGGTTATTTCGCGCCAAAGCGCCTCGGGCACCACAACATAGGATTTACGGGTTCCGATCCGCTGCGGCCCTTCGTCAGTAGCGCAGCGTAAAACTTCGGACAGCCGCGCTTTCGCTTCGGCAATGGTCCAGACCTTGCTTTGTATCATCTGTGCGATTGTCGTGTGCTCCTCGATATCCATATAGTCTATTATGGACTATTTTGCGACTGCGGGTCAAGAACTGCCTTATGGCTCTGGCATGGGCGTCGGGCCTTGTGTCCGGCTGCGCCGTGAACGGCGTTTGGGGCGGGCTGATAATCGTGGTTGGCGCGCGGGTTTTTCAGGTTCCGTGCGTTGTAATGCCTCGCGATAATGCCGCCGGTCCCGCTGTAGTGAGCGAACCAATCCAAGCGCTTCGCGCTGTAGATCGCGTAGCTGTCTATGCAGGGGGCTGCGTTCGGTAAGCTGGTTGGCAATCAACGCATCGCGTTCTTCGTTATCCCTGCGTGCGGCATTCTCGGCTTCTTGTCGGTTTTGCACTTCGATAGTCTTGTGCTGCCCTGTAACGCGCTGCCAAAGACCGCGCAGGCCGGATTTTAGGCGTGCCGCACGGATGGCGTTTTCCTGACGAGCGCCGAAAGCCTGCTTGGCGAAGAGCGCGGCACGGGCGGCCTTGTGGCGTTGGACCATATCGGTCTGTTTGGCTTTGAGCATCGCGCGGCGGCGTTGACTGTTGCTGCACACCTGTCGCGCCATGCGCGCGAAATTCGATGATAGATCGCGGGCGAAGGCGGATTTGGCCTCCGCGATGGACGGCAAATCATCAGGATCGCCCAGCTTCGCAGCAACATCTTTCACGCGGATGCCGATGGCGCGGGGAACGGAGAGAACATCGCCTTCAGCGTAAACGGCAACATGGCCGCGCCTGTCGCCCTTCGCCAGAATAAACCCGCGCTCACTTATAGCGGCTGTGAATGCTGCGCGATTATCGGATACCGCCCAGCATTCACGGATCATCTCTTTCAAGTCACCCGCATGTTTGCCGCTGCGTTTTGCTTCCTGCCATTCCGCCAATGAGAAATTGCGCGGATCGCGCTTGGCGCTGTCCATCAATCCTTTGGGCATTTTCCAGCCGTGTTCAAAATAGAGGGCGCGGCTGATATCGCGTAGCTTGATCTTGAAATGCGCCATATTCACCGCTGTCATGCGCTCGGCGTCAATGCGGCTCCAGACGCAATGGGCATGACGGCGTCCGTCTTTCTCATGAAAGACGACCATGCGGGGATGGCCGGACAATTTGAGGCGGGTTTCGACTTGGGCGATGGCGCGCTCGAACACAGCAACGAGGACGATCTCGTTGGGTGGGGGCGATAGTGATAGAGAAAACAGGAATTGCTGGCATCGTGTGCCTTTGGCGATGGCCTGCGCCTCTTTCAGCGCGGCAATCGGATCATCGGAGACGAACCCGCGCAATTCGTGCAGCGTGACGTGCTCGTTCTCTTCGCCGCGCATGAGGTGGAGCGCCAGCGCTTTCGCGCCGCTGCGTTGGGATGCTTTTAGAATCATGGCGGGTTACTCTGCCTTGACGCGCAGCGCTTTCATCAACAACGCGCGTATGGCGGCAAGGTCGGAGCGGCATTCATTCAGAGTCGCGGCGCTCTCTTCGTCCCATATCAGAGCGCCAGATTGCGCGGCCTTGGCGATGGATGAGAGGGAGGCGGAAATATCGGAGCGGCCCAGCAATGCCAATATCTGCGCCAGTGCCGCATGATCTTTGACAGGGCGATCACTACTGCCGCGTTTGCGCTTGGCAGTCGTCTCGCCGAATAGCTGCGCCCGCACGTAGCCGCTCAAGGATGCACCACCTGACAGCTTCTCAAGCGCAAGACGCTCTTCACCTGTCAGGCGCAGCGATAAACGCGAGGGGCTATCGGATGGCGGTTGGGTCATAAGGCTCGAATAGTTGAGAGCGTGCAACAAAACGCCGTTGAAATCAGCGGGGCCGCGCACGGAAAATGGTTGAAATCGGAAATACAAAAACGCCCGCGCAAAGGCGGGCGTTGAACGGGCGAACTACGGTTCGGGATGATCGTAAATATCGATATCTGCCTGTTGCAGCACAGTCTCGATATTTGCTAATTCGTTAAACAGGCGGTTCGTAGAATCTACGTCTGTCTCCGCCATTTTCCTCACTTCCGAAATTATCAGCCTGTTTAGCGCATAAATTGCGCAACATCCTTTCCCGCACTGCACAAATTCGCTAGGAACCGTTGGCATTATTCACTAGCGAGAGTCCGGTCATGATCGACCTTAACCGTCCCCGCCGTTCCGTCCTTTACATGCCCGGCTCGAAGGAGCGGGCGCTCGAAAAGGCGAAGTCTCTGCCTGCCGATGCGCTGATCCTCGATCTCGAGGATGCCGTAACGCCCTATGAAAAGGCCAATGCGCGGCATCTGGTTTGCTCGGCGGTGCGTGAGGGAGGCTATGGCCCGCGCGAGGTTGTGATTCGGATCAACGGTCTCGATACCCAGTGGGGGCAGGAGGATCTGGCCGCTGCCTGCGCTGCCGGTCCCGATGCGATCCTTATCCCTAAGGTTGAGTCGGCGCAACAGCTTGTGGATATCGAGCGCACCATGCACATGCACCGTTCGCGGCCCGAAACCCTGATTTGGGCGATGATGGAGACGCCGCTAGGGATGCTAAATGCGGCCTCGATAGCCGCCGCGACCCCACGCTTAGGTTGTTTCATCCTCGGCACTAATGATCTGGTGAAAGACCTGAATGCCGAGCATACGCCGATGCGAGAGCCGGTTATCACCGCGCTGGGCCTGTGTTTGCTGGCGGCAAAAGCCCACGGATTGGCGGTGATAGATGGGGTTTATAACGCATTTAAAGACGCAAACGGCCTGCGTGAGTCTTGCATACAGGGCCGCGCCATGGGCTTTGACGGCAAGACGCTGATCCACCCGGCTCAGATCGAGGTCTGCAACCACGTTTTCTCGCCCGACGAGGCCGCCCTCGACCTCGCGCGGCGACAGGTCGATGCCTTCCGCGAGGCCAGCGACCGGGGCAAGGGCATCGCCGTCCTCGATGGTCAGATTGTCGAGAACCTGCACGCCGCCGCCGCCGAGCGCCTGCTCGCCAAGGCCGAGGCCATTCGCGAACTGGAGGCCGCCTGATGCCCGCAAGCCCCGAAGACCTGATGGACTTTCTCGATGGCCTTGGCATCGCGACCACCACCGTGACCCATCCGCCCCTGCACACGGTCGAGGAAAGCCGTGCCCTGCGCGGCGACCTGCCCGGCGCGCATATCAAGAACCTGTTCCTGAAGGACAAGAAGGGCGCGCTGTTCCTGCTCAGTTGTCTGGAGGATCGCGCCGTCGATATGAAGGCGCTGCATAAGGTGCTGGGGTCCGCGCGGCTCAGCTTTGGCAAGCCTGACCTTTTATACGAGGTGCTTGGCGTAAAACCCGGCGCGGTGACGCCGTTTGCGCTTATAAATGACCGGGGCGAGACCCCGCGGGTGACCTTTGCCCTCGACGCCGCTCTGGCAAAGGCTGAAACGATTCACGCCCACCCCCTACACAATGAGGCAACGACTGCTATCTCATTCAAGGGGTTGGAACAGTTCGTCGCGGCGTGTGGCCACACCGCCTTGATGGTTGATTTTGAAGCCCCACCATGACGCGCTCGAAATAGTAAGGATAACCGATGCTTGAATTGGGTGGTGCAACGCCGGCGAATGGTGCGGGAGACGTCGTGATCGACGGCACCGACGCGGGTTTCATGACCGACGTGATCGAGGCATCGCAAGCCACGCCCGTCGTCGTTCAGTTTACCGCGCCCTGGTGCGGCCCCTGCCGGACCCTCGGGCCACAGCTTGAGGCCGCCGTGCGCAAGACCGGCGGCAAGGTGCGCATGGTCCGCATCAATATCGACGAAAACCCGCAAATTGCCGGACAGCTTCAGGTCCAGTCGATCCCGGCGGTGTTCGGTTTTTCCGGGGGCCAGCCCGTCGATGGCTTCATGGGCGCGCAATCGCCCAGCCAGATCGACGCTTTCATGCAAAAGCTTGAGCAGGCGGGCGGTGGCGGCGGCGGTGGCCGGGACGAGCAGATTACCGCAATGCTCGACGCTGCCGATCAGGCCGTCAGTGAGGGGGCCACGGGCGAGGCGGCGCAGGTCTACGCGCAAATCCTTGGTGTCATGCCCGATAACCTGCGCGCCTTGACCGGTCTTTCGCGCTGTTATGCCGCCAGCGGCGATATGGAGCGCGCCCGCGAGACCCTGGCCATGGTGCCCGAGGACAAGACGGATGATCCGCTGGTGGCTCAGGTCCGCTCGATGATCGACCTGTCCGAGACGGCGGGCGACGGCGATGCGGCGGCGCTTGCCCAAGCCGTCGAGGCCAACCCCACCGATCCCCAGGTGCGGCTCGATTTTGCGATGGCGCTGATCGGGTCAGGCCAGAATGAACAGGCGATCGACCACCTGCTGACCCTGTTCCAGCAAGACCGCGAGTGGAACCAGGGCGCGGCACGCGAAAACCTGTTCAAATTGTTCGAGGCCCTCGGCCCGACGGACCCTCTGACATTAAAGGGCCGTCGGCGTCTGTCGTCGCTGATGTTTGCATGAGCCCGGTGCAACCCCGCTTTTCGCTCCAGAACGCGCCGGATGTTCTGCCGGTCTTTCCGCTTCCCGGCGCGCTTTTGCTGCCGAGGGGGCGATTGCCGCTCAATATCTTCGAACCGCGCTATCTGGCGATGATCGACGATGCCCTCAAAACCGAGCATCGCCTGATCGGAATGGCGCAGCCCCGGTGTTCGGAGACGCGAAAAACCGGACGCGAGCTTTATGACGTCGGCTGTGCCGGACGGATCGTGACCTTTTCGGAAACCGATGATGGCCGCTATCTGATTGCGCTGAATGGCATATCGCGTTTTCGGATCGTCGAGGAAGTCGAGGGATTCCAGCCCTATCGCCGCGTGACGCCCAACTGGGATGATTATGCCCCGGACTGGAAGCGTCCGATGGCCGAAGACCTCGATTTCGACAAGGAGAAATTCCTTGGCCTCGTGAACCGGTATTTTCAGGCCAAGAACCTCGATACCGACTGGGATGCGCTGAAACAGGCCGAAGAAGAAACCATCGTCAACGCGCTCAGCATGATGTGCCCGTTTTCCGAGAGCGAGAAGCAGGCGTTGCTGGAGGC
>CALGNO010000051.1 GCA_937958625.1 uncultured Neomegalonema sp.
ACCGGGCGAGAGTGCGAGAGGGACTCGTTTCAGAATGATCAAATCAGAATTGATTGCCAAGTTGGCGGAAGAAAATCCGCATCTTTATCAGCGCGATGTCGAGCGGGTGGTCTCCACCATCTTCGATTCGATCTCCGAAGCCCTGTCCGAGGGTGACCGCGTCGAGCTGCGCGGCTTTGGCGCGTTTTCCGTCAAGCACCGCGATGGCCGCGTCGGGCGCAATCCGCGCACCGGAGAATCGGTCGAGGTGCCGGAGAAATCCGTGCCGTTCTTCAAGACCGGCAAGGAACTGCGCGAGCGGCTGAACGAGGGATATACGGGCGGCTGATGCGATACGTCACGATCATCCTGGCGGTGGCCTTTGGCATGATCCTTTGCTGGATCATGATGCTGAACCCCGGCGAGGTGCTGGTGCGCCTGGATACCGACGCGATGCGCTGGGTGCGCCCCGCGATCTGGCCCATGCCCCTGTGGCAAGTGATCGTCATCTCCGTCGCCATCGGCATGGCCATCGGCTTCTTGCTGACCTGGGGCAGCGGTGTCGAAGACCGCAGGCGCTTGCGCACAATGGATTACGACAAGGAAGTCGCCGCCGCCGAGGATGACGAACCGGACTACGTCGTCGGCCTCAGCAGTCGCCGCCGTTGAGCGTCTCCGTCAAGATTTGCGGCCTTTCCACCCCCGAAACCGTCGATGCGGCGGTCGAGGCGGGGGCGCGCTATGTCGGTTTCGTGTTTTTCGGTGCCTCGCCGCGCAATGTGACACCGCACGATGCGGCGGCGCTGGCCCTGCGCGTGCCACCCGGAATCGCCAAGGTCGGATTGGTCGTCGATCCCGATGACGCGGCGCTTGATGAGATTGCGCGAACCGTGCCCCTCGATATGATTCAGGTCCATAAGGCCGGAACGCCCGAGCGCATCGCCGAGATCGGCGCACGGGTCGGCCTGCCGGTCATCGCCGCCGCCTCGATTGCGAGCGCGGATGATGTCGACGCCGCACTGGCATTGGCGCAGCCTGCGCAGATCGTCCTCTTCGATGCCCGCCCCGCCGACGATGCGACTTTGCCCGGCGGCAATGGCGTCGCGTTCGACTGGCGGCTCTTGTCCACCCGCCGTATTCCGAAGACCTGGATGCTCGCGGGCGGCCTGACCCCCGACGCTGTCGGCGCAGCGGTTTCCCTGACCGGGGCGGCTCACGTCGATGTGTCCTCGGGCGTCGAATCCGCCCCCGGTGTGAAAGACGCGGAGCGGATAGCGGCGTTCATCCGCGCCGCCGCAGCCCCGCGACTTGTTGGCTGAAACCCCTCAGCGATGCGAACGCCCTTGAAGTTGCCCCCGTAATTCGCGTATGGCCCCTTTGAGCCGGAGAAGCGCGCCTTTGCACGCTCGCCCGGTTTGTTTCCGCCGCCGCCGACAGGATAGCCGCATGACCGCGCACGCTCCGAACAGTTTCCGCACCGGACCCGACGAAAAAGGCCGCTTCGGCACCTTTGGCGGTCGGTTCGTCGCCGAAACGCTGATGCCCCTGATCCTCGAACTCGAGGATGCCTATAACGAGGCGCGGCAGGAAAAGAACTTCAAGGCAGAGATGGAGAATCTCTGGCGCAATTATGTCGGTCGCCCGTCGCCGCTCTATTTCGCCCCGCGCCTGACCGAGCATTACGGCGGCGCAAAAATCTATCTCAAGCGCGACGAGCTGAATCATACCGGCGCGCATAAGATCAACAACGTCCTCGGCCAGATCCTGCTCGCCCGCCGCATGGGCAAAACCCGCATCATCGCCGAGACCGGCGCGGGCCAGCACGGCGTTGCCACTGCGACCGTCTGCGCGAAATTCGGCCTCAAATGCGTCGTCTATATGGGCGCAACCGATGTGGAGCGCCAGAAACCCAACGTCTTTCGCATGAAGCTGCTCGGGGCCGAGGTCGTGCCTGTCACCTCGGGCCGCTCGACCCTCAAGGATGCGATGAACGAGGCCCTGCGCGACTGGGTCACCAATGTCGATGACACATTCTATTGCATCGGCACCGTTGCCGGGCCGCACCCTTACCCGGCCATGGTCCGCGATTTCCAGTCGGTGATCGGCTGGGAGGCCAAGGGCCAGATGAAACACGCTGAGAATGGCCGCCTGCCCGACGTGCTGATCGCCTGTATCGGTGGCGGCTCGAATGCCATGGGCCTGTTCCACCCGTTCCTCGACGACAAGGATGTGCGCATCATTGGTGTCGAAGCGGGCGGTAAGGGCGTCGATACCAACGAACATGCGGCTTCCATCGCGGGCGGTCGCCCCGGCGTACTGCATGGCAACCGCACGTATCTGTTGCAGGACGAGGACGGCCAGATTCAGGAGGCGCACTCGATCTCCGCCGGTCTCGACTATCCCGGCATCGGGCCAGAGCATTCCTGGCTCAACGATATGAAACGGGTCGAATACGTCTCCGTCACCGATACCGAGGCGCTCGAGGCGTTTCAGCTGTGCTGCGAGATGGAGGGGATCATCCCCGCCCTCGAACCCGCCCACGCCCTTGCCCATGTCTCGAAGATTGCGCCCGAGATGGATAAGGATCAAATCCTGCTGCTGAACATGTGCGGGCGCGGCGACAAGGATATTTTCACGGTGGCCGACGCCCTCGGCACCGAAATTTGAACTGGACCGATTGAATGGCGAAATTCGCAACAGGTGACGTCGTCATCCTTGTATCCGGCAGCATGAAAATGGCTGTCGAAACCACCGAGGGTACGGATGTCAATGTCGTCTGGGCCGATGGCGGCAACGTCCAGCGCGCCGTCCTGCCGGAAGCCGTGCTCGACAAATACATCGCTCCCGAACGCAGCAGTCATTCGCGCCCCGACGGCCCGCGTGGCGGCGGCGACCGGGGTGGAGACCGCGGCGGCTTTCGTCCCGGTGGCGGCGGCGGCGGCTTCAAGCCGGGTGGCTTCAAGCCCGGTGGCGGTGGCGGTGGCTTCAAACCCGGCGGTGATCGCGGCGGCCCGCGCAAGGATTTCGGCGACAAGCCCCGTGGTGGCGGCGGTGACCGGAGCGGCCCTCGCCGCGACCGCGATTGAGATTGTAGGAGGGTCACATGTCCCGCATCGAAAAACGATTCAGCACGCTGAAAGATAAAAATCAGGCGGCCTTCGTCAGCTTTACGATGGCGGGCGACCCGAATTACGACACCTCGCTCGATCTGATGAGAGCCTTGCCGAAGGCCGGGGTCGACATCATCGAACTCGGGATGCCCTTCACTGACCCGATGGCCGATGGCCCTGCGATTCAGATTGCGGGACAGCGCGCAATCAAGGGGGGCCAGACGCTCAAGAAAACCCTCGACCTTGTGACCGCCTTCCGCAAGGCCGATGACGAGACGCCGATCGTGCTGATGGGCTATTTCAACCCCATCTTCATCCACGGCACCGCGCAGTTTATCGCCGATGCCAAGACGGCGGGGGTCGACGGTCTGATCATCGTCGACCTGCCCCCCGAAGAAGACGACGAGCTTTGCGTTCCGGCGCGGGAAGCGGGTCTCGACTTCATCCGCCTTGCCACGCCGACGACCGATGAGAAGCGCCTGCCCAAGGTGCTCGAAAACACCTCCGGCTTCGTCTATTACGTCTCGATTACCGGCATTACCGGCGCTGCGACCCCCGACAGCAATGCCGTGGGCGAGGCGGTGGCGCGGATCAAGGAAAAGACCGATCTGCCCGTCGCCGTCGGTTTCGGCGTCTCGACCCCCGAACAAGCCGCCGAGATCGCGAAGGTCGCCGATGGTGTCGTGGTCGGTTCCGCCATCGTGCGGGCCATGGCCGATGCCCTCACCGTCGCCGGACCGCCGAAGAAATCCTTCCAGAAGGACGTGATCGCTCAGGTCAAGAAACTGGCCAACGCGGCGAAGCGCGCCCGGAAATAGGAATGCAGAGGCAAATTGCCCTTTTGGCCCCGCTCCCCTAAGTAGGGGGAGCAACAAAACGAGCGGGTCATGAACTGGATCACCAACTACGTCCGTCCGAAACTCGGCACCCTGCTCAATCGGCGGGAGACACCCGATAATCTCTGGGTCAAATGCACCGAATGCAGCCAGATGATCTTTCATCGGGAACTGGCCGAGGCGCAGCAAGTCTGTCCCTATTGCTCGCACCACATGGGCATCTCGCCCGAAGAACGCTTTGCGCGCCTGTTCGATGGCGGCAAGTTCGAGGTGCTTCCGCAACCGGAAACCCCGGTCGATCCGCTCGGGTTTCGGGATGAAAAACGCTACACCGAACGCCTGAAAGAGGCCCGCCGCAAGACCGGGCGCGACGACGCGGTGCTGATCGGCAAGGGCAAGATCGCCGGAGTGGTCACAGTCGCCGCCGCGTCCGACTTTCAGTTCATGGCCGGGTCGATGGGCATGGCTGTCGGCAATGCCTTGCTGGCCGCCGCAGAGGCCGCCGTCGCCGCCCAAGCGCCGCTGATCATCTTCTCAGCCGCCGGGGGCGCGCGGATGCAGGAGGGGATATTGTCCCTGATGCAGATGCCCCGCACGACCATCGCGGTCCAGTTGGTGCGCGAGGCGGGCCTGCCGTACCTCTCGGTCTTCACCCATCCGACGACCGGGGGCGTGACCGCCTCCTATGCCATGCTCGGGGATGTACAGATTGCCGAGCCGAACGCGCTGATCTGCTTTGCCGGACCGCGCGTGATCGAACAGACGATCCGCGAGAAACTCCCCGAGGGCTTTCAGCGCGCCGAATACCTGCTGGAACACGGAATGCTCGACATGGTCGTGGACCGTCGCAAGATGGCATCCGAGATCGGCAAGGTGCTACGGATGCTCATGCGCTTGCCCGCCGAGGCCCCGGCGCTGCCCGGCCCCGAGGGCGAGGTGCTGAGCGGCGTCGTGGAGCAAGACGCGCCTACTCCGGCAAAAAGTGGCGAGACGTGACGGCGTCCGACAGCGCGAAAAGCGATGCCATTCTCGCCCGGCTGCTCGAACTCCACCCCAAGGTCATCGACCTGTCGCTCGAGCGCCTGACACGCTTGCTGGATGCGCTGGGTAACCCTGAACGATCCATTCCGCCGGTGATCCATATCGCGGGCACCAATGGCAAGGGTTCCACCGGCGCATTTATCCGCGCGGGGCTAGAGGCGGCGGGCAAGCGGGTTCACGCCTATACCTCGCCGCACCTCGCGCGGTTTCACGAACGGATTCGACTGGCGGGGACGTTGATCGACGAGGATGCGCTGGCGGCTCTGTTGGA
Source organism: uncultured Neomegalonema sp. (assembly GCA_937958625.1). Lineage (GTDB taxonomy): Bacteria > Pseudomonadota > Alphaproteobacteria > Rhodobacterales > Rhodobacteraceae > JAHDDY01. Next base: position 5,238 of record CALGNO010000051.1, read on the forward strand.
GGAGTGCGAGGCCGCGAATGGCGGTGCGCCGATCACGTTTTTCGAGATCACGACGGCGGCGGCCTTCCTCGCATTCTCCCGCACCGAGGCCGATTACACGGTGTTGGAGGTCGGCTTGGGCGGGCGGCTGGACGCAACCAATGTCATCGACCGTCCGGCCTTGACCGTCATCACCCCGGTATCCCTCGATCATCAGGGCTATCTCGGCGACACCCTGACCGAGATCGCGGGCGAGAAGGCCGGTATCCTCAAACCCGATGTTCCGGCAGTGGTCGGCCCGCAGCAAGAGACGGCGATGGCGGCGATTGCGGGCAGGGCGATGCGTCTTGGCCTGCCGATCCATGCCGCCGATGCCGACTGGACCGTGCGGCGCGAGGCGCGGGGATTCTCGCTGCAATACGAAAACGGCCTCGTGGACTTGCCCCTGCCCGCGCTGCCGGGGGATCACCAGATCGACAATGCCGGGGCGGCGGCGATGGCGCTGATCCTGCTCGGCCATGACGATCCGGGGGTTCTGGCGGCGGCGATGCGCGGCGCGCAATGGCCCGCGCGGATGCAGCGGTTGAAGACCGGCCCCTTGATCGAGGCCGCCCCTGCCGGGGCCGAAATCTGGCTCGATGGCGGCCATAACCCTGCGGCGGGCGAAGCGCTGGCGCGGCTTTTGGCCGATATGGAAGAGCGCGATCCGAAACCGCTGCACATGATCTGCGGGATGCTCAACACCAAGGATGTGGTCGGCTATCTGCGCCCGTTCGAGGGGCTGGTGCGCCGCATCCATTGCCTGTCGATCCCGGGCGAGGCGGCGACTCTATCGGGCGGTGAGTTGGTCGATTTTGCCATGGATGCCGACCTGGACGCGGTCGAGGTCGACGATGCCATCGAGGCAATGCGCATGATCGGCGGCGAAGAAGACGCCGCCATCAGCCCACCGCGCATCCTGATCTGTGGTTCGCTCTATCTCGCCGGACGCGTCCTGCGCGAGAATGGCTAGCGCGGATCAGCGCCCCTCGCCGAACCCGTCGGCAATCAGCGCCTCCATCGCGTCGACCATGGCGGCGGCATCGCTGCCCTCGGCTTCGACCTCGATGACCGACCCGCGCGCGGCAGCGAGGGTCAGCAGGTCCATGATCGAGCGCGCATCGGCCTCATCATCGCGAAACCGCACCACGGCCTCGGCCTGAAACGTCTCGCACAGCTGCGCCAGCATCCCCGACGCGCGGGCGTGCAGGCCGCGCTCGTTCACGATTTCCATCTTGCGGCTTACGATCGCGCCCATTCCGCCGCCTTTCGAGACCCTTTTTCCGTCGGTTCGGCATAGCCGATATAATGCCGCCCTGCATCCAGCCCGGAATGGGCCACATGGACCAGACCGCTGCGCTTGCGGGCGCGGATGACCGAGACCAGCATCGGCAGGTTCACCCCGGTCAGCACGATCACTTCACCCGGCGAGGCCACACCGGCGGCGACGTTGCAGGGGGTGCCGCCGAAAATATCCGACAGGATCAGCACGCCCTCGCTGCCATCCTCGACACTTGTCACGGCCTTGCTCATCTCAGCGCGCATATCGTCGAGGGGGATGCCCGCATCGACGGAGACGACGGCGATCTGCTTTTGGGGGCCGAGCATGTTTTCCGCCGCTGCGACCAACTCGCGCCCCACGCCGCCATGGGTTATGAGCACGAGTCCGATCATCCTACCGCCCCACCGCCAGAGGCGTTGCGGGTTGCCGGGGCATGTCGCGATGTCGGACGACCGGCGCATATCCTGCCCCGGTAATCACGGCCCCGAGCTTTTCGGCCACGACGACCGACCGATGCTTTCCGCCGGTACAGCCGATGGCGATGTTGAGATAACTTTTGCCCTCATCGGTATAGCGGGGCAGCAGGTCGAGGACGAGGTCGCTGAGTTTCGAAAACACCGAGTCGAACCCCGGATCGCGCTCGACGAAGGCTTGCACGTCCGGGTGCAGCCCCGTCTCCTCGCGCAGGCCCGCCTGCCAATAGGGATTGGCGAGAAACCGCATATCGAACAGCATATCGGCTCCCCGAGGCGCCCCGCGCTTGAACCCGAAGGAAATGACCGACACGGTCAGGCCCTCAACCCCGTCTCCGAAGCGGTCATTGAACTCCCGGCGCAGGTCGGTGAGGCTCAGGTCTGTGGTGTCGATGCCGATATTGGCGTGAACGCGCAGCGGCTCCAACATCGCGCGTTCCAGCCCCAGGGCCGCCTCGAGTGTTGCGCCCTCGCCCATGGGGTGACGGCGGCGGGTCTCCTGAAACCGGCGCAGCAGAGTCTCGTCGGCACATTCTAGAAAGATCAGCGTGACGTCGCTATCGGGCCGGTTGCGCAGGGCGGCGATGACATCGGCGCATCGCTCGGTCGAAAACCCCCGGCTGCGTTCGTCGATGCCGATGGCCAGACGCGCGCCGGACCCGTCATCGTAATCCTCAACGATGGCCTCGATCAGGTTCACCGGCGGGTTATCGACGGTCTCGAATCCAAGATCGGCCAGCGCCGCCAGCGCCGACGTCTTGCCTGCTCCCGCGACCCCGGTGACCAAAATCAGCCGTGTTCTAGGTCGTGACGGTGCGGGTTTTAGAAACGAACTCATCTCACCCATAGGAAATATCGTTGACCATTGTGAACAGGGGGTCAATGCGCTGAAACGCAGCTTTAGGTTTTTTTACTCCGTAGACTTTCGCGTGGGTCTCCCGGAACGGCGGGTGCGCGCCTTTAGCGCGTATTTCGATCTACTGAGGCAATTTGAGAGTGAACCGCGCGCCGTCGGGGGAGTCATGATCGCCGAGATTCTCGGCCTTGATGGTTCCGCCATGGGCATCGACGATCTGTTTCGAGATCGACAGCCCCAAGCCCGAATGACGCCCGAAGGCTTCTTCCGCCGGACGCTCGGTATAGAATCGCTGGAAAATGCTTTCCAGATTGTCGGGGGGGATGCCCGGCCCCTCGTCATCGACCGTCACCCACGCCGTCCCATCGGCCCCGCGCCCCGCCGTCAAGCGGATGGAGCCGCCGGCGGCGCTGAACGACACGGCATTCTCGATCAGATTGGCCAGCACCTGCCCGATCCGGCTTTCGAGGCCGCGCACTCTCAGGGGCGTCGGCGGCACATCGGTGATCAGCCGCACGCCATGCTCCGAGGCCGATGAAATATCCGCCATGGTCTCGATCAGCGCGCCCAGATCGAAGGGCGCGCGTTTCTCGCGCACCAGTTCGGCATCGAGCCGCGAGGCGTTGGAGATGTCTGTGACCAGCCGGTCCATGCGGGTCACATCGTCCTGAATGACTTCCATCAGCCGCATTCGGGCCGATTCGGTCTTGGCGAGGCTCATGGTTTCGACCGCCGAGCGCAGGGAGGTCAGCGGATTCTTGATCTCATGGGCCACATCGGCGGCAAAGGACTCGATCGCGTCGATCCGTGAGTAGAGCGCGTCGGTCATGCGCCGCAAGGCCCCCGAAAGATCGCCGATCTCATCGGCGCGGCTGCTGTAATCGGGGATTTCGATCCGGTCGGGATGCAGCTGCATATCCTCCTGCACCCCGGCGGCCTCGGCGGCGACCGCGAGGCGTCGCAGGGGCCGCGCAATGCCGCGCGCCAACAGAAACGACAATAACAAGGAGACGAACCCGGCGACGATCACCACGCGCAAAATCTCGATCCGCCCGACCCGGATCACCCGGTCGATATCGCCGCCTTCGGTACTGAGCACCAGTACGCCCATGACCACTTTCAGCCGCTGAATCGGCACCGCGACCGACACGATCAACTCGCCCTCGGAATTGACCCGCAGGGCCGATGCGACCTGTCCCGTTGCGGCGGTATAGACCTCTGAGTCTTCGGTGATACCCGCCACCGGGGTCTCGATATAAAGCGGCAGGTCGTCATCGACGAAAAACCGTGCGATCCGGCTATAGGTGTCTTCGATCCAGCTGAGAAACCCGTCGCCCCCGCGCGTCGGCGCCTCCAGAATCTGGGTTTCGACCGGGGTGCGGGCAAAATCGAAACTGCGCGTGTCTCCGGTCAGCCTGCCGCGGGTATAAAGCTGTGCGCGCTGGCCCGTTGGCAGGGTCAACTGGCGCAAGACCTCGTTGGCGGCATAGGCGTCATAGCGCGTTGCCTCGGGTGTCACGGCGGCCAGTTCGGCAATGGCGGTGGCGACGATCTCGCCTTGGGTAATCAACGAGTTGACCCGCATCTGGACCAGCTCGCTGCGCAACTGATTGAGGGTCAGAACCCCGGCCACCAGAACCGCCAGCCCGATCAGATTGATCGCAACGATCCGCTGGGTCAGGCTGCTGAGCGGGCGCAGAAACCGGAAATTGCGCCACAAGGACAGGCGCTTTTCGGCGACCTGCATGGGTTGCAGCGGTGCCGTCTCGGGCGCGTCGGTGTCGAGGCGTGGCGAAGGGCTGACCGCATGGGCGGCCTCATCGTCCATCTCAGCCCCGTCGAGGGTTGGCTCAGGTCTCGCGATAACGGTATCCGACGCCATACAATGTCTCGATCGAGGCAAATTCGTCATCCGTCATGCGGAATTTCTTGCGGATGCGCTTGATGTGGCTGTCGATGGTCCGGTCATCGACATAGACTTGATCGTCATAGGCCGCGTCCATCAGGCTGTCGCGGCTTTTGACGAAGCCTGGGCGCTGGGCGAGGGCCATCAGGATCAGGAATTCCGTCACCGTTAACGTGACCGGCTCGCCGTTCCAGGTACAGGAATGGCGCATCGGGTCCATGGTCAGCTTGCCGCGTGTCATGATCTTGTCTTTTTCCGCGCGCTCGCCGCCCTCGGCCTGAACCTCGCGGCGGCGCAGCACGGCACGAATGCGCTCGATCAGCAGGCGCTGGGAAAACGGTTTGCGGATATAGTCATCGGCCCCCATGCGTAGGCCCAGCACCTCGTCGATCTCTTCATCCTTCGAGGTGAGAAAGATCACCGGCAGGTCGGATTTCAGGCGCAGGCGGCGCAGAACTTCCATCCCGTCCATGCGCGGCATCTTGATATCCAGAACCGCAATGTCGGGCGGCGTCTGGCTCAGCGCGGCCAGCCCGGCGGCGGGGTCAGAAAACGTCCGCACCTCGAACCCCTCGGCCTCAAGGGCAATCGAGACCGAAGTCAGGATGTTACGGTCGTCATCGACCAGCGCTATCGTCGGCGTCGCCATGGGGCCATATTCCGGAATAATCAGTGTTGAGCGAAGCATAGGCGCGACGTCGCGGCGATACAATGGCACAGAAAAGGCAATAAATTCACGGGTATTGACGACGCCCGCGAAATCGAACCTCCTGACCTTCCACCCCTTTCCGAGACGATGAAAATGAGTCACGTCCATACGCGGTAAACAGTGCTATAGTCAGCGGAGGAAACCGCCGAACGTGGCTGTACGGGTGAATCGATGCGCCGATGATTTCAGTTTTGATCATGGAAGACGACGTTGAACTGGCTGATGTCTTTCGTGGAACGCTCATGGATGCCGGCTACGATGTGACGGTTACCCATAATGGCGGTGCAGCATGGGATATCCTGATGCAGCAACCCCATGATATTCTGCTGACCGACCTCTATGTCGCTGGCAACGGCGCCGATGTCGAGGCGCACAGGGGGAAAGGCGGTCTGTCGCTGATCGGCAAGATCAAGGCCGCCCGCCGTACCGGCAGCCCGGTCTGGCTGGAAAGTATGCGGATCATCGTCGTGACCGGCGCGGCCTTCGTGATGGAAACGTCGCTCCGGCTCGCCTCGGACCTCGGTGCCGACATCTGTCTGCAAAAGCCGGTGCAGCCTGACTTGCTGCTCGCCGCTGTCGAAGAGGCGATCCACCGGCGATAGGACCGCGTCAAGGCTCCCTAGTCGGGCGGCGCGACTGGTGCAAGGGGCGGCTGAAACAGCATTCCGTCGAAGTTCTCGTTGCGCTGGGCGCGCGAAAGGCGTGCGGGTTTGCCGCCACCGAAGAAAAACGCGATGTCTTCTTGCAGGCCGACGCGATGATCGACCTCCGGCTCGTATTGCTGGAGAAAATTGCGACGGTTGCGAAGTGTTTGCATGATTTGCGCTTCCATCGCCTGATCGACCGCGCGAAAAACCTCCAGCCCGATGGTATCATCGGCCAGAATGGCAAGCTGTAGCGGATTCAACCGCACCCCGCCCCGGCGCTCCCCCGGCATATGCAAGGCGATCTTGCCGTTCCAGAACAGGTCCATGGCCTCCCGTGCGCCCGCTGCCTCGGGCGGTTCGCAAAACTTCTCGACCGCCGAGCGCAGGGCCAGCGGTTTCGCTCCGCCGAGGGTGTTCAGCATTGCCATGAACCACCCACGGGTAAAGCCGGACCACGCCGTCCATGCCGTCCCGATGGCCTCTTGCCGCTCCGCCTCATTCTCCAGCGCCATACCCGTCGTTAGCGGATTCGGCCCGCGATACCGGGGCTGAAACGCGGCACAGGCGCTTTTGGCAAGGGCGATATCATCGGCTGTAATCGTCATCGGGGTCTCCGGTTTAGGCCGCTACCCTATAGCGCGAGCGAGGGGCGGGGCGTGACGAAAATCACGCTGATCCCTGCTTGGGCGCATGATCGTGGGTGCAATGGCGAGCCAGCGCGGCTATCGCTTTCGCAGACGATAACCTTTCGGGACATGTGATGCTTATCTACAAAATCTGCGACGCGGCGCTGTGGTCGGCGGCGATGGAGGCCGGGGTGTTCGACGGGGCCGAGATCGACCTTGCCGATGGCTATATTCATTTCTCGACCGCCGAACAGATGCGCGAAACGGCGGCAAAGCATTTCGCGGGGCGCGAGAACCTGACGCTGATCGCCGTCGAGGCCGATGCGCTGGGCGAGGCGCTGAAATGGGAACCATCGCGCGGCGGCGCACTCTTTCCCCATCTATACCGTCCCCTGCAAACCGCCGAGGCCGCGTGGACCGAGCCATTGCCGATGGGCGAGAATGGCCACATCTTCCCGGAGAAAGCCGTATGAACGCGCTGTCAGATTTCGGCCTCAAGGCCCTGCGCCGCCTCGACCCCGAACGCGCCCACCGCGCGGCCATTAAGGGCCTGCGCGCCGGTCTGGTGCCGGGATGGGGCGCGGCAGTGCCGGGGTCGCTGCGCACGCAAGCGCTCGGCTTTGACCTTGCGCATCCGCTGGGTCTGGCGGCGGGGTTCGACAAGAATGCCGAAGCGGTCGGCCCGCTGCTGAATTGCGGGTTCAGCTTCGTTGAGGTCGGAGCCGTCACCCCGCGCCCGCAATACGGCAATCTCAAACCGCGCCTGTTCCGTTTGTCCGAGGACGAGGCCGCGATCAACCGGTTCGGTTTCAACAATGACGGCGTCGAGGCCGTGCGCAAGCGGTTGTTTCTAAAGGCTCACCCCGCACGCGGCCCCATCGGTATCAATCTCGGGGCCAACAAGACGTCCGAAGATCGGGTCGCCGATTACGTCACCGTGCTGACCCGGCTGGCAAACTGCGCCGATTTCTTCACGGTGAACGTCTCCTCACCCAATACCAGCGGCCTGCGCGATTTGCAGGAACGCACGGCGCTGGAGGGATTGCTGCGCGCGGTTCTGGCGGCGCGGGACGCGGCGGCAGAGGGCAAGCCCGTGCTGCTGAAGCTCGCGCCGGACCTCAGCGACGCGCAACTCGGCGATGTGATCGATGTCTGTGTCGAGAGCGGCGTCGACGGCATCGTCGCCACCAACACCACCCTCGCCCGCGACGGTCTGGCCTCGGCCCACGCAGGGGAGGGCGGCGGCTTGTCGGGCCAGCCCCTCTTCGAACGCTCGACCGATGTCCTGCGCGAGATTGCCCGGATTACCGAGGGACAGCTGCCCCTGATCGGTGTCGGCGGTGTCGGGTCCGCCGCGCAAGCCTATGCCAAGATCAAGGCCGGGGCGTCGATGGTGCAACTCTACACGGCGCTCTCCTATCACGGCATGGGCTTGGTGCCGGAGATCGTCACCGGCCTTGCCCGCCTGCTGGAACGCGATGGTTTCAGCCGGATCGAGGATGCGGTGGGGGTAGAGGTGACAGGGTAACGAATTGTCCGTATAGTACGAACCGTACAATTCAGGAGGCCTGCCATGACCGACCCCATCCCCCTCGCCGATGCCCGCGACAGCCTCGGCGATCTGGTCAACCGCGCCAGCTATGGCGGCGAGCGCGTGTTGATTTCAAAACGCGGCAAGCCGGTCGCGGCCCTCGTTTCACTCGAGGCGTTGATGGCCCTCGAAGCCTATGAGGACGAAGAAGACGAACGTGCCCTGGCCGAGGCCCGCGCAAATGACGACGGCGTGCGAATTCCCTTTGAGGAGATCATTGCGGAACACGAGGAGATGAAGGTTCGCGGTGAGTAGCTGGACGGTCATCTTTCGAGCGAGTGCGAGGAAATCTTTCCGGCGAATTGATGCAACGATCAGGGACAGAATCATTGATGCGATTCAGGCCTTGGCCGCCGATCCTTATACGGCACCTAACGTCAAAGCCATGAAGGGCAGCAAGTCCTACCGCCTGCGCGTCGCCGACTATCGTGTCATCTATTCGTTGATCGACGACCGGCTCGTGATCGAGGTCATCCGCATCGGCCATCGCAGCGAGGTGTACCGCTAACCCGCCACCCGCCGCTCCAGCACCGGATAGAGAAACAGCAAACTCCCCGCCCTCAGCCCCAGAAACAGATAGATCGACGCCCAGACCCCGTGGTTGCCAAAGGTCTCGGCCAGCACCCATGCCGCCGGAAAATAGATCGCCGCCGAGAAGATCATCGCGTTGCGGATCAGCCCTGTCTCAGTCGCGCCGATGAAGATGCCGTCGAGCTGAAATGCCGCAAACCCCACCGCTGGCACCAGCGCAGCCCAGAGCACATATTCTCGCGCCAACGCCCGTACGCTTTCCACATTGGTCAGCGTGTCGATCACTGCGCCGGAGGCCAGCACGAACAGCCCCGCGACGGCCAAGGCCAGCCCGCCCGACCAGACCGAAGAGATCACCGCCGCTCGCCGCAGCGCCTTCGCATCCCCGGCCCCGCGCGCTTGCCCGACCAGCGACTCGGCGGCCATGGCGAACCCGTCGAGGCCATGGGCGGCGACGATAAAAAACTGCCACAGCACCACATTCGCGGCCAGCATCTCGTCGCCCATCAGACTGCCCAGCCGCATGATCCACGCGAAGCCGAGGGTCAACAGCAGCGTGCGGATGAAAATATCGCGGTTCATCGCCATGACACGCCACAGCTCGCTGGCCGATAAAATCCGCGCCCATTCCACGGCCCATCCCGGCGGCGCAATCGCGGCTCCCCGCCGCCGCGCGATCCAGAGCGCAAAGCACACCCCAAGGCCATTCGCCGCCACGGTCGCAATCGCCACCCCGGCGACGCCCATGTCGAAACCCACGGCGAGGGTGAGGCTCAGGGCGATATTCGACAGGGTGATGACAAGCTGATGCTGGAACAGGCGTCCGGTCAGTTCCTGCCCCGTGAACCACCCGAGCAGCGCATAATTCGCCAGCTCGAACGGCGCGCCCCAGATGCGGATGCGGAAATATTCGGCGGCCACCGCCTCGGTCTCGGTACCGCCCTCGAATATCGCCAGCCCCAGCCATAACAGCGGTGATTGCAGCGCAATCAGACACAGCGCAATCGTCAGCGCAATGGCCAGCGTCCGCAGCAGGGTATTGAGCACCCGCCCGGTGTCGCCAGCCCCCAATGCCTGCGCCGACAAGCCCGAGGCCCCGAGTTGCAGGAAGTTGAAGCTTGTGAACAGAATTGCGAACAACTCCGCCCCGATCCCCACTCCGCCAAGGGCAAAGGCCGATCCGAGATTGCCCACGATGGCGGTATCGACCGCGCCCTGAATCGGCACCGTCGCATTGGACAGCACGACCGGCGCGGCAATCCCCAGCACTCGCCATCCGGTAATCGGTTTCACGGGGCCGAGACTTTTCCGCGAGAACATCCGTCATGCCCGCCCGCGCGGGCATCCATTTCTCTGCCTCGCACAAGCGTTCGATGTTGCTGGGAGATGGGTTCCCGCTTTCGCGGGAATGACACGACGCATAGCACCTTCACGCCTTCGCCCCCTGCGGCAACAGAAAATGCCCGTGGGCGGCCACGAAGGGGCGGCTGCGTTCTTCCTGCCATGCCTCCACCCGCACATTGGCGACCCGGCGGCCTCGGCGCAGGATCACGGCGCGGGCATAGGCGTCCTGAGGCTTGCCCGAGCGCAGATAGTCGATGCTGAAATCCACCGTCTTGGGTTGCGGATCGAACGCGCCATCCCATTCACCGGCCCCGTCGATCCGTTCCAGCACGCGCAGCCATGCCAGCGACGTCAGCGCCGTGATCTCCAGAAACGCGCCTGTCGCGCCCCCATGCAAAGCGGGCAGCATCGGGTTGCCGATCAGGCGATCCGAATAGGCCAGCCGCCCGGTGACTTCATCGCCCCGGCGCTCGAAATCCACGCCCAGAAACGCGATGTAGGGGATCTTGGCGGTCAGCGCCTCGAATGCCGCGTCGCTCATGCGCCATTCCCCTTGAAATTGAGGATGAACGCGGCGGAGGCGGTCGCAATCGGCTCGTCCCGGTCCTCGTGATAGGCGGTGGCGCGCACAAACCCGACCGACCGTGTGGCGCGATAGCAATAGGCATGGGCATAGACGGCACGGTCGGGCGTCGCGGGGCGCATATAGTCGATGCGTAAATCGAGGGTCGCGGTCGAGGCCGGGTTGCGGGGCGACATCATCACGGCGGTCCCGCAGCAGGTATCCAGCAACGCAGTAATTGCCCCGCCATGCATGACGCCGGTTTCCGGATCGCCGATCAGGCGCGGATCGTAGGGGATCATCATCACCGCCTCATCGGGCGCGCGAGAGATCAGCCGCATTCCTAGCTCCCGCGAATGCGGGATCGCTGTCAGCAATGTGCCATCCTCGCCCTCGGCACCGGGGTCCGGGGCCATCCAGTCCTTCAGGTCGTCATCTGCCACCGCCCGTGCCTTTCGTTCGAGTTCGCCCCCGTGCGTAGCGTGCCTTGACGATGCACCCAAAACGAAAAAGGGCGCTGCCTCGCGACAGCGCCCTTTGCCAGATAGGTTGTTTTATCTCAGAGGCCGTTGAAAAAGCGATAGGCGAAAAAGCCAAAGCCGACCAGAATCCCGATGACGCCAACGCCCATGATCGACGAAACGAGGGGGCTTCGGTCGCGCGAGCTATCCAGGGTTTGCTCCCACGCCTCGTCGGCACCTTCCTCTTCGCGGGCGATGTCGAGGGGATTGTTCAGCGGGGCGCTATCGGCCTCGAAGGCCGCAACCAACTCGTCTTCGTCCACATCGACTTGGGTGCTTTTGCCTTTACTGGCGCGGCGGAAGCGGGCTAAGAGACCGGTCGGGGCCTCATCACGCGGCGTCTCGAGCGCATATTCTGCCTCGTCTTCGACGGCATCGTCGAGGGCGGCGGGCGCAGCGTTATCCGCCACGGTTTCGAAGGCAATATCCGCCTCCGTGTCGTCGGTTTTCGACCGGCTGAGCAGACCGGCAAGAAAGCCGCCCGACTGGACCTTGTCGGCGTCTGCGTTTTTCCTGAACAGGCGAGCGAACAAGCCCTTGGGCTCCGCAGCGTCTTCGCTGTCGAGGTTTTGCATCACCGCGCGCCGGTCATCGGCCTTGCGTGCCTTGACGGCTTTGTCTTCGGCAGGCTCGGCGCTTGGCGCGGTGCCGTGCATGGCGGCGGCACCGCTGCGCAGCTTGCGGCGCAGACCGCGAATCGAGGGTTTTTCGTCCTCGTCGAAGATTTTCTCGAAATCCTCGTCCAGACGCGAGCGGCGGGCACGATCCCGGCGGCGACCCCGTGCACCCGGCACGATGCGCAGGCCGTCCACATCCTCGTCGTCGAGTTCTTCGCTATCGGCGATGTCCTCGTCGAGGGCGGCATCTTCAGTTTGTTCTGCGGCGGCATGGCGGTCGCGGCGCGAGATTTTGACGCGCTCGTTTTCGTCCAGAGCGCGTTCGGCGACCACCTCTTCTGCCGGTTCTGCCTCGGGGGCAGGTTTTGCAACAGGTTTTGCGGTCGTGACGGCTTCTTCGGCGACGGCGGCGGTTTCCGTGACCGTCTCCTCAACCTCTTGTGGCGCGACGGCTTGCTGGCTCTGTCTGCGCTTCTTGCGCGACTCGAGCGTTTCACCCGACTCAGCGGCGGCGCGGGCGGCTTCCAGCTTCGCCATCCGCTCCTTCATCGTTTTCGACGGAGTCCAGCGTTTGGTGCCTACCCGGCGATCATCGACCAGTTCTTTGACCGGGGCCAGTGCCGCGACGCGGGAATTATCGAATTGGGATTCGGCGGCCATCGCGATGCGGTCGAAAATGTCGTGGCTCGTCCGTGCGCGGGATTGCTCCAGCTCGCGCTCGGCCTGGGCGATATAGGGCGCGACGGCCTCGTCGGCCTTCGGCTCCGGTTGGTTGTAAAGACCGGGCGCATCATCGAAGTCGTCAAGAGGACTGTCATCCGCCGCCAAGGCGCTGATTGCATTTCCGAATTCGCTCATCGCATCATCCGTTTCCTCGGCCTCCGCCGCGACCTGTACCGGGTCGTCCTGCGGATCGTCCGATTGTTCTTCGACGTCTGTTTTTGCAACCGCTGCCGTCGTTGCGATCGTTCCCGAAAGGCTGATCACGTCTTCGTCCGCGGAATCTGCCGCATCGGACATCAGGCTCGAAGCCTCGGGCGTTATCGCCTCGACGTCGTCACGTATGTCAGAGGTCTCGTTAGCGGATTGGTCGTCGTCGATGCGTTCGACGGCATCTGATTCGGTCGCCGTCTCCTCAACCATGTCATCGAGGTCCGCAGGGATCTCCGCGTCAACTTCCACCGAATCACTCTGATCGGCGAAATCGATGATTTCGGCATCGAGCGCATCGGCTGGTTTTTCGTCTGCGGGGCCAAAGACCTCCGGTTCCGCGCCGTCGGCGGTGATCTCGTCCGAGTCGATTTTGCCGATCTCGGCCATGCCGAGGGTCGCCGGATCGTCATTATCCCGCGAATCGTCCCCGGAATGCGCGGTTTCCGGCGCGTCCTTATCGCTGGCACTCTCGCCCGTTTCCGCAGAGTCCGCGTCGGATTCCTCGGGAGTCACACCGGTTCTGCACGCTGCGATCCATGCATCGTCATCGTGAATTTCCGGGATCACAGGCTTCCCGTCTTCCGGGATTTCATCCGCGATCTTTTCGGCCTGAAGGGGTTCGCCAGCACTCATAGACTTCTTCCGCGCGGTCTTCTGGGTGTGGATTCCGGCAGGGAAGCCACTCGGGAACATGTACGCAGATCATCTTTAATATTGATCTAACGGCATCCTTCGACGCCGGACGGTGCCATGAGGGGATCGGATTTCGATGTTGACGTTTACGTCAACGTCAGGTATGAGGCACCCATGATGAACGCCGAAAATTATCACACGGATACCGAAGCGGTTTTCACGGTAACGCAGCTTTGCCGCGAGTTTGACGTGACGCCGCGTGCCCTGCGCTTCTACGAGGCGAAGGGACTGCTTCATCCCAGCCGAGAGGAAACCCGCCGCCGGTTCAGCAATCGTGATCGTGCGCGACTCGCGTTGATCTTGCGCGGTAAGCGATTCGGGTTCAGCCTTGCTGAAATTGGCGAGTTGCTCGATCTCTATGACACGGGCGACAGCCAGGTGACGCAGCTCACCCGCACCATCGAGACCGCTGAAGAGCGCCTCGCGGAGATGCGTCGCCAGCGCGAAGAACTGGAGGTCGGCATTGTCGAGCTTCAGGACCAGATCAAGCTGGTGCAGAAAATTCTCGACGCGAAGCGCGATGCGGAATGATGCCGCGACGATTTCGCGGAACGACCGATAACCGACAGAACGAGGGCAGATAGACCATGGCCATCTATAACGCACCCACCCAAGACGCGATGTTCATCCTGCACGAAGTGCTGAAGGTCCATGACCGTTCGGACATCGAGGGCTATGCCGAGCTGACCGATGACTTGACCGGCGCGGTTCTTGAGGAGGCCGGCAAGCAGGCGACTGAAGTGCTGTTACCGATCAACGAGGTTGGCGATAAGCAGGGCTGCGTGCTTGAGAACGGTGTCGTGCGCACCCCTGACGGGTACAAAGAAGCCTACAAGGCCCAGTGCGAGGGCGGCTGGCCCGGCATCGACCTCAACCCCGAATATGGCGGGCAGGGGATGCCGTATCTGATCAATGCGGTCGTCGGCGAGTTCTCTTCCTCTGCCGCGATGGCCTTTTCAATGTATCAGGGCCTGACCCACGGCGCGATCAAGGCCATCGAGGGCTTTGGCTCCGACGCGCAGAAAGACACGTATCTGCCCAAGATGGTCTCCGGCGAGTGGACCGGCACCATGAACCTCACCGAACCCCATTGCGGCACGGATCTTGGTCTGCTGCGCTCGAAAGCCGAGCCGCAGGAGGATGGCAGCTATAAGGTCTCCGGCCAGAAGATCTTCATCTCCTCGGGCGAGCACGACATGGCCGAGAATATCGTCCATCTGGTGCTGGCGAAAATTCCCGGCGGACCGGAAGGCGTAAAAGGTATTTCGCTGTTCGTGGTGCCGAAATTCTTGCCCAACGAAGACGGCTCCCTCGGCAACCGCAACTCTCTCTCCTGCGGCAAGATCGAAGAGAAAATGGGCATCCACGGCAACTCCACCTGCGTCATGAACTATGACGAGGCGACCGGCTGGCTCATCGGCGACGAACACAAGGGCCTGCGCGCCATGTTCCTGATGATGAACGAGGCGCGGCTGCTGGTCGGGATGCAGGGGCTTAGCCAAGCCTCCATCGCCTATCAGAACGCCGTCGATTACGCCCGCGAGCGCGTGCAGGGCCGCGCGCTGGACGGTGACAAATTCCCCGATCAAAAGGCTGACCCGATCATCGTTCATCCCGACGTGCGCCGGATGCTGATGGACGCCAAGGGCTTCGTTGAAGGGGGCCGCGCGTTCTATTACTGGGCCTCGACGCTGATCGACGAAGAGCTTCACCACGAGGACGAAAAGAACCGCGAAAAGGCGGGCCTGCTGATCGCGCTTCTGACGCCGGTGGTGAAGGGCTTCCTGACCGACAAGGGCTTCGACACCGCCGTACAGATGCAGCAGGTCTTCGGCGGCCACGGCTATACGGAGGACTGGTCGCAATCGCAGTATGTGCGCGATGCTCGCATCGCCATGATCTACGAGGGCGCAAACGGCATTCAGGCCCTCGATCTAATTGGCCGCAAACTGCCCCAGAAGGGCGGCGCCGGGATGCAGACGTTCTTCGGACTGGTGAAGGACTTCGCCAAGGAGAATGACGGCGAAGAAATGGCCGAGTTCGTCGGTCCGGTGAAGAATGCCTCGAAGGAGCTGCAAGAGGCGGTGATGTGGTTCATGCAGAACGGCATGAAAGACCCCAACCAGGCCGCCGCCGGGTCCACCGACTTCCTGTACATGTTCGGCCATGTAGCGATTGCCTATATGTGGGCGAAGATGGCGAAGGTCGCGCAGGAGGCACTGGCGGGTAATTGCGACAACCCGGCCTTCTACGAGGCCAAGATCAAGACCGCTCGTTATTACATGCAGCGCGTCCTTCCGGCCACGACCGCCCACCTCGCGCGCATCAAATCCGGTGCCGATACAGTGATGGCGCTGGATGCCGAAGCGTTCTAGGCTTTGCGTCTGGCGCTGCCCCGAACCAGCGCCGCAGGACGGTGTCCCGCAGCGCATTCGGGACAGCACCGGCAACAGGAGGGAAATGATGACCGTCATCGCTCGCTGCCCGTTCCGTACCTGTGGCCTATGCGGAAAAGACAAGATGGTTGCCCGATGAACCAGCCCGCCCGCATCACGCGACCGGCGACCTATGCCGATGTTCTGGACGCGCCTGCGAACCGGGTCGCCGAGGTCATTCGCGGCGTGCTGCATACCCAGCCACGTCCGGCCATGCCCCACGCACGCGCGTCGTCGAAATTGGGCGGCAGGCTAGATCGTTTCTTCGATGATGATGATGGCGATGGTCCGGGCGGCTGGTGGATCATCGACGAACCTGAACTGCATCTCGGCGATGAGATTCTCGTCCCCGACCTTGCGGGATGGCGGCGAGCGCGAATGCCGGCCTATCCCGATGCGGCTTATTGCACTGTCGTGCCCGATTGGGTCTGTGAAGTGCTATCCCCGTCAACGCGCGGCATCGATCTGACCCTGAAACGCGACATCTATGCCGAAACCGGCGTCGCACATCTGTGGTTCGTCGATCCCGATGCACGCACGCTGGAGGCCTTTGCGCTGCGAGAGGGTGAATGGGTGCTGATCGCGGCCCTGCACGGGGAGGCGGCGGTGTCCGTCGCCCCCTTCGATGCCGTCAGCTTCTCCCTGGGGGTTCTGTGGCCATGACCCACGCCGCGTGGGCAGAATGCCGATACGAAGGAAAGACACGATGAGCGATTTCAAACTTCACTGCTTTGCCCAGTCGGGCCATTCCTACAAGGTCGCGCTGATGCTCGAGCTATGCGGGGCGGACTGGGAGCCGGTGTTTGTCGATTTCTTCGGCGGCGAGGCCCGCTCGGATGCCTTCAAGGCAATCAATCCGATGGGCGAGTGCCCGGTCCTGACCCTGCCCGACGGCACCACCCACGCGCAATCGGGCGTGATGCTCGACGTGCTGTCCAAACACTTCGGCAAGTTCGGTCCCGAGACCGAGGCCGAGCGCCTCGAAATCCTGCGCTGGACCCTGTGGGAGAACCACAAGCTCAACAGCTTTCAGGGCATCTATCGCTTCCTGCGGATTTTCCTGCCCGAGCAGATGCGCAACGACGATGTCATCGGCTTCATGCGGGGCCGCGCGCTGGGCGCGATTAACGTGTTGGAGGCGCATCTGGCGGACCGTGAGTGGATCGCCGCAGACCGCCCGACCACTGCTGACATCGCCTGCGCCGGATACCTGTTCTTCCCCCGCGATGAATATGGTTGGACCGACGAGGAACGCTGGCCGAATATCGAAGCATGGCAAGCCCGCGTCCAAGCCCTGTCCGGCTGGAAACATCCTTACGACCTGATGCCTGGGCATCCGCTGCCCCGGAAAAGTTAAGGTATGCAAGTGATCGATTGGGATCTTATGCGCGATCTCGTTCGGAGGGTCGAAAGCGATGCGCCATTTTTAGTAACACCTCAATTGCCAAAGCTTCATATGCCCGGAGTTGCTCCACCGCCGTTTCCTTCAGAAGCTCTTTCGGAAAGTGAAGTAAAAAAACGTGCTGAAAAGATGAAGCAGGAACGCGAGAACGCTGAATATGTAATGCGTTGGGAAATGCCGGTCGGTGAAGGAAAGGAATTTGAGCATTGGCGTCACGCTCATTCGCTTGGATTGATAAAATGGTCGTCTAAATCAGAAGGCCATGGTTACAAAATTGTCGGATTGACGGCAAAAGGACTATCCTTCGCCGAACTCTCGAGGCCGCATGTTCGTTGGAAACGTGTGTTGATGAGATGCATACAAAATAGTGCGGCAACTTATACATTTATCGCTGCTGAACTGCGCAAGGCCGCTGCTGCTGATCTGAAAAACGAAAAATGAAGGGGTCTGCAATATGACCGAAGCCTATATTTTCGACTCCGTCCGCACCCCGCGCGGCAAGGGCAAAAAGGACGGTTCGCTGCACGAGGTGACGTCGCTCTCCTGTGCCTCGACCGTGCTCAATGCCCTGCGCGACCGCAATGACCTCGACACGCGAGAGATCGAGGATGTGATCCTCGGCTGCGTGACGCCGGTGGGCGAGCAAGGCGGCGAGATCGCGCGAACGGCGGTGCTGCAATCCGGTTACGACGAGTCGGTCCCCGGCCTTCACATCAACCGCTTTTGCGCGTCCGGCATGGAAGCGGTGAACCTCGCCGCCAATCAAGTCAAGGGCGGCGCGGGCGATCTCTATGTCGCGGGCGGCGTCGAGATGATGAGCCGCGTGCCGATGGGGTCCGACGGTTTCGCCATCGCCGTCGATCCGATCCCGGCGATGAAATCCTACTTCGTGCCCCAAGGCATCTCGGCGGACATCATCGCGACCAAATACGGGTTCAGCCGCGACGATTGCGATGCCTTTGCCGTTGAAAGCCAAAAGCGCGCGGCGGCGGCGTGGGAGGCGAAACGCTTTGCCAATTCCATCGTCCCCGTGAAAGACATGAACGACGTCATGATCCTCGATCACGATGAATACATGCGCCCCGGCACCGATATGCAGTCGCTCGGCGGGCTGAAAGCATCGTTTCAGGCGATGGGCGAGCAGATGCCGGGCTTCGACGCCGTGGCGCTGCTGAAATACCCCGAACTCGAAAAGGTGAACCATGTCAACCACGCGGGCAATTCGTCGGGCATCGTCGACGGCGCTGCGGCGCTGCTGATCGGCTCGAAAGAGGCAGGCGAGCGCCTCGGCCTCAAGCCCCGCGCCCGCATCAAGCACACCGCCAAGATCGGCACCGACCCCACGATCATGCTGACCGGCCCGGTCCCTGTAACTGAAAAAGTGCTGCGCGAGACCGGCATGAGCATCTCGGATTTCGACCTGTTCGAAGTCAACGAAGCCTTCGCCTCGGTCGTCCTGCGCTTCATGCAGGCGTTCAATGCCGACCACGCCAAGCTGAACCCCAATGGCGGGGCCATCGCCATGGGCCACCCGCTCGGCGCAACCGGCGCGATGATCATCGGCACCGCACTCGATGAACTCGAACGCACCGGCGGCGGCACAGCCCTCTGCACCCTCTGCATCGCATCCGGCATGGGCGCATCAACTGTTATCGAGCGCGTTTAAACGCCGTCGGAGGAAAAGACATGACCAACTGGAAATACACGACCGAAGGCGACGTGGCGATCATTACGTGGGACATGGGCGACCGGTCCATGAACGTGATGACGGCGGATGTGATCCGCGAGCTGGACGCGCATGTTGATACGGTTCTGGCCGATGACAGCCTTAAGGGCGCGGTCATCACCTCGGCAAAGGCCGATATGGGCGGCGGTGTCGATCTGGGGATGCTGGCCGAGATAAAGGCCCAGGCGGCAAGTTCGGGCGGCCATGTCGGCGAGGCGCTGTTCGGCTTCGTCTGGGCGCTGCACTCGCTCTATCGCAAGATCGAAGTCGGCGGGGCTGACCCAAAGACCAAAAAGGGCGGCAAGGTCTTCGCCGCCGCCACCCCCGGCACCGCGTTGGGCGGGGTGTTCGAACTGCTGCTCGCCTGCCATCGCCGCTTTGCCGCCGAGAATCCCAAGGCCAAGCTGGGCCTGCCCGAAACGTTGGTGGGTCTTTTCCCCGGTGCGGGCGGCACGACGCGGCTGGTGCGGATGCTCGGCGTGATGGGCGCGGCGGATTACCTGCTGCAAGGCAAACTGGTAAACCCCAAGAAAGCCAAGGCCGGAATGCTGATCGACGAGGTTGTCCCCCAAGACGACCTGGTCGCGAAAGCCGTCGAATGGGTCAAGGGCAGCGCCGAGTCCGATGCGGTCAAGGCATGGGACGCCAAGGGCTATAAAATCCCCGGCGGCGCGCCCTATACGCCGCAAGGCTTCCAGACCTTCCTCGGGGCCATCGCGATGACCCACGGCAAGACCGCCGGTGTCTATCCCCAGACCAATGCCATGCTCTCGGCGGTCTACGAGGGCGCGCTGGTCGATATGGATACCGCCCTGCGCATCGAGGCGCGGTGGTTCACCTCCGTCCTGATGGACCCGCGCTCGTCCGCCATGATTCGCTCGCTCTTCGTCAACAAACAAGCCATCGAGAAGGGCGCGCGCCGTCCCGATATGCCCGACCAGAAAGTCAAATCGGTCGGCATCATCGGCGCAGGCATGATGGGCGCGGGCATCGCCTTCGTCTCCGCCCGTGCAGGCATCGACGTGGTGCTGGTGGACCGCGATCAGGCCGCCGCCGACAAGGGCCGCGCCTCGGTCGAAGAGTTGCTGGACCAAGGCGTCAAACGCAAGAAAGTCACCGAGGACCAAAAGGCCGAAATCCTTGCCCGGGTCACGGCCACCGCCGATTACGCGGGCATGTCCGGCTGTGATCTGATCGTGGAGGCGGTGTTCGAAGACCCGAAGATCAAAGCCACGGTCACCGAGGCAACCGAGGCGGTCATCCCCGAGGATGCGATCTTTGCCACCAACACCTCGACCCTGCCGATCACCGGGCTGGCCAAAGCCTCCAAACGCCCCGAGCAATTCATCGGCATCCACTTCTTCTCGCCGGTTCATAAGATGAATTTGGTCGAGATCATCAAGGGTGAGCAGACCGGCGACATCGCCGTGGCCAAGGCCCTCGATTTCGTGCGCCAGATCAAGAAGACGCCGATCGTCGTCAACGATGCGCGGTTCTTCTATGCCAACCGCTGTATCATCCCGTATCTGAACGAGGCGATGATCATGGTCAGCGAAGGGGTCAAACCCGCCTTGATCGAGAACGCGGCCAAGCAACTCGGAATGCCCGTCGCGCCCCTGCAATTGACCGACGAGACCAGCCTCGAACTCGGTCACCGCATTATGTCGGCGACCAAGGCGCAGATGGGCGATGCTTATGTCGGAACGGGCGCCGATGACGTGATTACCAAGCTCTACGAGGGTGAAGGCCGCGCCGGGCGCAAGAATGGCAAGGGTTTTTACGACTACGACGAAAAGGGGAAGCGCCAGAACCTCTGGCCCGACCTCGGCACGCACTTCCCCATCGCCGATGAGCAGCCTGAACTAGACGAGGTCAAGAATCGTCTGGTCCTCGCACAAGTGCTGGAAGCGATCCGGGCTAAAGAAGAGAACGTGCTGGTCGATATTCGCGAGGGCGATGTCGGCGCGATCCTTGGCTGGGGCTTTGCGCCGTGGTCCGGCGGCCCGCTGTCTTGGGTAGACCTGACCGGCCCCTCTGAAGTGGTCGCGATCTGCGATGCCCTGACGGCAAAGTATGGCCCGCGCTTCACCGCCCCCGACCTGCTAAAAGACATCGCCGCCAAGGGCGAAACCTTCTATGGCCGGTTCCAGCCAAAACAGGCGGCGGCCTAGCCAATGGTACTGCTCTCAGCCGGATAATCCGAGAATCGAAAAGCGTGAAATTGACATGCGCTTTTCGCTCCGGATTCGATGAAACGTGCCCTTAGGGCAGGTGACTGTTGCCGCTGTCCCGCACCGTAAATGTATCTGATAGCGCCGTTTTTCGCGTTTTTATGATGACGTGCGCGTAATAGTGTTGCTGAATAACGACAGGATTTCGACCGCCTTTCGGCGCGCAAAAAACACGCCCGGCCAAGCCGGGGCAGGGAGAGAAAATGAAACTCAGCATCAAGGCGGCGTTTGCCGCGGGCACGGCCTGTGCGCTGTTCACAGGTTCGGTCGCCGCCCAGGAATTCACCCTCGACCGTCTGTTCGTCGTCGGCGACAG
>CALGNO010000052.1 GCA_937958625.1 uncultured Neomegalonema sp.
TAGAGCATCCTGAAGTTTTGAGGATTCACAAGTCCGATCATTTCTGATTCAAGATTTCTCGTGTGATGCGGGAGGTTTTGATGCCGAAGCAATACGACAGTGCTCTCCGCGATCGTGTTGTCGGAGCGGTTGGTCGGGGGATGTCGGCGCGTGCGGCGGCTGCCCGGTTCGAAGTGGGCGTTGCCACTGCGATCCGCTGGGTTCGGCGGTGGCGTGAGGAAGGCACCCATGCCGATCCTCCACGCCGCAAATATCGCTCGAAGCTGGACGAACACGCAGTCTGGCTTTCGGAACTGCGCGCAGCGGAGCCGGAATTGAGTTGTCAGGCGGTTGTGGACAGGCTGGCCGAGGAGAAGCACCTGCGGGTTCACGAGACGACGCTGTTGTACTGGCTGCGCCGCAACGGGATCACGTACAAAAAAGACGATGATCGCCGCGGAGCGCGAGCGCGGCGATGTCGCCCTTGCCCGTTGGCTCTGGCATCGCGACCAGAAGACGGTCGATCCCCGCAAACTGGTCTTTGTCGATGAGACAGGGACGGCGACGAACATGGCTCCCCTTTACGGTTGGGGGCCGAAGGGCGAGCGCGTCATCGGCTCCGCGTCTCACGGGCACTGGAAGCGGACGACGTTTGTCGGCGGCCTGACCCTCAACGGTTTCATCGCGCCCATGGTCATCGAGCAGGCCATGAATGCCGCGACTTTCGAGGCGTGGGTCGAGCAGTTCCTCATCCCGGACATGCCAAGGAACGCCATCATCGTGATGGACAACCTCTCCGCTCACAAAGGCGAGCAAGTACGCAAACTGATCGAGGCAGCGGGAGGCGAGGTGCTCTACCTCCCCCCGTACTCCCCGGACCTTAACCCCATCGAGCAGGCATTCTCGAAGCTCAAGCACTGGCTCAGGGCCGCAAAAGAAACCACAACCCAAAACCTCTGGAACATGATCGGGACCATCCTCTATCACTTCAAACCCGACGAATGCGCCAGATTTTTCCTAAATAGCGGATATCGAGCCATTTAAATTTCAGGATGCTCTAAGGCCTTTGCCCCGCCGCGTTGAGAGGCCTTGAGAATCATCGCTGTTGTCCATCCCGCACCGACAGACCCATGGCTGCGATCAAGGTCGCCCGCATCCATGCGACATCGGCACAGGCCGCATGAATATCGGCGGTCACTGCATCATCGATATGTAACGTGCCGGTATGGATGGCCTTAGCGATCTGGTTCAGATTGGCCGCTGACCGGCTTGCCCCCAGCCGGGCGAGAATGGCCGCAAGCAACCGCTGATCGGCCGCCGGCATCACCCGGCGTTTGCGATACCGTGGAGCGTCATCGGCCAGCACGACGGATTTGATATAGGCAGATAAAGGCCGTCCACCGGCTTTAGCCTCGATCTTGGCCCGCTCATCGGCGGTTAGACGCATCGAAAAGGGCGGCAAACGGCGTTTGGGGGATTGGTTAGGTTGCTGTGACTTGGGATAGCGGGATGACCCGGCGGCTTGTTGAAAATCGTGCTTCATGGCCTCGGCCTCCGCACATTTTTCGATTGGCATTCTGTCTTTGGCTGTAGGCCCGCATCCCCGTTCGCGAATCGGCTATTCTCATCCAATGCAGATAAATGACGTAACGCCGTCGCCGCTTCCGGCTCGTTCGATAGGCATAATTCCCATGCCTCCAATACCGCCAGAATCTCGTCAGAAATCCGTTCAATCCCACTCCCGTCAAGGGCACCAGCTTTCAGCCGTTTTACCTGCGCACCGATGCCTGATACGCTCGGGCGGTGATCGAAGTCCCGCCATATCGCTGGAAATCTCGCCAAAATCGGGTGGCACCGCCCTTTCACGGGCAGTGGCTCAGGCGTCGCCGCGCAGGGGTTTGGCGTAGGCCAGTTCCAGATCCCACGGAAAGTAAATCCACGTATCCTGCGAAACCTCGGTGATAAAGGTCTGCACCAGCGGGCGGCCCTTGGGTTTGGCGTAGACGGTCGCGAAATGCGCCTTGGGGTAGAGTTTTCGCACGGCCTCCAGCGTCTTGCCGCTGTCGACCAGATCATCGACGATCAGGATGCCCTCGCCGTCACCGACCATTTCGGCGTCGGGGTATTTCAACACCTTGGCCTCGCTGCCCTGGGACTGGTGGGCATAGCTCTTGACGCTGATGGTATCGACAACGCGGATATTGAGTTCGCGCGCCACGATACAGCCCGGCACCATACCGCCGCGCGTGATGGCGACGACGGCCTTCCATGCGCCCTCATCGCCCGGTCCGTGACCGTCGAGACGCCACGCAAGTGCGCGGGCGTCCCGGTGCATCTGGTCCCACGAAACGTGGAACGCCTTTTCGCCTGCAACGCTCACTTGATCGCGATAAGTTCGACGTCGAAGATCAGCGTCGCGTTCGGCGGGATAACGCCGCCAGCGCCCCGCGCGCCATAGCCCAGCTCGGACGGGATCACGAACTCATAGCGCGCGCCTTCTTTCATCAGCTGAACGCCCTCGGTCCAGCCCGCTATAACGCCGTTCAGCGGGAAAGAAATCGTCTCACCCCGGTCGCGAGAGCTGTCGAACTTGGTGCCGTCGACCAGCGTACCGGTATAGTGGACCTCGACCGTATCCGAGGCGCTTGGCTGCGCGCCGGTTCCCTCTTGCAGCACCTTGTATTGCAGGCCGCTATCGGTGACGGTCACGCCGTCTTTGCTCGCGTTTTCAACCAGATAGTCCATGTTCGGCTCCGCATTCAGGGTCAGGGGTGCGGTCATGCCGCAAACGAGCGCAAGGCCCGCGAGTGTCTTGGTCAGGCGCATATCTAAGGTATCCTTGTTGAAACTGCTCCCTCTCAGCGGCGACCATAGCGATAGAGACCGGCGGCGCAAGGTCGAACGGGTTCGCAAAAGCCTGTCATGCTCTGGCAAAGTCGGCGACGCGAACCACGTCTGAGGCGACGTCTTCACGGGAGAACATCGATGGGAAAACTCTGGCTCGCCCTAGGGGTCGTGTCATTGCTGGGCGTGCGCCCGGTTGCCGCCGATACCGAAGCCCTTGCAGCATTGGTCGACCCGCATACCCATGCCATCATGCGCCATGCCCTCGCGCCGGGATATTCCGACCCCGCGAATTTCGATGTCGAAAATTGCGCAACCCAGCGCAATCTCGACGCGGCGGGGCGCAGGCAGGCGGAGGCCACCGGCGCCGCCTTTCGCGCTGTTGCCGCCGGTATCGACGCCGTCTGGACCAGCCAATGGTGCCGGTGCAAGGATACGGCGAACCTCATGGCTCTCGGGACACCGGTCGAAGTTCCAGCCCTCAACTCGTTCTTTGAACACCGCCATCGCCGCGATGCGCAGACCGAGGCCCTGCGGCAGCAGCTGTCGGCGCTGAAACCCGAGGTATCAACGGTCCTGGTGACGCATCAGGTCAATATCTCGGCTCTGCTCGGACGGAGTACGCGCTCCGGCGAGGTGGTTGTCTTCACCATCGCGCAAGATGGCGAAACGCAGGAGCGGGGCAGCTTCGTCCTGCCCGCCGAATAGCACGCGGTCTCGACAACGGGCCGCAATCGGCATAGACGCGGGGAAAAGGCATATCGCCTCGTTCTCCGAAAGTGATCCTATGCAAGACTTCGACGGCGTGGTCCCCGCGCTGCAACAGGCTTTGAGCGCCAAGGGCTATGATACCCTGACCCCCGTTCAACGCGACGTTCTGAAGCCCGAACTGGCCGAGGCCGACCTGCTCGTTTCGGCCCAGACCGGGTCCGGCAAAACCGTAGCCTTCGGCATGGCCATCGCGCCGACATTGCTGGAGGGCGCAGACCGCCTTCCCTTCGCCGCCGCGCCGCTGGCGCTGGTGATCGCCCCGACGCGCGAGCTGGCGATGCAGGTCAAGGGCGAGCTGACCTGGCTCTATGGCGAAACCGGTGCAAGGATTGCGTCCTGCGTCGGCGGAATGGAGCCGCGCACCGAGCGCCGCGCCTTGCAACAGGGCGCGCATATCGTCGTCGGCACGCCGGGGCGTCTGCGCGACCATATCGAGCGCGGCGCGCTTGACCTGACGGCGGTGCGGGCGACCGTGCTGGACGAGGCCGACGAGATGCTCGACCTCGGCTTTCGCGAAGACCTCGAATTCATTCTCGGCGAGGCCCCCGACGACCGCCGCAGCCTGATGTTCTCGGCCACCGTGCCGCGCGGGATTGCGGCGCTGGCGAAGAAATTCCAGCGCAATGCCGTCCGTGTGACGACGAGCGCGGCTGAATCCCAGCATGTCGACATCGAATACCGCGCGCTGCACGTCGCCTCCACCGACCGCGACAAGGCCATCGTGAACCTGCTGCGCTATTACGAGCCGAAAAATGCGCTAGTATTCTGTGCGACGCGGGCGACCGTCAACCACATGACGGCCCGATTCCACAATCGCGGCTTTTCCGTTGTCGCTCTGTCGGGCGAGTTGAGCCAGAATGAGCGTACCCATGCCCTGCAAGCCATGCGTGACGGGCGGGCGCAGGTATGTATCGCCACCGATGTTGCCGCGCGCGGCATCGACCTGCCTGACCTCGAACTCGTGATCCATGCCGAGTTGCCGAAGACCTCGGAGACCCTGTTGCACCGCTCAGGCCGCACGGGCCGGGCAGGGCGCAAGGGCATCTCGGCGCTGATCGTGCCGGGCAATATGCGCCGCAAGGCCGAACGCTTGCTGCAATCGGCGAAGATCGAAGCCGAGTGGGCGCGCCCGCCTTCTCATGATGATGTGCTGCGCCGGGATGACGAGCGTCTGCTATCCAAACCATGGCTGACTGACGAGATCGAAGAAGAAGACCGCGAGTTTGCCGCCGACTTGCTTGCCAAATTCGGCGGCGAGCGCATCGCGGCTGCCCTCGTGCGTCAATACCGCGCCGGTCGCTCGGCCCCAGAAGAGCTGCGCGAGGCGTCAGAACCCGCCAAGACAAAAGCCCCCCGCGAGCGTGTTGATTTCTCCGACGGCGCGTGGATTTCCATCTCGGTCGGGCGCAAGCAACGGGCAGAGCCGCGCTGGATCATCCCGATGCTGTGCAAGACCACGCCCCTGACCAGTCAGGACATCGGCGCAATCCGTGCGCAGTACACCGAGACATTTGTCGAGATGCGCGCCGGGGCCATCGACGGCTTCATGGCCGCGCTCGATAACGGGATGCTTGAAAAGACGGTGACGGTCACGCGCCTGCCGGGTCCGCCCGACCTCTCCGCCAGCCAACCGTCGCCGGATTTCAAAAAGAAGCCGCCGCGCAAGGACGGGCCGAAAAAGGGCTATCCGAAGAAAGACGGCGCGAAAGCGTATAATCCCGCCGATGACAGCCCCGACAAACCCCGCCCCAAGAAAAAGCCCTTCAAGGCCAAGGGCAGCAAGGGGCCGGATGGCGTATTGAAACGCGGCCCGGTGAAGAAGAAAGATAAGAAGCCAGGATAAGTGAATATCGCTCCGGCGAAGGCCGGAGGAGACTGCCGACAAACTTCACACCCTTCGAGACGCTCGCTTTGCGCGCTCCTCTGCGCGCCGTAAGCTCGGCCTTCCTCATCCTGAGGAGGGCCGAAGGCCCGTCTCGAAGGATTGTGCCCAAACCTCAAAGTCCCGGTAATTTCCGCTTCCCTTACCGCCGCGTCTGATCTAACCAACCCTCGTGCCCGGCGTCACAACACGCCGAACCGACTAGAGGTTGGAGAGACCAATGACGAATGCGACCGCAGGCGCAAAGCCTGACGCGCGCCCTACAGATGCGCGCTTTTCCCCCGGACCGACCCGCAAATTCCCCGGCTGGACTCTTGATGGGCTGGCCGACGCGCAGCTCGGGCGCTCCCACCGTTCCAAACCCGGTAAGGCCAAGCTCAAAGAGGTCATCGACCGCTCGAAAGCGGTTCTCGGGATGCCCGACGACTGGCGTCTGGGCATCATTGCCGGGTCCGATACCGGCGCGGTCGAGTGCGCGATGTGGAACCTGTTCGGCGCGCGGCCCGCCGAAATCCTCGTCTGGGAAGCCTTCGGCAATGACTGGGCCGTTGATGCGGTCAAGGAACTCAATATCGACGCCAAGGTGACCAAAACGCCCTTTGGCGACCTGCCCGACCTGAACGCGGTCGACTGGGACAAGGACGTCTGCCTAACGTGGAACGGCACCACCTCCGGCGTGCGGATGCCCTCGGGCGATGCGATTCCGGCGGACCGTAAAGGTCTGGTGCTGGCCGATGCGACCTCGGCGGCCTTTGCCATGGATATTCCGTGGGACAAGGTCGATGTGGTGACGTGGTCCTGGCAAAAGGTGCTGGGCGGTGAAGCGGCCCACGGCATGATGGCCCTGTCGCCCCGCGCCGTTGCGCGGATGGCCGAATACACGCCCGCATGGCCAATTCCGAAGATCTATCGCATCCGCAAGGGCGACGGCGTCAACGAAGGCGTTTTCGAGGGCGCAACGCTGAACACGCCGTCTCTGCTGGCCGCCGAGGATTGCCTCGCGGCGCTGAAATGGGCGGAGAGCATCGGCGGTTTGCCCGCGCTAAAGGCTCGCTCGCAGGCCAATCTGGCGGCGGTGTCCGAGTGGATCGACCGCTCGGACTGGGCGCAGTTCATGTGCAAGGACGCGGCGAATCGCTCGTCCACGGCGCTGTGCATCGAAATATCGGACCCGGCTTTCGATGCGCTGCCCGACGATGCCGCGCGCTGGAAATTCGTGAAGGCAATGACCGGATTGCTGGATGCCGAGGGCGTGGCCCATGACATCGAGGGTTACCGCGACGCGCCGCCCTCCATCCGTCTTTGGGGCGGGGCCACCGTCGAGACGGCAGACATCAAGGCGGTTCTGCCATGGCTCGATTGGG
This sequence comes from uncultured Neomegalonema sp., assembly GCA_937958625.1. Classification (GTDB taxonomy): domain Bacteria; phylum Pseudomonadota; class Alphaproteobacteria; order Rhodobacterales; family Rhodobacteraceae; genus JAHDDY01. The sequence goes on from CALGNO010000052.1 coordinate 6,841, forward strand.
CCTTCGCCGAGGTGAAGGCTGCTTCCTGATTTTTCGTCATCCTCGGGCAGGGCCCGAGGATCTCCCTGCGTTTAGAGACCCTCGGATCAAGTCCGAGGGTGACCCATGTTTCCAAGGACAATTCCCATGACCGCACCCAAAGTGCTGATTTCCGATTCCATGTCGTCCAAGGCCGCCGACATCTTTCGCCAGCGCGGTATCGACGTGACCGTCTCCCCCAAAATGTCGCCCGAAGAGCTCAAAGGTGTGATCGGCGAGTATCACGGAATCGCCATCCGTTCGGCCACCAAGGCCACGGCTGAATTGCTCAATGCGGCCACCAACCTCAAGGTGATCGGGCGCGCCGGTATCGGCGTCGATAATGTCGATGTGCCCCATGCGACCAAGGCGGGTATCATCGTGATGAACACCCCTTTCGGCAACGCCATCACCACCGCCGAACATGCCATCGCGATGATGTTTGCCGTGGCGCGGCAAATCCCGGCGGCCTCGGCCTCGACCCATGCAGGCAAGTGGGAAAAATCGAAATTCATGGGCGCAGAGATCACCGGCAAGACCCTCGGCCTGATCGGTGCCGGTAATATTGGTTCCATTGTGGCCAGCCGCGCCCAAGGCCTGAAAATGAAGGTCATCGCCTTCGACCCGTTCCTGTCGGCGGAGCGCGCCGAGCGGCTGGGCATCGAAAAAGTCGAGTTGAACACCCTGCTCGAACGCGCTGATTTCATTACCATCCATGTGCCGAAAACCAAGGAAACGGCGGGCATGATCGACGCCGCCGCCATCGCACGCATGAAGCCGGGCGTGTTTCTGATCAACTGTGCGCGCGGCGGTCTAGTGGACGAGGTCGCCCTGCGCGCGGCCCTCGATTCGGGCCATGTGGGCGGGGCGGCCTTCGATGTCTTTGCCGAAGAACCAGCGAAGGAAAACGCGCTGTTCGGTCATCCGAATGTCGTCGTGACACCGCACCTTGGCGCGGCAACGACCGAGGCGCAGGAAAAAGTGGCGCTGCAAGTCGCCGAGCAGATGTCCGACTATTTGCTCGACGGCGCGGTCGCCAACGCCATCAACGCGCCGTCCCTCACCGCCGAGGAGGCAAAGACCCTCGACCCGTATCTGACGCTCGTGAAACAGATTTCGTCCTTCGCGGGTCAGGTGACCGACGAGGAAATCCAGTCGATCCATGTCACCTTCGAAGGCGACGCCAAGGACTTGCCCCACGCACCGCTGGTGCAGACGGCGGTACAGGCGGTGCTGGCCCCGCGCCTGACCTCGATCAACATGGTCAATGCGTTGGAGGTGGCGAAGGAACGCGGCATCGAAATCGCGCATACGAAGTCCGAGGCCGAGAGCGATTACGTCACCCGTGTCTCAGTCGCGATCAAGACCCCGACCATGACCCGCGACGTGAAGGGCACGCTCATCGCCGGAAAACTGCCTCGGGTTATCGAGGTCAAGGGGATTTCCGTCGAAAGCGACCTCGAAGGCGACATGCTCTATGTCACCAATCAGGATAAACCGGGTCTTATCGGTGCGGTCGGCACGATCTTCGCCGAACACGGCATCAACATCGCGACCTTCCACCTTGGCCGGACCGGACAGGGTCAGGATGCCATCGCGTTGGTCAAGGTTGATGCGCCGGTGCCCGAAGAGGTGGTCGCGAAGCTGGCAACGCTCGACTATCTCGACCGGGTCGTGCCCCTGCGGTTCTGAAAACCCCGCGCGGGGGAAATTTCTCCAGACTCGCATCTCGCGCATTGCGAAGGCTCTCGAGCGCACCGGGAGCCTTCGTCGCGGCAATGCCCAGCCACCACCCCCTACTGAACCTCATCCAACCCGTACGCGGCGAGAACGCCGGCGGCAATCAGCGCTGACGACACGGCCAGTGCGGCCCAGATGCCGACGGCTTGCGAAATCACCCCCAGAACGCCTCCGAAAACCAAAACGATGCCGATGATCGTGTTCGAGAGGGCGGTATAGACCGCGCGCTTGTCCTCATCGGCCATATCCACCAGATGCACCTTGCGCGCAGAGCGGACGCCTTCATATCCAATCTGCGCCACAAATAGCAGGCCGACCACCACCCAGAGGGACGGCGTCCCCAGCGCCAGCACTGCCGCCACGCCCAATACCAGGCCCGTCAGACCACCCGCGATGATGAATGTCGAGCGGCTCGACCGATCCGACAACCGCCCCCAGACATACCCGCTGAGGATCGAGGCGAGCGCCGAGGCGAGGATAAACGGCCCCAATGCGCCGGTCTCTCCTTGCTCGCTTGCCGTCATCGCGATCAGGAATGGCGGGGCCAGCGCCGTTGGCACCAGCAATCCCCGCGCGAGAATGAACCGCCGCAACTGCGTGTCCTCGCGCAGCGGCTTGGCAAGGGCTTTCAACGAGAAAAGATCGGCATTCGCATCGACGTCGCTGGGGTCTTCGTCGACCTTGAAGAACAATATTCCGGCGGCGAACCAGACGATCCCGGCACAAAGGATAACCAGCGCAATCGCGGTCACGTCGCGGGGAATGATGCCAACGGCCAGTAAAGCGCCAAAGGCAAGAACCGCAATCGCCGCGCTGCTGGACGCAATGCCCATCGCCGCCCCGCGCGTGGTCTTTTTCACCGTCTTGCCCAGCACATCCTTATAACTGGTCGAACAGATTGCACGGCAGACAGAGAAGAGGGCGAGCAGGCCGAGAATGGCCCATCCGGCAGCCGCGCCCTGCATCGTAAACGCGACCAGCGCAATCCCGATCACGCACGCCCCCTGGCCCATCGACCCGAACGCCCAGAATGTCTTGCGGATTGCCGCATTACGCACAAAAGGCGCGATCAGCAATTGCGGCAACAGCGCCCCGGCCTCGCGGATTGGTACCAGAAACCCGACCAGCGCCGCAGGCGCGCCGAGTGCCGTGACCAGCCAGCTTAGGACGATCTTCGGATCAATAAGACCGTCGGCCACTTTGGTCAGTGTCAGACTGAGGGCGTGCAGGAAAAAGTTGCGGCGCTCGACCGGTTTGCCCTGTTCTGCCCCCGAAAGTGCCTCGTAAAGCCGGTTTTCCAATGCTCTCTCCCGTTATTATTCACGAGAACTAGGCCAATAATCGTGATTGCGAAGCGATCCGCCGTTATTTTCTGCCTACGGGCGTCAACCATGCGGCATTGCGGCAGCGCGACAGTTTAACGCCGTGATTTCGATAGCTTAGGGCCATGTGACGATCTTTTGACCGTGCATTCACCCGCAACTCGCGTAATCTGAGCGTGACGCAGTCAATGCACGAGACGTTCTCAATGCGACCAAGACTCATGGCCCGTCCGACGGCGATCGTCGTTGCGCTTATCCTGCTTGCCGCATGTGGCAGGCCCTTTGGGGCAGTCGCGACGGTCGAACAGGAGCGGCAGCTTGGCGAAGAAAGCCTGCCCGTGCTGATCAACGCCATGGGCGGTATCTATGCGGATCGGGCACTGCGCCAATACGTTCAGGGCCTGACCGATGAGCTCGCTGCGACGGTCGAGCTTGCCGAGGGGTACGAACCCCTGCGGGTCGAGATCCTCGATACCGAGATGCCAAGTGCCTATGCCGGTGCAGGTGGTGCGATATTCGTCACGCGCGGACTGCTCGGCATGGTCACGACCGAGGCCGAACTGGCAGGCGTCATCGCCCACGAAATCGGCCATGTGCTAAAGCGCCATGTCGCCCTCGGCATCGCCGCGCGAGAGCGTCAGGTGAAGGATGTCGTCGACGAACAACAGCCGCGCCTGCGCCAGATACGATCGCGCAGCACGCAAATGTCCATCATCCGCGCCGAACTCGAAAAACGTCTGCCGGATGCCGCCGAGTTTTCCCGTGCCCAGGAATTGGAGGCCGACCAACTCGCGTTGCAAATGCTGACGGCCAAGGGCTATCCGACCAGCGGCTTCAAGGATCTGTTGGTGCGGGTCAGTACGCTGCAGGCCCGCAAGCTCGATGCCATCGGCGTCAGCAGCGAGCGCATCGCCAGCTATCGTCAACGCTCCAGCTATCCGAAACTGGCCGACCGGGTCGCGGCCCTGGGCAGCCTGCGCAGCGGTGAACCGGACCCTGATGGCCAGGAACGCCTGATGAAGATGATCAACGGCATGATCTTCGACAACATCTATGATGGCGGCGTCATCAAGGGCGGTGTCTACCGAAACGAGCGCTACGGTCTCGGCTTCGATGTCGAAGAAGAGGTGCTCACGGACCACAGCCGGGGCCTGCAAATCGCGACGGCGGATGAAATGGTGATCGTGCGGTTCGACCGGCCCAATGATCGTTCGCTCGATGACATCATGGAGATTTCAGAGTTCGGCCAGCTCACGTTCGAGAACCAGCAGCGCGTCGACATCAACGGCCTGTCAGCTTTGACGGCGGAAATTCGCAGTACGCGCGAGGATGTTGACACAACCGCGCGCCTGACGGTGCTTGATCTGGGACGTGTGTTTGCCACCTTGATCGGGGTGGTGGGTGAAAGCGAGGGCGCGGATGCGAGCGAGGATGATCGCGCGCTTTATAATGGCATCGTTGGCAGTATCCGCAAAGTTCCAAAAAGCGGCGTTCCCGATGTGCGCCGCTATCGAACCCGTAAGGTCGAGGCCGGGGACACCGTCGCCGCCCTCGCCGCCGAGACGACTTTCGACGGCGATAAAGAAGCAGCGCTGCGTCTCTGGAACGGCCTTGGTCCTGACGACGATTTGGAGGTCGGGCAGTGGATCAAGTTGGTGAAATAGGCGCAGGGTCGATTGCCGCCGCCTGACTCACGCCGACATACCGGTTGATCAGCGACGGGTCATGGCGCAGGGCCTCGGCGGTGGCTTCGTCCCGGCGGATACCGTTTTCCATAAAGACGACTCGGTCGGCGATGGACAGCACCGCGTCGATGCGTTGTTCGACGAGGATTGTCGCCACGTCCTGCTCCTTCAGCCCGACGACCACATCGCGGATCAGAGAAATCATCGAGGGTTGCAGGCCCTCGGTCGGTTCGTCCAACAGCAAGACGCGCGGCTCCAGGCACAACGCCCGCGCCATGGCCAGCATTTGCTGTTCCCCGCCCGACAGGGTCTCGGCACGCTGGCGATAGCGGTCGCGCAGGCGCGGAAAGAGGGTCAGCATCCGCTCGCGGGTTTCGGCACCTTTGCTCCGCGTCAGCAGCCCGACCTCGATATTCTCGGCGACGGTCATTTCCGCGAAGAGCCGCCGTCCTTGGGGCACATAGCCGACCCCGCGCTTCGGCACCTCATGGGCGGGCAGGGTATCGAGGCGCTCGTTGTCCAGAGTGATGCTGCCCGCACGGGCAGGGACAAGGCCCATAATCGATTTGAGCGTTGTCGTCTTACCCGCGCCGTTGCGGCCCAGCAGGCAGAGGATTTCGCCCGGTTTCGCCGACAGGCTCATCCCGCGCAGGATTTGCACGTCGCCGTAGAAACAGTCGATGCCGGACACTTCAAGCACCCTATCCCCCCAGATACGCAGTTTGAACATCGGTATTGGCGCGGATTTCATCGGGCGTGCCTTCGGCCAGAACCTCGCCGAAATTCATCACGGTGATGCGCTCGGCAAGGGCCATGACGACACTCATATTGTGTTCGATCAACAGAACGGTCGCATCCTGCGCCACATCGCGGATCAGGGCGATAAACGTCTCGATTTCGCCCTCGGCCAGCCCTTGGGTCGGCTCGTCGAGGATCAGCAGTTTCGGCGACAGCGCCAGCCCCATCGCAACTTCCAGCAGCCGCTGATGCCCATAGGCCTGTACCCCCGCCATCTCCTGCGCGCGATCCGTCAGGCCGACGCGTTCGAGCGCCTCCGCCGCCCGCGCCGCTGCATCCGCCGTGCCGTTCAGGCTCGCCCGGCGCTGGGCAGGCAGCATCACATTGTCGAGCAGGCTGAGATTCGGATAGATGCTCGTGATCTGAAACGTATAGGCGATGCCCCGTGCCACCCGCTCATGGGCGGGCAGGCGGGTGATGTCCGTGTCCTCGAACCGGATCGTACCGGAGGAGGGCGGCAGGCGACCGCACAGCAAACTGACAAAGGTGGTCTTCCCCGCGCCATTCGGCCCGATCACCGCGCGAATTTCTCCGGCGGGCAGGTCGAACGCCTCGACATTCACGGCCCGCAAACCGCCGAAATCCTTCACCAGATTACGCGCGGACAGCAGCGTCATGGCAACCACCCATCCGTGCGCCGCCGCAAGCTCCCCAGCACGCCCTTGCGTGCGAAAAGGATCAGCAGAACCAGCGCGACCCCGACAACGATCAGATACGCGGTTGTGACCTCGCGGGCGTATTCGATCAGATAGAAAATCACGATGGCCCCGACCAGCGGCCCCAGCACAACGCCGGTCCCGCCAAGCAACACGAACAACAGCGGCTCTATGGAATACTGGATCGACGCAAAACTCGCCCCCACCGATCCGAACAACAGCGCATAGGCCGCCCCTGCCGCGCCCGCATAGGCCCCGGACAGGGCAACGGCGCTCAGCTTGTAGGGAAACGGATCAAAGCCGAGCATCCGTGTGCGCTCTTCATTCTCGCGGATCGCCACCAGCACCCGCCCCATGCGCGAGCGCACTACCGCCAGCGCCACCAGCAGCCCGACAGAAAAGATCAGCCACGCGGCGACAAAGCGCACATCGTCATTCGACAGATCAAACCCGAGGATATTCCGCGTTGCCTGCACGATGACGAACCCCTCGTCCCCCCGCGTGAACTCGTTGAAATAGAGGATTGTCAGATAACCGGCTTGGGCAAACATCAGTGTGACAATCATAAAGGCAACGCCTGTCGTGCGCAGGGCCAGCGCCCCGATCATCCCGGCCAGCAGCGTTGCGGCAACGATCCCCGCCGGAAACGCCGCCAGCGCGGGCCAGTCAAGAAACCGCATCGTCATCCCCGCCCCGTACATCCCGGCAGCAAAGAACAAGGCATGGCCGAGGCTCAAGAGGCCCGTATAGCCGAACAGGATATTGTACCCGGTCGCGAACGTCGCCAGCACCAATATCCGTGCAAGATTGCCTTGGTGATAAGCGGGCAGCACGTATTGCATCGCGAACAGCGCCGCAATGACGGCCAGATGCAGGAGGAGGGCGCGGTCAGGTTTCATGCTTTGTCACAAATCCTCCGAGACGGCCCTAGCAGGGCCTCCTCAGGATGGGGGTCCACCGAGCGGAAAAGCACTGACCTCGTCCTGAGGAGCGAGCACAGCGAGCGTCTCGAAGGGCGTTGTGTTCTATGGAATTTCATACCCATCACTGCGCCTTTGCCCCGAAAAGACCTTGCGGACGAAACACCAGCACCATCGCGACGGCCAGTGTCGCGATGATCTTCGCCAGCGTCGGCGTGAAGAACACCGAAATAATCCCGTCACTCATTCCGATAATCAGCGCGGCAACCAACGTGCCGCGCAGAGACCCCAGCCCGCCAATGATAACCACGATAAAAGACAGCAACAGCGGATCGCCGCCCATCAGGTAGTCCGCCTGCTGAATCGGCACGATCAGAACCGCAGCCAGCGCCGCCAGTGCCGCGCCGAACCCAAAGGTCAGCGCATAAACCTTCTCAACCGGAATACCAAAGGCCTGCGCCGTCTCGCGATCAAGCTGCGTCGCGCGCATGACCAACCCGATCTTGGTACGCGAGAGCAGCAGCCAGACACCGATCAGAATCGCAATCGTCGCGCCGATCACGAACAGCTTGTAACTGGTGGTGAAAAGCCCCCAACCGACATTCGCGCCTTCGAACCACGGAATTTCAATGCGCTTATTGAACGGTGGCTCCACCGCTTGGGCGACTGGGCCAAACGTCACCAGCGCGCCTTGCTGGAGGATATAGAGCAGACCGATCGTGGCCACGATCGTCGCCTCCGGCTCATAGTCCAGCCGCTTGAGCACGATCCAGTCGGCGGCGGCGGCAATGGCCCCGACCACCAGTGGCGCAATGATCAGCGCGGCGATGAACCCGATGGCCGCGTGCCCGCCGATATTCGACGCCACGAACCACGCGATTACTGCGCCGAGCATGAAGAACTCGCCATGGGCAACATTCACAACCCGCATCACGCCAAAGACCAGCGACAGCCCCAGTGCCGTCAGCGCCAGCACAGCCGCCGTGACCATTCCGTCAAGGGACGCGAGAAAGAGTTGAGGGCCGAAATCCATACTTTAAATCTCCTCCCCCCGCGAGCGGGGGGAGGTCAAGATGGGAGCGCGAGTCCGCGGCACCACCCTCAGAAGCTCTGCTTCGTGTAGTCCACTTCATCGGGATAATAGCTGTCGAAGATCGACGTGCGATGCACTGGCACGAGCTTTTCGTCCTTCACCTGAGAGATGAACTGGTGCCCGAACGCTTGGTGGGTGCGCCCGTTGAACAGCTTGTCGCCTTGCGGATGGGCGCGGCTGTGGGGGAAGACGGCCATGTTCTCGACGGCCTCGATCAACCCGGCGCGGCCCTCCGGCCCGCTGTAATCGCTGGTCTCCATCGCCGCCTTGACGATGTGCAGCGTCTCCCAGCACCCGAACATATGGGCATAGGTCGAGATGTCCTTCGGGTCCGTGACCGACGCACCATTCGCATCGACACCCACGGCCTTGCGGTAAAAGGCGTCGTGGTCGCTGGACCAGTCCCCGGCATAGCGCGGGTTGCCCTCCCAGAAATACGTTCCGTCGAGAAATTCGAGGCCGGGGCTGGCCATATCAACCGCCTCCAGCGAGTCGATAAACCCGAACACTTCCGGCCCGCGTCCGCCAAAGAACTCGCCCAACTCTTTGACAAAGGTGAGCACGGCGGGGCCGACCATGACGTGATACAGAACCTCGGTATCGCGCGGGATCTGCGTGAAGTATTTGGTGAAGGACTTTTCCGTTGGCGGAATGGCAATCTTGGCCACTACCTCGCCGCCCTGCGCCTCCATCGCCGCCGAGAAATAGTCCCGGTGGTCATGGCCGAACGCAAAGTCGGGATAGATCATCGTGACCTTTTTCCCGAGGTTATCCGCGACCCACGGGGCCATCGACTGCACCTGACTGCGCACATCGGTGATGCCGGGTTGCAGGGTGTAGCGATTGAGCATCCCGCTGGCGACGTGGTGCCCCTCGGAGACGACAAAGTACGGCAGCTTCAATTCTCCGGCACGGGGCGCGGAGCCGATAACGACGTGGCTGAACAGGGTGCCAAAGGCGATGTCGGCATTGTGCTGAGTCGCGAATTTCTCGATCACCTCGGCCCCGCGCTTGGGGTCGGTGCCGTCATCCTCGGCGATGATCTCGACCGGGCGACCATTGATGCCGCCCTCGTCGTTGATAAGCTGAGCGGCGGCGGTCGTCGTGCGGTCGTACCAGCGGCCATAGGCGGCACCGATGCCGGTCTTGTGGACCTGAAACCCGATTTTGATCGGCTCGGATGTTTGCGCCTGAATATAGGGCACCATACCCGGCAGCATTTGCGTCCCGGCGGCAACCGCACCGATGGCGGCGGCCCCTTTCAGCAGGGCACGACGGCTCTCATTGGCGGGTTTTTCGGCGGAATCGGGCGTGGTCGCTTCGGTCATCGCTGGCTCCTCGTCATCTGTTGGGTGCAGGTTCAGCGGCGACGCAGCGAAAGTCAACGGAATCAGGCCGTCGGTTGCGCCAACAGCCATAGGCCAAAGAAAGTGTACCCCACCATCAGCGCCCCGAGCGGTATTTGGCCTAGTGTGGCGCGGCGCGGCGTTGGCCACAGGTCAAGCGCGACGCGATGGGCGACGCAGACGGCGATGGCATGGCCAATGATGATCGCCAGCGACTGCACGCGCCAGATAAGCTCGACGCTTTCCTGAACGTTCAGGAACGAGGTGGTGACGTAGAATTGCCCCAACCCCATCCAGTCGGCTCCGGTCCCCAGCGGATCACTCGCGGCGACCAGCGCATATTGTCCGTTGACCAGCAGCGCGACCAGATAATGGGCGAAGTGATAGGCCAGCGAAATCGGAATTACCGACAGCGCCAGCCGCGATAGGGCAGGGGACAGGCGCGGCGGCCTGCCGGTCACGGCGATACCCGCCCCGACGCTCAGGACAAAGACGCCGGTCAGCAACGCGCCAGCCCCGATCAGCCCCAGCGAATTTTGCACCACTACTGCCGAGCGCCCCGGAAACTCCAGCGGATTGATCCCCAGCCCGCCGAGCCACGCCCAGGTCTCGCTCATCCCGTCGAACGACACCGTTGCCAGCGCGCACAGGATAAAGAGCGCGCCGGACAGCGGCGGCACCGGCCCCGAGACCAGCCCCGCACCGGGCATCGACAGCGTAACCTGCACTCGCTCCGGCGCGTCCGCCATCCGTGTCATCCGCAGTGGCGCGAGGCGACCTATAAAGCCGAAGAACACATTCAAAAACTCGCCCCGCGCCATCCAGTCCCGCTCGCCGAACACCATGATCCCGGCGAAAGTGATGAGCCAATAGACAGCCACCGCCCGCGCCAGCCGCGCCGGATCATCCGGGGCCAGATCGACAATCTCGAACCAACCGAAGGCAAACAGCCCCGCCAGCGCGGGCGCGTATCCAACCCATTCGGGCAGCGCCAGCACCGGCTTCGCGCCCAGCACCCGCGCCAACCCGCTCCACGGATTGAGGACCGCCCAGACATTGCCAATGAAGGCACAAACCAACGCCAGCCCGACCCAAACGAGCGTCCAGAGCGTCAGGGGCAGCGGATTGGAAAGCGGATCGCGCGCGCCGTTGAATCCGGCCCCCACCAGCACCGCCCAGAAGGCCAGCCCCAAAAGGCTGATCGCCACTTCCATCGGCGGCATCCGCACCCCCGGCAACAGCCATTCCCGGAACAGCCCGCGCAGCACCCCCGGCGGCACCAGCGCAATCAGCAAAAACGACAGCGCAATCGCGACCGTGCCGCTCCACTGCATCGTCTCGACCGGCAAGAGCAGCACGAACCCGCGCCCGGAGGCATGGGCAACGGCCTCCGTGGCGACAATCAGGCTCAGCAGGGCTATCCCGACCACTCTCCCTGTCCGCATCGTCTTGCCGCCTTGATCCATCTCGGCAAACCGACCACGATCATTGCGGCTTTACAAGGGAGACTGCGATGCGCGTATGGATCGGCCTTTTGCTTGCTGGCGGTTTGGCCGCGTTCCTGCTTTTCGGCAACACGAGCCGCGGCGCGCAATCCATCCTGATCGAAGACGCCCGCGCCATGAGCCATGGCGGCGCGCTGATCGGCGTGACCCTCAGCATCCGCAACACCGGCGACCCCGACCGCCTCGTCTCCGCCCATGTCCAAGACGCCAAGATGGCCATCGTGAAGGGCGAAAACGCGCAGCCGCTACCGATTCCGGCCCGCAGCACCGTCAGCCTGACGATGGAGGGCGCGCATATCATGCTCGGCGGCGTGCCCGGAGAAATGAAGGACGGAAGGCTGATCCCCCTGACCCTGACCTTTGAACAAGCCGGAAAAATCGCTGCCAAGGCCCGCTTCGGCGCGATGGCGGGGATGGATCACGGGTCGATGAACCATGGCGCGATGGACGGCAAGGCCATGGCCATGATGGGCACCGATTATATCGTGCCCGAGGACGAACCCGCTCCGACCCTGTCCCTCAGCGCGGAACCAAGCGTGCAGGGCGGCTATGACATCGCGATTCGCACCACGAATTTCAGTTTCTCCCGCGATCAGGCCGACGGTCCCCATGCGCCCGGCACTGGCCACGGCCATCTTTATATCGGCGGCGTCAAGCTGGGCCGGGTCTACGGCTACAGCGCGACCGTGCCTCCTCTCCCGCCCGGTGAACAGATCGTCCGGGTGACGCTCAATACCAACGATCATCGCATCTACGTGGTGAACGGTGAACCGGTCACGGCAACGGTGCGCGTGGGCCGGTAAAGGCCGAGAAATGCAGGGGGCGCTTGTCACCTCGGGGTTGCAGGACACCGTGGAGATGATACCCTTGCGGTGAATTCAGGGAGGCCAGAATGGTTTACGGCAAAAGCGCAGTTGCAGTGGTCCTTGGGGTCGGTCTGTTGGCGGTGCCGTCTTGGGCGCAGCAGATCCATGTCAGTCCTCTTGAAGCGTACTCTCTGACCATTCAACCCCAGGCATTTCGCACCGAGCAAGAGACCATCGTGGTCGAGGAAGCGCGCGAAGAACTCGTTGTCGTGCCACCGCAATTCCGAACGGTGCAAAAGTCGCTGGTTTTGGTCGATGCCCATTGTCCCGGCGAACGGCTGGTGACGCGGGCGGAAACGATCGAGCTGGAACCTGCCTACGAGCGGCTCGAACTCGTACCGCCCGTCTTCAAGACCATAACCAAACGCATCCCAAGAACGCCGGGGGCATCGGAATGGATCGCAGAGCCGGATGGTTCCTTTCGGCTAAAAGTGACCGAGCCATCCTTTCGCACCGTCACGACACGGGAAGAGAGCAGCCCCAAGCGGACCCGGCGTGTCTCGGTTCCGGCTCGAACCGTGCAATACAAAGTGCAACGGCGCGCCGGTCCACCACAAAGCTGCGCAAACCGGATTCCTGCGGTCATGAAGACCATCGCCCACCAGATCGTCGAGACGCCGGCCATGGTGCGGCAGATCGCAATACCGGGCAAGACCGCGACGACGACCAAGCGGGTTCCGACCATCCAGATGATTACCGTCAACCCGCCGCCTCCGCCGCCGGACGTGATGTAGTCGGTGGAACCGGTCACCGCTCCTGCGGTCGAGATGATGCCCGTCAGCGCCGATCCCGACCTGCGCTATCACCCGCAAGTCGATAACGAAAACTGCGTGCTCTGGAAAAGCTTCACCAACGGCGATGCCGAGGTCGAACCGGGGCGCTTTCCGTGGCCACCGCCCAACCCGTCGTTTCAATCGACGCTTGGCGCCGACCTCTACGCGGGGGTCCAAACCCTCGGCGACATGAACGAACGCCTGAGTGCTGCGCTCGAGCGGATCGGTATTCCAGACTTTCGCCGTCGCTATTATCCCGTGCCGAACGGCTTCGCGTTGGTCACATCGCTGGAGAAAATCGACGACGAGGGCCGCCCGACCGAGAACCGCTGGTCTCAGGATATCTACGTCCTCGACCCGCCCTCCATCGGCAATTGGCTCTGGGCGCTGGTCAACGCGCGCAGTGGGCGCTTTCGGGTCATCGCCATCATCGTGACGTCAGACGACGTCGATACCGATGGCAGCGTCGGCGACCGCGACGAGGCGACGGGATGGCTCAATTCGGGCCTGAGCGCCCTCAACAGCGACCGGGCAGAGTGTGCCTTTGGTTCAAAGCATCGGGTGACAGTCTTGGTCTATGAGTTCGAGCATGTGGAGCAACAAGAGCCGCAGTTGGTCTCCCAGACCAATATCGATCATCTCAGTAATTCCGGGCTTCGCAGCGAATTGGGCCGTACAGGGACCGAACGATGAGTGAAGAAAAACTTCCCGCCAAGCAATGCCAGCAACGCCTTGCGGTTTTGTGGCTCGTCGGCAGCGGGGCGTCGTTCCTGCTGCTCTTCGTACAACTCGCGAGCGACAAGTATGGCGCGACCGGCGGCGACGTCACCGACTGGTTGCTGCCGTCGATCATCCCGACCCTGACACTGATGATCGGCGCGCTGGTCACGGCCAACCTCGTCGCGAAAAAGAAGGCCGAAGAAGAAAAGGAACCCGCGATGTCCGACCGGTTTCTCTACCGGTTGGCGATGGGCCTTTCTGCCTTTTACCTCCTGCTGCTGTTCATCGTTTTGTTGATGTCCGCGACGACGAATATCAAGACGATGATCGACAATGTCGGCGTGATGATCACTTCCGTTCAGGGCCTCGTCGGTCTGGCGCTGGGGGCTTTCTTCGTCAAACGCTGAACGACCGTGCTTGCACTTTCCGTGGTCTTTGGTATACCAGACTCACAGGGCCGCACTTAGACGGCTTACGGGGAGGACGTGCCGGGGATGGCAAGCGCGCTGAAATTGCAGCCCGTGGATGCGAGCTTTTCGCTCGGCGACCATATTTATGGCGTGCTGCGCGACGCGATCCTTGCCATGGACATCTACAATCCAGCCACCGACCTGCGCCTAGACGAGCGCGCCCTTGCCGAACAACTCAATATCTCCCGCACCCCCATACGCGAGGCGCTCGTGCGTCTCGAACAGGATGGCTTCGTCGAGGTGCAGGCGCGCAAGGGCGTCTTTGTCCTGCGCAAATCCGTCCATGAAATCGGCGAGATGATCACCGTCTGGGCGGCCCTCGAAAGCATGGCCGCACGGTTGGCGGCGGAGCGGGCAACGGCGGAGGATGTCGCCTCCCTGCGCGAGATGGGCCAGCGATTCAGCAGCCGTAAGGCCAGCGCCCATATTCAGGAATATTCCGAGGCGAATATCGAGTTTCACCAGCGCATTCTGGAACTCTCAAACTGCTCCAAGCTGAAATCAATTGCCGATGGCCTGCTTTTGCACATGCGCGCCGTGCGCAACCATGCGATGCCTGAGGGGAATCGAACCGAGGCTTCGGTTGTCGACCACATGACCATTATCGAGGCAATCGAAGCGAAAGACGCCGATCTCGCCGCACGCCTCGTTCGCGAACACACCATGCGCTTGCACGATCATGTCATCGAGACATGGTCGGAGCGGGCCGAAGAGACAAAACAAAACGAAGCGGTTTGAGCCGCACGGGAGGAAGACCATGGCCGACTCAATCTCTGCAACTGCCCATGACACGCTTGCGCAAAAGAGCAAGGATGACAGCATCGTCTCCGGGGGGCGTCTGGTCGCAAAGGCCCTGAAGGCCGAGGGCGTCGATACCGTCTTTACCCTCTGCGGCGGTCATATCATCGACATTTACGACGGCTGTATCGACGAAGGCATCAAGATCGTCGATGTGCGCCATGAACAGACGGCGGCCCATGCCGCCGACGGCTATGCTCGCCAAACCGGCAAGCTTGGCTGCGTGGTCACCACCGCCGGTCCCGGTTGTACCAATGCGGTCACGGGCGTGGCGACGGCCTTCCGCTCCGAAAGCCCGATCCTGCATATCGGCGGCCAGTCCAGCCTGACCCAGCACAAGCAAGGTTCTCTTCAGGATTTGCCGCATGTTGATATGATGGCACCGATCACGAAATTCGCATCGGGCGTGTTCTCGACCAACCGCGTGGCCGACATGGTCTCGATGGCGGCCCGCGAGTGCTTCAATGGGGCCTACGGCCCCAGCTATCTCGAAATTCCCCGCGATATTCTCGATGCCGAAATTCCAATCGAGCAGGCGGTCATCCCCGAGGCAGGCAGCTATCGTGCCTCGACCAAATCCATCGGCGATCCCCGCGACATCGAACGGCTCGCCGATATTCTGGTCAACGCCAAGCGCCCGGCGGTCCTTTTTGGTCAGCAGGTCATGTCTTCGGGCAGCATCGAAGCCTGTGCCCAGTTCGCCCGCGCCCTCGATATTCCGGTTTACGCCAATGGCGGCGCGCGCGGCATGATGCGGCGCGACGACCCGCACCACTTCGACCGCACCCGCTCGGATGCGTTCAAGAAGGCCGATGTGATCCTGATCGTCGGCACGCCGTTCGATTTCCGCATGGGCTACGGCAAGCGCATCTCGAAGGATGCCACACTGGTTCAGATCGACCAGAGCTATGCGACTGTGGGTAAGAACCGCGATATTTCGCTCGGCCTCGCCGGCGATCCCGGCTCGATCTGTGCGGCGGTCGAGCAAGCCGCAACCGGGCGCATCGACAACACCGCCCGTCAGGCGCGTCAGGAATGGATGAAGGAGTTGCGGGCGATCGAGGCGGCGAAATACGACAAGCTGCTGCCGATGTTCAAAAACGACTCCAGCCCGATCCACCCCTATCGTCTTGCCTACGAGATCAACGAGTTTCTGGCAGAGGACACGATCTATATCGGCGATGGCGGCGACATCGTTACGATTTCCGCCCAGGCCGTCCGCCCGCGTAATCCGGGCCAGTGGATGGACCCAGGCGCGCTCGGCTCACTTGGCGTCGGCACGGGTTTCGCGATGGCCGCAAAAATGGCGCATCCAAACAAGGAAGTGCTGTGCCTCTATGGTGATGGCTCTTTCGGTATGACGGCTTTCGACATGGAAACCTCCCAGCGTTTCGGCGCGCCTTATCTGGCGGTGATCGGCAACAACTCTGCGATGAACCAGATTCGCTATGGCCAGATTGCCAAATACGGCGCGAACCGCGGCGACATCGGCAACAAGCTCGGCGATGTCGAATTCGGCAAGTTCGGTGAAATGATCGGCGGCTATGGCGAAGAAGTCCGCGAGGCTGGCCAGATCGGCCCAGCCATGCAACGCGCCCGCGAAGCCATCGCCGCAACCGGCAAATGCGCCGTGGTCAATGTCTGGATTGATCCTAACGAATACGCACCGGGCACCAAAGCCCAGACGATGTATAAATAATCGAACACCGAGCGGAGTTTGCCCAGATGAAAGCCCTTTCCGGCGTCAAAATCCTCGACTTTACCCATGTCCAGTCCGGGCCGACCTGTACGCAGTTGCTCGCGTGGTTCGGGGCGGATGTGATCAAGGTCGAACGTCCCGGCGTCGGTGATGCGACCCGTAAGCAACTGGTCGATGTGCCGGGTGCCGACAGCCTCTATTTCACGATGCTGAACCACAATAAGCGTTCTATCGAGATCAACTCGAAGGATGAAACCGGCAAGGAAGTCCTGACCCGCCTTGTGCGCGAATGTGATGTGCTGGTCGAAAACTTCGCCCCCGGCGCGCTCGACCGCATGGGCTTCGGCTGGGAAGACCTGCAAAAGATCAACCCGCGCATCATCATGGCATCGGTAAAGGGCTTTGGTCCCGGCCAGTATGAAGACTGCAAGGTCTATGAGAACGTCGCCCAATGTGCGGGCGGTTCGGCCTCGACCACCGGGTTTCTTGACGGCCCGCCCGTCGTAACCGGTGCCCAGATCGGCGATAGCGGTACGGGGCTACACCTGGCGCTTGGTATCGTCACCGCGCTGTTCCAGCGTGAAAAGACCGGGCGGGGACAAAAAGTGCTCGCCGCGATGCAGGATGGCGTCCTCAATCTGTGCCGGGTGAAACTGCGCGATCAGCAGCGATTGGCTGCCGGTCCGCTCAACGAATATTCGCAGTTCGGCGCGGGTATTCCCTTTGGCGAGGCGACACCGCGTGCGGGAAATGATTCCGGCGGCGGACAGCCGGGCCGGATTCTGAAATGTAAGGGGTGGGAGACGGACCCCAACGCCTATACTTACTTCATCACCCAGGCGGCGGTCTGGAAGAACGTCTGCGACGTCATCGGCGAGCCGGACTGGAAAGAGGCCGAGGGCTATGCGACGCCCCCAGAACGCCTTGACAAGCTCGACGCCATTTTCGACCGGATCGAGCAATGGACGATGACCAAAGACAAGTTCGAGGTCATGGACATCTGCAACCCTCTCAATATCCCCGTTGGTCCGATCCTCAGCATGAAGGAAATCGCCGAGGACGAGGGCCTGCGCGCCACCGGCACCGTGGTCGAAGTCGACCACCCCGAACGCGGCCCGTATCTGACAGTCGGTTGTCCAATCAAACTCAGCGACAGCGAAGTCGTCGTCGAGCGGTCTCCCTTGCTGGGCGAGCACACGGCGGAAATCCTGTCCGAAGTGCTGGGCTATGCGGGCGACGAGTTCGAACGGGTGGTTCAGTCGGGCGCTGTCGGTGATGTGAAACTGCCAAAGGCGGCGGAATAATGCGTATTATCGTCATGGGTCAGCAGGCATTCGGCAAGGATGCGCTGGCGAAAATTCTCGACGCGGGCACTGATGAAGTGGTCGCCGTCTATTGCGAGCCGGATCGCGAGGGCAAGCCTGTCGATCCGATCAAGACCTATGCTCAAGAGGTCGGCCTGCCGGTTCATCAGCCTGCGAATTTCAAATCGCAAGAGTCCATTGATACCCTGAAGTCGCATGATGCCGACCTTATGGTCATGGCCTTCGTCAATGTCTTCGTGCCCGAGGCGGCGCGGGACACGCCGAAGCACGGTTCGATCTGCTTTCACCCGTCCCTGCTTCCCCTGCACCGGGGACCGTCGGCGGTGAACTGGCCGATTATCTGGGGGTCGGAGAAATCCGGGTTTTCGTGGTTCTATCCGACCGATGGTCTGGACGAGGGCGATATCCTCATGCAGTGGGAGTGCCCGATCGAGCCGGATGACACGGTGATCGACCTCTACTTCAAGAAAATCTACCCGGCGGCCATCGACTCGGTTCCGGCGGTCGTGGATGCGTTTCGCGATGGCAACCCACCGCGCACGCCCCAGGACGAGAGCAAGGCGACCTACGAATATCGCTGCAAAAAATCCCATGCTGAGATCGATTGGTCGAAGCCAGTGGCCGAGGTCTACAACCTGATCCGCGGGTGCAACCCGGCGCCGGGCGCCTGGACAACCCATGGCGGTTCAGAGCTGCAAATCTTCGATGCGGCGCGCGTGGATGGCGATGGAAATGTCGGCTCTGTCGTTTCTGTCGATCAGGACGGCGTCGCCGTACAGGCGCAGGGCGGTCGAATTCTTATCAAACGGGTACGACCGGGAGGCGGCGAGAAACAAGCTGCCGCTGACTGGGCTAATTCCATTGGACTTACACCCGGCGATAGGCTTGGGTGAAACAATATTGCTGAGGGACATGCATGTCTGATATTGAAATTGCGCGGCAGGCTAACAAGAAACCGATTCAGGAAATCGGTGCGAAGATCGGTATCGGGTCGGATGACCTGCTGCCCTATGGCCACGACAAGGCGAAGATTTCCGCGGATTTCATCAAGTCAAAGGCGGGCGATGCCGATGGCAACCTGATCCTCGTGACGGCGATCAACCCGACCCCTGCGGGCGAGGGCAAGACCACCACCACGGTTGGTCTCGGTGATGGCCTGAACAAGATCGGCAAGAACGCCATGGTCTGTATCCGCGAGGCGTCTCTCGGGCCGAATTTCGGCATGAAGGGCGGCGCGGCGGGCGGCGGCTATGCGCAGATTGTGCCCATGGAGGATATGAACCTCCACTTCACCGGCGATTTCCACGCGATTACCTCGGCCCACAGCCTGTGTGCGGCCCTGCTCGACAACCATATCTACTGGGGCAACGAGCAAGAGATCGACGTGCGCCGGGTCGTGTGGCGGCGGGTGGTCGACATGAACGACCGCGCCCTGCGCCAGATCACGGCCTCCCTTGGCGGCGTGGCAAACGGCTTTCCGCGTGAGACCGGTTTCGACATTACCGTCGCCTCCGAAGTCATGGCGATCCTTTGCCTCGCGAATGATCTGGCCGATCTGCAAAAGCGCCTCGGCGATATGATCGTCGCCTATCGCCGTGACCGCTCGCCGGTCTATTGCCGGGACATCAAGGCCGATGGCGCAATGACCGTGCTGTTGCAGCAGGCGATGTCGCCGAACCTCGTGCAGACGTTGGAGAACAACCCCGCCTTTGTCCATGGCGGCCCGTTCGCCAATATCGCCCATGGCTGTAACTCGGTCGTGGCGACGAAGACGGCGCTGAAGCTGTGTGACTACGTGGTGACCGAGGCCGGGTTCGGGGCTGATCTCGGCGCAGAGAAATTCCTCAACATCAAGTGCCGCAAGGCCGGCCTGTCGCCGAAGGCGGTGGTGCTGGTGGCAACCATTCGGGCGATGAAGATGAATGGCGGCGTTGCCAAGGCCGACCTCGGGGCCGAGAATGTCGCGGCGGTGGAAAGCGGCTGCGCCAACCTTGGCCGTCACATCGAAAACCTCGGCAAGTTCGGCGTGCCTGTCGTGGTCGCGATCAACCACTTCAACGGCGATACTGATGCCGAAGTGCAGGCGGTGAAGGATTTCGTCGCGGGGCAAGGCACCGAAGCCGTGCTCTGCAAGCACTGGGCAAATGGCGGCGACGGCACCATCGATCTGGCCAACAAGGTCGTCGAGATCATCGACAGCGGCAAGGCCGCCTACAAGCCGCTTTACGAGGACGGCATGAGCCTCGCGGACAAGATCGAGACCATCGCGACGCAGATTTACCGCGCGGATGGAGTCGACATCGACAAGAAACTGCGCGATCAGCTCAAGGCCTGGGAAGACCAAGGCTATGGCAACCTGCCGGTCTGTATGGCGAAGACGCAATACAGCTTCTCGACCGATCCGACCCAGCGCGGCGCACCGACGGGATTCCGCATCCCGGTCCGCGAGGTCCGTATCTCTGCCGGAGCGGGCTTCATCGTCGCGATCTGCGGTGAGATCATGACCATGCCCGGCCTGCCCCGCGTCCCCGCCGCCGAATCAATCCGGCTGGACGACAACGGCCAGATCGAAGGGCTGTTCTGAGTTGAACGCACGTGCCCTCATATCGCGTGCCTGCGCTCTCCTGAGCAGGGGGGCGCTCGCATGACCATCGGCAAGATCGTCATTCCGATCCGGGGCGACGGCGCGGGCGAGAACGTGCTTGCCCATGCGGCGGCCCTGGCCCGTCGCTTCGATGCCCATGTCGAGGCGGTTCACTGTCGCCCCCGGGCGAAAGACTTGCTGCCCTACGGCGTTCCGGTCCCGGCCTTTCTGAAAAAGCAGATCGCTGAGTCGGCGACAGACCTCGCCGATGAAGAAGAAAAGACCCTGCGCGCCGAATTCGACGCGCTATTGCCGCAATTCGGACTGACGCTTGGCAAGGGTGGAAGCACCGCTTCTTGGCGTGAGGCAGCGGGAAAGCAGATCGACGTGATCCGAATCCATGGTCGCTTGGCGGATGTGGTGGTTGTCGCGAAACCGGATCGCGACCGGAACCTGGGTGCGAACACGCTGCGCGCGGCGCTGTTCAATACAGGCAGGCCGGTCATGATGTGTCCGATGCGCGAGGATCATCCGCAAACCCTTTGCGATCACGTCAGTATCGCGTGGAACGGCTCGGTCGAGGCCTCTCGCGCCGTCGCGCTGACCACGCATATTATCAGCGCCGCCAGCAAGGTCACAGTTTTGACCGCTGGCGAGGATAAATCGGGTGCGTCTGCGGAAGACTTGCTCGATTATCTCGAAACCCGGGGTGTCAGCGCCGAGCTCGATCGCTTTATCCCCGAGCGCAGTATTGGGCGCAGCTTGCTGGAACGATCTGCCGCTGCGGGGGCCGATACGCTGATCATGGGCGCATATGGCGACAGCCACGAAAAGGAGACTGTGTTCGGTGGTAATACTCAAACCGTGGTGGACACGGCACAAATGCCGGTAATCATGGTTCACTGAGCGGGGACGGGCAGCGAAGATAGCGGGGCAGCGCAAAGTCGCCTCGCCAAGGGCCGCACAAGACGGCAATAAAAACAAACCGTTCGAAAAGACGTTTAAATGGGAGAATACCAGATGAAACTGATGAAAACCTTGGCCTTGACCGGTGCCGCGCTCGGCATGACCGTGGCGGCAACCGCCGCCCAGGCCTTCGAGCCCTCCAAACCCATCGACTTCGTCATCATGGCGGGTAAAGGCGGCGGTGCCGACAAGATGGCGCGGCTGATGCAGTCAATCGTCGAAAAGAACGAACTGGCCTCCGTGCCGATGGTGCCGACCAATAAATCGGGTGGATCGGGTGCCGAGGCGCTGTCCTACATGAGCAAGGTCAATGACCCGGATCACTCGATCATGGTGACGCTGAACTCGTTCTATACGACGCCGCTGCGTCAGCCGGGCCTGAAGGTCGATAACATGGCCTTTGCTCCCATCGGTCGCATGGCCGAAGATACCTTTGTGCTTTGGGTCCATAAGGACGAGGGGATCAGCACCTTTGACGAATTCCTCGCCGAAGTGAAAAGCCGCGGAAACAAGTGGGTCATGGGCGGCACCGGCAAGAACTCCGAGGACAACATCATCACCGACCACCTCAACGAAGCCTATGGTCTCGACATCAAGTACATCCCCTACAAGGGCGGTGGCGCGGTGGCCAAGGACCTCGCGGGCAAGCAGATCCAGTCGTCGGTGAACAATCCCTCAGAAGCGCTCGGCTTCTACGAATCCGGTGACGTGGTGCCGATCGTTGCGTTCACTAACGAACGCCTGCCGATGTTTCCGGATACGCCGACCCTGAATGAGGCTAGCGATGAGGCCGATTTCTCGTACTTCATGCAGCGGTCTGTTGTCGGTGCGCCTGGTATGTCCCACGAAGCGGCGGCTTATTACACCGAACTTTTCCGCAACGTCTACAAAAGCGATGAGTGGCAGAAGTACAAGAACGACAAGTCCCTGATGGGTGACTTCGTGTCACAGCTTGATCTCGCCGATTACTGGGCCGGTCAGATCGCTAATCACGAAACGATCCTCAAGGCCTCCGGCGCGATCAAGTAGTCCCGGCGGCGCTCCCGCGCCGTCCACGACGCTCCCGGATTGCGCATGGCGCCGTCCGGGGCTGGCACGATTAGCCGTTTCCCGATGAACCCGCATCGGGGCTTTCCCAGAAGTTTGCCCCGATGCACCGACAACCTCCGCCAACGAGAGGCCAGCCATGCGCCGCGCCGAATTCGTCACCGCCATCATTCTCGGCCTCCTGTCCGCCTATCTCATGTGGAAGAGCGGCGAAGGACCGGAATGGGATACGGAATATGTTCACTGGTCCAATATCGGCGTGAATATCGATGGATCAGGACCGGGCAAGGGCTTCTGGCCGTTTTATCTGGCGCTGGGAATGTTGGTCTCCTGTATCTGGATTATCGTCAACACAATCCGCCGCACCTCGCCGCCTTCGCAGTCCGATGAACCGTTTATGGATGCCTATGCGAAAAAGATGCTGCTATTCGTCGGCGGCGGACTGATCGGCTTTTTGCTGTTGGTCGAATGGTTCAGCATGTATTTCGGCATCGCGATTTTCATGTTTTATTACATGATGTTCCTTGGCCGACATCCGCTCTTTCTCTCGATTGTAACAAGCCTTGTCGTTCCCTTCTGGCTGTATCTGTTCTTCGACATCGTCATGACGAAGATCCAGCCGAAGGGGATGCGATGGCTCGAAGATGCGTTCTACAATCCGACGGGTGAGTTCTTCCGCTCGCAGTCCTTGATAACGATTGCCCTGTGTTTCGTGATCAGCGGAGCCTTGCTCGCCCTGTCGGCGCGCGCGGCTCGGGAATAGGGGGCGGCCATGGAAATTCTTGCGGCACTTACCGACGGTATTCTCATCGCCATGCAGCCTCACAATCTGGGGCTGGCGGTTATCGGGGTCATTGTCGGCCTGTTCGTCGGGGCCTTGCCGGGGCTGGGGTCGGTCAACGGGGTGGCGATCCTGCTGCCCTTTACCTTCGTGATCAACGAGGCAACGTCGGACCCCGCCTCGCCCATGATCTTTCTTGCCGCGATCTACTACGGCGCGATGTATGGCGGCGCGATTTCGTCGATCACGCTCGGGATACCCGGGGCGTCGACGGCGGTGGCGACCACCTTCGATGGCCGGCCAATGGCCTTGCAGGGCAATGCCGACCGGGCGCTGGTCACCGCGGCCATCGCGTCGTTCATCGGCGGGACCGTTGCCACGGTCTTTTTCAGCGGTTTTGCACCGTTCCTGTCTTCGGTTGCCCTCGATTTCGGCAATCCTGAGATTTTTGCCCTCATGCTGCTGGCCTTCGCCACGTTCATCGGGCTGGGCGGCGATGACATTCCAAAGACGATGTTCTCGATCTTTTTCGGCCTACTGCTCGCGACGGTCGGCTTCGATACGATCTCGGGCGAGCCGCGCCTGATCTTTTTCAATGACCGCGAACAGACGGCGGTGCTCGAGGCTGTCGGCATGACCGGTGCCGCCGAGAACGTCCCCTACTTTGACTCGATCGGCTGGTTCAGCCGGGGCATCCAGTTTCTGGTGCTGGCCATCGGCGTCTATGGCATCGGCGAGATGATTTGGACGATCAATGCCAGCCGCTACAAGCTGACGATGACCGAAACCAAAATCAGCTTTTCGCGCATCATGAAGGCCATCGTCGGCATGAAGGATGCATGGAAGGGCACGACGATTGGCTCGTTCCTCGGATTCTTCGTCGGTATCCTGCCCGCGGCGGGGGCGACCCCCGGCTCGCTGATGTCCTATGGCGTTGCCAAGATGACGTCCCGCAATCCGAAAAGCTACGGTCAGGGCAATCCCGATGGTGTCGCCGCGCCCGAGGCGGCGAACAACTCCGCCTCCACCGGTGCGATGCTGCCGATGATGACGCTGGGAATTCCCGGCTCGCCCACCACCGCCGTGCTGCTGGCGGGGATGGTGATCTGGGGTCTGGAACCCGGCCCGCGCATGTTTGAGGACCGGCCAGAGTTTGTCTGGCCGCTGATCGGATCTTTTTACATCTCAAACATCGTCGCCGTCTTGGTGAACCTCGCGTTCATTCCGCTGTTCCTTTGGGTGCTGCGGATGCCGTTCACGATCCTTGCACCCGTGATCTTCGTGCTGTCGGTGATCGGCACCTATGCCGCCTATGACAATATGTATGACGTTTGGCTGATGGTGTTTTTCGGGATCGGCGCGTACCTGCTGCGTATCCTCGATTACCCTCTGGCTCCCGCTGTATTGGCAGTGGTTCTGGGCACGACGGCAGAGCAAAAGCTGCGGCAATCATTGTTGCTGTCGGATGGGGACTTCGCGATTTTCTACAGCCCGTTCTTTGACCGTGACGGCAAGGGGCAGGAATGGTGGATCGCGCCGATTACGACATGGGTCGCGGTGATCCTGATCCTGCTGCCGATTATCCTGTGGGCCATGAAGAAGATACGCGCCAAAGCATGACACGCGGACGTCGCCGCCTATGTGTACGGCATGTAAAATGAGAACGGACGGGTCATGAAAATCTGTGTCTACGGTGCCGGTGCAATCGGCGGCTATCTCGCCCATGGACTGGCGCAGGCGGAGGAGGTCGAGCTGTCGATTATCGCTCGTGGTCCCCACCTGAAAGCGATTAATGAGAACGGTCTGACCTTGCTGAAAGATGGCGAGAGCAGCACCGTGAAAGTGCGCGGCACGTCTGACGCAAGTGAACTCGGGCCGCAGGACGCCATTTTCAACTGTCTGAAGGCGCATCAGGCATGGGCCTCTGCCGACGATCTCAAGCCTTTGCTCGGACCAGAAACCACAGTCGTGACGTGCCAGAACGGGGTGCCGTGGTGGTATTTCCACAAAATCGGCGGCGAGTTCGAGGGCAAGACTCTGGATTCCGTTGATCGCGGCGACCGCCAATGGAACGCCATCGGGCCAGAGCGGGCCATCGGGTGCAGCGTCTATCCCGCCACGGAAATCACCGAACCGGGCGTGATCAAGCACACCTATGGCGACAAATTTGCCCTGGGCGAGCCGTCGGGCGAATCCACGCCGCGCATTGAGAAACTGTCGGCACTGATGGAGGAGGGCGGCCTGCGCGCCCCGGTCCTCGACGACATCCGCTCGGAATTATGGCTGAAGCTGTGGGGAAATCTCTGCTTTAATCCGATTTCCGCCCTAACCCGCGCGACTCTCGATATCGTCGCCACCGACCCCGGCACGCGCGCGACGTGCAAGGCGATGATGCTGGAGGCACAGGCGGTTGCCGAGAAGCTCGGCTCGTCCTTCCGCGTCGACGTGGAGCGCCGGATCAACGGCGCGGCCAAGGTCGGCGCGCATCGCACCTCGATGCTGCAAGACCTTGAGGCCGACAAGGCCATGGAAATCGACGCGCTTGTGACGGCGGTGTCGGAAATGGGCAAGATCACCGGCCTGCCGACCCCGATGCTCGACGGTGTATTGTCGCTGGTCCAGCAACTCGGGCGCAGCAAGGGCCTTTACCCGACATACCCGGAATGATCCGATGAACGCCGCCTCCATCGCGATGGCGATTGATGCGGCGTGCTCGACCTATGCGCGGCGGTTCCATGCCATTCCTGACTTGATGCGCCGCGCTTTTGAGGCGCGAGACTGGCCCGAGTCTCTGGCCCTCAGCCGCGAGCGCATGACGGTTTATTCCGACCATGTCCGCGATGTCGCGGCAAAGATCGCCGTTGGGGCGAGCGGGTCGATTCACAGCGAGGCCTTCTGGCAAGAGGTCCGCGATCACTATGTCGAGCTGATCCGGGGTCGCTATGCCGCTGACATCGCTTATGCCTTCATGAACTCCGTCCGCCGCCGGGTTTCTCGCGGCGCATGGCGGGCGGTGGATTATTCCTGGGGCCGGGTTTCTGGCGAGAGCCGTCCGGCCTTAGAGAATCGCATCCGAATTCATCGCAGCGTGTTCTTCGACGATGGCGTGACGGCGGAAAACCTGCGCACGATCCTGCTGATACCGGGGATCGAGGCACCGTTTCGTGATCTCGCAGCGGATGCGGAAAAGGCAGCAGCGCGGATCAACGAGCGGGTGACCGCCGGTCTGTCCGGCGCGTTTGAGATTATCGATGCCGGATTTTACCGCAATCGCGGGGCCTATATCGTCGGACGTATCCGGCTGGCCGACAGGGTAGTGCCGTTTGGCATTGCGCTGCTGAACGAAGAAGACGGGGTGTTCGTCGATGCGGTGCTGATCTCGCACGACACGCTTCGCTATGTGTTCAGTTCATCGCTGGCGAATTTCCACGTCACCCTGCCGCATTATCACGAGCTGGTGGATTTTCTTCACGGCATCATGCCGGGCAGGCCCCACGCGCTGCATTATTCGACGGTCGGCTTTCACCACACCGGCAAGATCGCAGTTATGCGCGAGTTGTCCGACGAGTTGCGCCGCTCCGAAGAGGTGTTCGACCATGCCGTCGGCAAGCGTGGCACGGTCGCCATCGGCTTTTCGGCTCCGTCGTCGCGCATGGTGCTGAAGGTTATCCGCGACACGCCGACCGAAAACTACAAATGGGACCATTTTCCTGGCATCGACGCGGTGCTTGGCAAGTACCGCCAACTGCACGAGATCAACCGTGCGGGCAGTATGCTCGACAACGTCATCTATACAAATGTCAGCCTGCCCGCCGCGCTGTTCGGCGAGGATCTTCTCGACACGCTGCTGACTTATGCCAGCGAGAATGTCGCGCGCGATGGGGATGCGATCATCCTCAAGCACTTGATTGTGCAAATGAAAATGACGCCGCTGCCGGTTTTTCTGCAAACCGCAACGCGCGAAGAGGCCGAGGCGGCGATTGCAAGCTTGGGCCGCTGTATCAAGAACAACGCCGCCGCGAATATCTTCAACAAGGATCTGGATGGTCGTAACTATGGCGTCGGCCAGACGCTGAAGGTCTATCTGTTCGATTACGATGCCGTCGAAAAACTCACCGACGTTAAAGTGCGCTCAAATCTCGAGCGTATCGACGGCGACGAGGATATCCCCGACTGGTTTTTCGAGGAGGGGACGATCTTTCTTCCTGAAGAGATCGAGTTGCATATGCGCATCGAAGACCCGAGCCTGCGCCGGGTCTTTCGCAGCGAGCATGGCGAAATCCTGAAGACTGATTTCTGGACCGATATGCAAAAGCGGCTCGAGGCGGGAGAGGTGCCGCGCGTCAGCACCTATCCCGATCATTGCTCGCTGCTCCGATAAAGCTGCGTCGGCGGATCAGTATCCGCCGCTCGGCTCGCCTTCGTAAATCGCCTGCTCATCCACCGGTGCGATGCGCAGGATATTCGTCGTCCCGGGCTTGTTGAAGGGTACACCGGCGGTCACGGCAATCCGATCATCGTCACCGGCAAAACCAAGCGCCTTCGTTGCCCGCGCTGCCGAGATCACCGCCATTTTGAACCGCTCGACACTTTCCGACACGACACAGTGAAGGCCCCAATGCATCGTCATCTGGCGCGCGGTCTTGCGGAACGGCGTCAGCGCGACAATGGGCACGCTAGGCCGTTCGCGAGAAGCGAGGCGGGCGGTTGCACCGGAATGGGTAAAGCAGCAGATCGCCTTGACGTCGACAGCATCGGCAACCTCGCGCGCTGCAGAGGTGATCGCGGTGGCAATGCTGTTGCGGGTGTGGTGGCGCGAGGCGTCGATCATCTTGCGGTATTCAGGGTCGTCTTCGACCTTGCGCGCGACGCGGTTCATGGTGCTGACGGCCTCGACCGGATAATCGCCTGCCGCCGATTCCGCCGAGAGCATCACAGCGTCGGCCCCGTCATAAATGGCCCCGGCAACATCGGAGATTTCGGCGCGGGTCGGGACCGGGCTATGAATCATGCTTTCGAGCATTTGCGTGGCGACCACGACCGGCTTGCCGACATCGCGGCAGTCACGGATCAGGCGTTTCTGGATCGCAGGCAGGTCCGACAGTTCCATCTCGACGCCCAGGTCGCCGCGCGCGACCATGATACCATCCGACGCATCGAGGATCGGCTGAAAGTCCATCACCGCGCTGGGTTTTTCGACCTTGGTCATCACGAGGGCGCGGCCCTTGATCAGCTCTTGCGCCTCTTCGATGTCCGCCGCGCGCTGCACGAAAGAGAGCGCGATCCAGTCGGCACCGAGTTCGCAGGCAAATTCGAGGTCCGAGCGATCTTTTTCTGACAGCGCCGCTAGCGGCAGCACGACGTCGGGCAGGTTCATGCCCTTGCGGTCAGAAATCTCGCCGCCAACCTTGACGACCGCATCCACGGCGCCGTCATGTTTTTCCAGCACGGTCAGGCGCACCTTGCCGTCATTGATCAGGATCGTTGCATCCTTTTCCAGCGCGCCCAGAACCTCGGGATGCGGCAGGTAGACACGGGTAGCATCGCCGGGGGTGTCGTCCGAATCAAAGCGGAACCGGTCGCCTTCGCTCAGTTCATGCGGGCCGTCCGCAAACGTGCCGAGCCGGATTTTCGGCCCCTGAAGATCGGCCAGAACACCGATGGGTCGGCCCAGTTCCTGCTCGATCTCGCGGATGAGTTCGTATTTGGCCCTTTGTCCGTCCTGATCGCCGTGACTCATATTGAGGCGAAAGACATCGGCCCCGGCCTCGGCGAGCGCCCGAATCGTTCCGCGATCCTCCGAAGATGGGCCGAGGGTTGCGAGGATCTTCACGTTCTTGAAGTCTCTCATCCGATTTCTCCTGCATCGCACACTCAAATTTGTGTCTGATTAGCGCAGGAACGGCGGCGCATCTACGGGTTGTTGAAGAAAGAAACGAACGCTCAAATACGCCTGCGATGACGCAATAACCTGTCGCGCTGTTAGTCGAGCGTCGGTCTTTTCCGGGTCTTTTTAGTCATCCCCCGCTGCACCTTTTCATCAACCCGCTTTCGTTTTGCGGAGAGGCTCGGGCGTGTGGCAATGCGGCGTTTCGGCGGGGTCGCGGCGTCGCGGATCAGGTCGATCAGACGGTCGAGCGCATCCTCGCGGTTGCGCTTTTGGGTCCGGTGGCGCTCGGCCTCGATGATCACCACGCCGTCACGGGTCATGCGTGAACCCGCCAAAGCGCGTAAGCGGCGCTTTACCGAGGGCGGTAGGTTGGGCGAGTTTTCGGCATCGAACCGCAACTGCACGGCGCTGGCGACCTTGTTGACATTTTGCCCCCCCGGCCCGGACGCGCGCACGAAGTTTTCTTCGAGCTCGTTTTCGTCCAGCGAAATGGTGGGGCTGACGCGGATCGCCATGGCACTTATCCGAACAACCGGGGTTTGAGGTATTCGAGCGAGGCGCAGACCCGCTCGATGCTTTTGTCGGCATGGGGCAGCACCGTGCCGAGGGTGGTTTCCAGTGCTGCATCGGCGGAGAGAATTGCGCTCTCGATAGAGGCGGATTGCAGGAACGACCCGACCAGCGCCGGATTCGCCGCCGCATAGCCCTCGCCGAACTCCGCATCAATAGCCGCCACTGCGCGTTTCAGAAAATGCGCGGTGCGGTCGGCGGCGCTGTCCTCATGGGTTTCTGCCATGCTCAGCTCTTTGGCTCGGTAGCCTTGGCCGACTCGCGGGCGCAGAACGCCTCGTGCCAAGCCTTCAGGGTCGGCCTCGTGCCGCGCCAGTCACGGTCGCCATAGCGGAAATCCAGATATGAAAGCGCACAACCGAGTGCCGCATGACCCAGATCGAACGGCCCGGCCAGATGCGCCGCCCAACGGTCGTCAGCGGCGTCAAGGGCGCGGTCGATCTTGCCCCATTGGCCGTCGAGCCAAGCGGCGTCCTGCATCTTCTCGTCGCGCAGGACTGTTTCATACCGAATGAGAATCGCCGCGTCACAGATCCCGTCACCAAGCGCCTCCAGCGTCAGGGCGGCCCAGCGCGCCGTGCCCTCGGGGATCAGCCTTTGCTCCGGCACCTGCGCGGCCAGATACTGGCAAATGACCCGGCTGTCATAGATTGCCGGTCCATCATCGGGGACCAGACAGGGCAGCTTGCCGAGGGGATTATAGGAGGTCGTCGTCGCGTTCGGCGCGACCGGCGTGCCCGACCCGTCGATCTGCTTGATCTGATCTGACAGGCCAAGTTCGTGGCTGACGATCATCACCTTGCGCGCATAGGGCGATGCGCCCGCCCAGATAAGTTCCATTGAAGTGCTCCCTGTTGATTGTCCAAAGCTAGGGCGCATCCGCCGCCGGGTCGACCGCTGACTCAAAAATCGCCTCATTCGTGATTCACTGCTGTATGCTGACGATAGGAGGAACCGTAATGCGCCCGATCACCGGACTTTCCGTCATCGCCGTCACTGCCCTGTTGTCAGGGGCCGGTATATCCAGCCCCGAGGTTGGCGACCGAAATCTGAGCGAGGACGAAATCCGCGAGATCACCAGCGGCAAGACCTTTCACTACACGCTGCGCGACGAACCGCGCGGTGAAGAACAGCATTACGAGGATGGCCGCGTCACCTGGCGCTTGCCCGACGGCGAGTGTATGCACGGGGTCTGGATGGTCGAGGACGAAGTCCTGTGCTATTTTTACGGCATCGACCGCTATGGATGCTGGAATGTCGTCGCGAACTCCGAAAGCGGCGAGACGTCGTTTCGTCATGCTGCCGTAGACCTTGATGGAAACCGTAGCGACTCGCCCGCTGTGTATATCAACCGAATTTCCGAGGAGCCGGTGTCATGCGCGCCTCCCCAGATGGTCATGCTCTCGCGTTGAGCCTCGTTTTTGCTGTCACGGCTGGAACCGCTTGCGCACAGTCCGGGGATGATGCCCCTGAGCCGCTCTCGCCCGACGCTTTTATCGAGGCGGTGGAGGGAAGGACCGTGCATTACACCCGCGACGGCGATTATTACGGCAGCGAGCGTTTCTACGGCAAGGGCCGCGCGACGTGGCAGTTTCCGGGCGATAACTGTGAGGATGGCCTGTATTGGATCGCCGAGGATGAAATCTGCTTCCGCTACGGCACGGCGTCCTGCTGGGCGGTGTTCGAGGATGACGCCGGAGCGATGGCCGCCGTCTCCCGCGATGGATTTGCTGTTTCGATTGCCCGGATCGACGATGCCCCCCTGCGATGCGACGGCGCGCCGGTGAGTTAGGACAATTTCCAAGCCATCTGTCACGAGTTGTTGACACGACTCTCGACTTCACCCAAGCCTACTAAACGAATGGTTCCGACGTGTCTGCCCCAGGCGGCGCAAGGACTAACAGGGAATGTGGAACAGGCCGACCCACTCAGGGGGCCGAAAGCCGCAACCGCCCCCGCGACTGTGAGCGGTGCGCGGCCTCCATCGGCCACTGGTGAAAACCGGGAAGGCGGGGGCCACGAGGCGAAAGCCGACACCGCGAGTCAGGAGACCTGCCATTCGCTGAAACTCACACCCCCGTCGGTGGGACGGGAAAGGAGAGCGATATGAAGACGTTGACTGGCCTCGCGGCCTTTGCTGCCCTTATTGCAACGCCAGCCCTGGCGCACCACCCCTTGGCGGGTGCCGAGATGACCACGTTCACGCACGGTGTTCTGTCCGGTATCGGGCACCCGGTTCTCGGGTTCGATCACCTGTTCTTTGTGATCGCGGTCGGTATCGTTGCCGCGCTGAGCGGTCGCCTGCTGGTCGCACCGCTTGCGTACATTGCCGGGATGCTTGGAGGCATTGCGCTCATCACGAATGGTGTCGGCCTTCCCTATGTTGAATTTGTCATTGCCGGATCGTTGATCCTGCTCGGCGGTTTGGCCGCATCGGGCCGCGCGATGGCGGCCCCTCTGGCGATGGCGCTGTTCGCTGGTGCCGGACTTTTCCACGGCTGGGCCTTCGGTGAGACTGTCACGGGACAGGAAGCCGGCATGGGCGCGGCGGTGCTTGGCGGCTATCTGCTCGGCCTAGTTGCCGTGCAATACGTGGTTTCCGTTGCCGCGGGCTGGTTGGCGCGTTGGGGCATTTCTGGTGCCGCAGACATTAAACCTCGCCTTGCCGGAGCTGTGGTTGCAGGCGTTGGCCTGACATTTTTCCTAGAGGCTTCGGAAACGGCGATCTTCGCATCCCTCGGCCTTGGCTGAGTTATGATCCCGGAGGCAGCCGCCTCCGCATCGCAATCGGGCCGGTCGTTCTCTCCTGCGTTTCAGCAAGGGTTGAGCGACTTGTTCGCATGGCGGCGCGACGTCAGGCGGTTTTCAACCGATCCGGTGCCGGAGGAACTCGTGGTCAGCGTTCTCGCGGCGGCGGGGTCGGCACCCTCGGTGGGCCTGTCCGAGCCATGGCGGCTCGTCAGGGTTGAAAGCCGCACCTGCCGTGCCGCCGTCATTGCGAATTTCGAGGCTGCAAACGCCGACGCGCTCGCGGATCAGGACGAAGACCGCAACGAGGCCTATGCCGCGCTTAAACTCGCGGGACTGCAAGAGGCTCCGGTTCATCTAGCGGTCTTCTGCGATGAGCAAACCACGCAGGGCGGCGGCCTCGGTGCTGCGACGATGCCAGAGATGCGTCGATATTCGGTTGTGTGCGCAGTGATGCAAATGTGGTTGAGCGCACGCGCCCTCGGGCTGGGTATGGGCTGGGTCTCGATCCTCGATCCGGCGCGGGTTGTGGACGATCTGGACGTTTCGGCTGATTGGTCTCTGATTGCTTACTTGTGTATCGGGTGGCCACTCGAAGAACATCTCGACTGCGAACTGGAGCGGGCTGGCTGGGAACAGCGCCGCCGCGTTCAGGATCGCGTTCTTATCAGGTAAGACGATGCAAAAGATCCCTGCCACGGTCATTACCGGCTTTCTTGGTGCCGGAAAGACGACCCTGATCCGCAACCTGCTCGCCAAGGCGAACGGGCGGCGCATTGCGCTTGTCATCAACGAGTTCGGCGATATTGGCGTCGATGGCGATGTGCTGAAAGGATGCGGCGACGCGGCGTGTCGCGACGAGGACATCGTCGAACTGTCCAATGGCTGCATCTGCTGCACCGTGGCCGACGACTTTGTGCCGACGATGAAAAAGCTGATCGACCGGGATGACCCGCCCGAGCATATTGTTATCGAGACTTCCGGTCTGGCCCTCCCGCAACCGCTGGTCCGGGCTTTCAACTGGCCGGAAATCCGCAATCGGGTGACGGTAGACGGTGTTGTCACCGTGGTTGACGGTCCCGCCGTCGCTGAGGGCCGCTTTGCCCATGATGAGGGCAAGGTGACCGCCCAGCGCGAGGCCGATGACAGCATCGACCACGAAACGCCGCTGGCCGACCTGTTCGAGGATCAACTCGCCTGTGCCGATATGATCGTGGTGTCGAAATCCGATGCGATGGCGGGCGGGGCAGGGGCCATGATCGATGCCCTCAGGCCCCGCGCCCGCGCCGGTGTCTCTTTCGTTCCGTCGGCGTCGGACGGCCTAAGCCCCGATGTCCTGTTGGGGATGCAGAAAGGCGCCGAAGATGACATGGATGCGCGGCACGAAGTGCACCATCATCATGATCACCACGATGACCACCATCACGAGCATACCCACGGCCATGACGCCTTCGACAGTTTCGCGCTGACCCTTGGCGAAATCAGCGACCCCGATGCGTTCTTGGATCGTGTCAGCGCGGTTATCCGCGAGCATGACGTGCTACGCCTGAAAGGGTTCGTCGCCGTTGCCGGAAAGCCGATGCGGCTTGTGGTGCAGGCAGTGGGGCCGCGGATCGATACCTATTTCGACCGCCCCTTTGGCGCGGCACCGCGTGAGACTAATCTGGTTGTCATCGGCCTTCACGGAGTGGACGAGGCCGCCATAAGGGAGGCCCTGTCATGATCCGACTTGCGATTATCGCGCTCATGATTGCAACGCCCGCTCTCGCTGAAACCGAGACGAAATCCGAGGCCGGAACCGCGTTTATGGAACGCTGCGTCACCGACATCACCGACAACCGGATTGCAAAGCTTAAACGTCAGGTGCCCGACTATGCGGCCTCGCTGAGTGATGAGGAACTGACGGCGGGGGGCATGGCGAAGGCGGTTTCGGTCTGTCCATGCTTTCTGCATATGATCGGCATCGACACTCAGACCGAAGACCCCACCCCCGAGGACAAGGTGGCGACCGTCGTTGCCTATCTCGACTCGATTGGCACCCACGATTCATTGCCGATGCCCTCCATCGTCCCGCGCATGACGCGCCTCTGCGGCGAGCGCGGCTCGGTCCTGCCGCGCTCCTGGATTATGCAATAGATGCACCTGCTTCTCGCGCAGCCGGGTGAAGTCACGGATGGGTCGGAGGCGGTCGATCTCGGCCAGTCCCCCGGCGATGTGATCGTGATTTCGGCGGCGGATACCGAACTCGCCGCACTGGCCGAGGCGCGCGCCGAATTGGGCGAGGCGGCCCCGTCCCTGCGGCTTGCGTCGCTCTTGCACCTCGCCCACGCGATGTCCGTCGACAAGTATCTCGACGATACGGCGACCAAGGCGAAAATCGTGGTCGCGCGGGTGCTGGGGGGCGAGGGGTATTGGCCCTACGGCATCGAACAATTCTCGGCGCGGCTGCGTGAAGCCGGTGTCCTCTTCGCCGCGCTGCCCGGTGACGACAAACCCGACGAGGCCCTGCGCCGGGCCTCCACGGTATCCGAAGAAGACTGGCACGCGCTGTGGTCCTATTTCGTCGAAGGCGGGCCCGAGAACAGCGCCAATCTGCTGCGGTTGACCAGTGCCATTGTCGGTAAAGGCGAACGCCCGCCCGCCGCAAAGCCGCTGTTGCGTGCCGGTCTTTACTGGCCCGGTGCGGGCCTCGCCGATCTGGATGCGGTTCGTGCGTCATGGACCGAGGGTGCGCCGGTGGCGGCTCTCGTTTTTTATCGCGCGCTGGTGCAGGGGGCGGGGCTGAACCCGGTCAACCGGATGGTTCGCGCGCTGCGGCAGGAGGGGATGAACCCGCTGCCGATTTTCGTCGCTTCGCTCAAGGATGAGGTGTCGGCGGCGACTCTTGCGGGGCTGTTCGCCGAGGCCCCGCCTGCCGTCGTGTTGAATGCGACCGGTTTTGCCGTCTCGTCGCCCCAAGCAAACGAACAAAAACCGACGCCGCTGGATGCGCCGGGTGTGCCGGTGTTTCAGGTCGTCTTTTCAGGCGGAACCGAACAGGCATGGGCCGAGGGCCTGAACGGCCTCAGCGCCCGCGACATCGCGATGAATGTCGCTCTGCCCGAGGTGGATGGCCGCTTGCTGACCCGTGCCGTCAGCTTCAAATCCGAAGCCTATTTCGACGAGGCCACCGAATGTCCTATCGCGACTTACCGCGCGCAGGGCGACCGGATTGCCTTTGTCGCCAAGCTGGCCGCAAACTGGGCCGCCCTTGGCCGTACGGCAAATGCCGACAAGAAAGTCGCGGTCTTGCTGGCCAACTACCCCAACAAGGATGGGCGGTTGGCGAACGGCGTCGGTCTCGACACGCCGCAAAGCTGCGTCGACCTGCTGCGCGTTTTGGGCGAGGCGGGATATGCGGTCGAGGATGCGCCGGATACATCGGCAGCGTTGATGCAGGCGGTACAGGCGGGGCCGACAAACTGGCTGGCGGACCGCGCCGAGCGCTCGGGCGGCGAGCGGCTGTCCCTCGATGCCTACGCCGCGTTCTACAAGGCGTTGCCATGGGATACCCGCCTTGCCATCGAGGATCGCTGGGGAAAACCGGAGGATGACCCGTTTGTGGGTGCCGATGGCTTTGCCTTGTCGATCCTGCGCTATGGCAATGCGGTGGTCGGGATACAGCCCGCGCGCGGCTATAACATCGACCCCAAAGAGACCTATCACGCCCCTGATCTGGTCCCGCCCCACAACTACCTCGCCTTCTATGCGTGGCTGCGCGAGAGTTTTGGCGCACAGGCGATTATTCACCTTGGCAAACACGGCAATCTCGAATGGCTACCGGGCAAGGCGCTGGCCCTGTCGAACGAGTGCTTCCCCGAGGTGGTACTGGGACCGGTGCCGCATCTCTATCCGTTCATCGTCAATGATCCCGGCGAGGGAACGCAGGCGAAGCGGCGCACGTCGGCGGTCATTATCGACCACCTGACCCCGCCCCTCACCCGCGCCGAGACCTATGGCCCGCTGAAGGATCTGGAGGCGCTGGTCGATGAATATTACGAAGCGTCGGGGGTTGATCCGCGCCGGGTCGAGTACCTGCGCCGCGAAATCCGGGCGCTGACGTCGTCTAGCGGCCTCGATGCCGATGCCGGGATTGACGCGGGCATGGCCGAGGACGACGCGCTGGCAAAGCTCGATGAATACCTGTGCGAGTTGAAAGAGGCGCAGATTCGCGATGGCCTGCACATCTTCGGCACTGCACCGGAAGGCAGGCTGGAGACGGATTTGCTGGTCGCACTGGCGCGGGTGCCGCGTGGGCGGGGCGAGGGCGGCGATGCGTCGCTGATCCGTGCGCTGGCCGATGATTTGCTGGCCGAGGGTGAGTTCGATCCGCTGGATTGTGCCATGGCCGAATCGTGGAC
Organism: uncultured Neomegalonema sp.; assembly: GCA_937958625.1. Classification (GTDB taxonomy): domain Bacteria; phylum Pseudomonadota; class Alphaproteobacteria; order Rhodobacterales; family Rhodobacteraceae; genus JAHDDY01. Next base: position 43,561 of record CALGNO010000052.1, read on the forward strand.
AGGGGCGCGGCCCGATGCGTTGGCTGAACTGTCGCCCGATACCTGGCGTACCAACGGTGACACAGTTGAGCGGTTGGAGTTGCTGGCGGCGAGTTTGGTCGAGGGTAATCGGGAGCCGTCTGGCGCTCAGTCGGCTGCTGTCCTCGACTGGATCGAAGCGACCATGCGTCCGGCCCTGCGGCAGTGCGGTGACCGAGAGATGGCGGCGACCCTAGATGGTCTCGACGCCCGTTTTGTTCCGCCGGGGCCGTCGGGGGCACCGACGCGGGGGCGCGCCGATGTGCTGCCCACGGGGCGGAATTTCTTTTCGGTGGACAGCCGCGCCGTGCCGACCCCTGCCGCCTATGCGCTCGGCTGGAAGTCGGCGGCAATGCTGATCGAGCGCCATTTGCAGGAAGAGGGCGACTGGCTGCGCAGCCTCGTGCTGACGGCATGGGGCACTGCGAATATGCGCACGGGGGGTGATGATATCGCTCAGGGCCTCGCGCTGATGGGTGTGAAACCGCGCTGGGAGGGGGCGAACCGCCGGGTCACAGGATTCGAGATCATCCCGCTTGACCTGCTCGACAGGCCGCGAGTCGATGTCACCCTGCGTGTCTCAGGCTTTTTCCGGGATGCCTTTCCGGCACAGATGGACTTGTTCGATAGTGCCGCGCGGGCGGTCATGGCCTTGGATGAACCGGCGGAGATGAACCCGGCGGCGGCGCGTTATGCGGAAGAGCTTGGTGCATCGGGCGATCCGCAGCGCGCGGGATTCCGGGTTTTCGGGTCAAAACCGGGCGCTTACGGCGCGGGCCTGCAGGCCATGATCGACGAAAAGCTCTGGCAGTCGCGGGATGATCTGGCCGACAGCTATCTGGAATGGGGCGGCTATGCCTATGGCGGCGGCGCGGCTGGCGAGCGTGCGCGCGATCAGCTGGAAACGCGCCTCGGGTCGGCTGAGGCCGTGGTCCAGAATCAGGATAACCGCGAGCATGATCTGCTCGACTCCGACGATTACTATCAGTTCGAAGGCGGGGCGGCAGCGGCGGTGGCCAAGCTGTCTGGCCGCGAGCCGACGGTTTACCACAACGACCATTCCCGCCCCGAACGCCCGGTCATCCGCACGCTGGAGGATGAAATTGGCCGCGTGATCCGCTCTCGCGTTGTCAATCCGAAATGGATCGAAGGGGTCATGCGCCATGGCTACAAGGGCGCATTCGAGATCGCGGCGACGGTCGATTACCTATTCGCCTTTGCCGCAACGACACGAGCGGTAAAGGACCGCCATTTCGATCTGGTTTTCGAGGCGGTGATCGAAGACGAGCGCACCCGCAATTTTATCGCGGAAGCCAACCCCGCCGCCTTGCGTGAAATATGCGAAAGATTTCAAGAGGCTATGGATCGTGACATGTGGAATGCGAAATCGAATTCCGCAAAGGATCGCTTGCACGCCATACTGGTATGATCAATGCTGGGTTCGTATGAGTATCCCTGTCGCTGTTCTCGGTTGGAACATGTCGCGTCCACGCGGGTTTCAATACCAGCGCGGGCCTGACGTCGGACGTGATCGGTGATACTATTGCGCCTCAATGGGTGAGGAAAGGCCGGATGGCGGTGCATAAGTCCGCGAAGGCCGGGGAGTTTTGACAGATGCGTGCCTTTCGCGCGACAGCGCTTCTTGTGGCCGTGGGCCTGCTCGCGGCGTGTGGACGCCAGCCTGACACTGTCGCGGTGGCGGAAGGTTATACGCGCATTATCGATCCATTCCCTGCGCAGGTGACCCGCAATGCACCCCTGCGCCGCGTCGAGCGGCCAACCCGGCCCCAACCACCCCTCGCTGCGCTGCTCGACCGGCCCGAGGTCGCAGAAAAGCCGGTGCAGCGACGTGCCGAGCGGCCTCGCCCGCAAGCAAAACGGCCTCCAAAAAAAGATGCGGCCCCGAAACGCACAGCCGTCGATCGCCGTCTGAATGATGCAAAGCCACGCGCCCGGCCCGAACGTCGCCCGGAACGCCGTGCCGAGCCAGCGCCGCGTGCCCTCGAGGTTGCGGCGCGCCCCACGCCGAAGCCGATCACTGCCACACCGCGTCCCTTGGCGCGCCCTGTGCAACAGCCAGCGGCCTTGGCCCCGGTCGCCGATCGCGCACCAACCGTAACCGCGCGCCCTGCACCCCTTGCGCCGAGGCCATCCATCGCGAGGTTGCCGAGCCTTGGCGCGCCGCGTCTGGTTGCCGATGCAACGCCCTCGGCCTTGCCCGACCCATCCCGGGCCGAGGCGGCCATTCCCATTGGCCGTATCCCGGCAAGCCTTGGGGCCGGAAATATTCAGGCGCGAGAGAGTGCGCTCCCTGTGGCCGACAGTCTAGAACGCTCATCGGCGGGGGAAAGTGGCGGTATTGGATGGGACGAGGCCGCCGCTCTGATGCGTGCTGGCGAAGTGGCCGATGCCATCGATGTTGGTGAGTATGAGGTTCTGATGACCCTCTGCTCCGGGCGCGGCGTGTTGACGATCCAACCGGAGCCGGACGCCCTGGCAGCGGTGAAAATGCCAGAAGTCATTTGCGGAAAACCGTCGTCTCTGACATCTCCGTAACACGCGCCCCGCAACGGAGAGGCCCCGACGATGACCGACCAGAACGATGACGCCCGCCATGCTGCCAAGATGGCGAAGAAAAAGACCGCCCGCGACAAGATCATGGCGACTAAGACCGACGAAAAGGGCTTGATCGTCGTCCATACTGGCAAGGGTAAGGGCAAGAGTACGGCGGCCTTCGGCATGATCTTCCGCTGCATCGCGCATGGAATGCCCTGCGCGGTGGTGCAGTTCATCAAGGGCGGCATGTCGACGGGCGAGCGCGACTTGATCCTCGAAAAATTCTCCGATGCCTGTCAATTCCATACGATGGGCGAGGGCTTTACATGGGAGACTCAGGACAAATCTCGCGATATGGAGATGGCGGCGGCGGCATGGGACAAGGCGAAGGAGCTGATCCGCGATCCGGCTAATCGCATGGTGCTGCTGGATGAGATTAACATCGCTTTGCGTTATGATTACCTCGATGTAGCTGAGGTAGTTTCCTTCCTGAGTGAAGAAAAGCCACCGATGACTCATGTTGTCCTGACGGGCCGCAATGCCAAGGAAGAGTTGATCGAGGCCGCTGATCTCGTCACCGAGATGGAACTGGTCAAGCATCCGTTCCGTTCAGGCATCAAAGCCCAAATCGGCGTGGAATTCTGATGAGCGTCGTTATCGTCATCCCGGCGCGGTTCAAGTC
>CALGNO010000053.1 GCA_937958625.1 uncultured Neomegalonema sp.
GATCCGCGAGGCCGTCGGCACCAGCGCAGACTTGCTGTTCGGCACCCATGGCCAGTTCACCGCATCGGGTGCGATCCGGCTCGCGCGGCGCATCGAGAAATACGATCCGCTCTGGTTCGAAGAGCCTTGCCCCCCCGACGCCCCCGAAGAAATGGCGAAGGTGGCCGCCGCCACCACGATCCCGGTCGCGACCGGCGAGCGCCTGACCACCAAATACGAATTTGCCCGGGTGCTGGAAACCGGAGCCGCCTCGATCCTGCAATTTGCCCTCGGACGGGTCGGCGGGATTCTGGAGGCGAAGAAAATCGCGGGCATGGCCGAGACGAAATACGCCCAGATCGCCCCGCATCTCTATTGCGGTCCCATCGAGGGCGCGGCGAATGTGCAACTCGCCGCCTGCACGCCGAACTTTCTTGTGCTCGAAAGCATCGGCAAGTGGGAGGGCTTTCATGCCGATTTGCTGGTCAAGCCGATGGTCTGGGAAGACGGCTATGTCATCCCGCCCACCGAACCCGGCCTTGGCGTCGAGTTGAACGAAGAGGTCGCGCTGGCGCATCCGTATGAGGGCGACCGCTTGCATTTGGAGATGGGGGATACGCCCTACGATGCGAAGACGGCACAGCGGTTTGCAGGGGGATAATTGCGGCGGACAAAAGCCCGCCCCTTTTGGCACATCGGTCTTGAAGGGTCAGTGGTGCTCATGACGGCAAGAATGCTGCCTCGGCATTACTCGCGGAAGCCTATCGCAGTGGCATCGTGACAACGCGCGCAATCCACTTACGCAAGCGCGCCGGTCGGGCAGCGCCTTACGCCGCTTCCGGGGCCAATTGATAGGCGGCGAGGCGCCGTTTTATCAGCAAAAGCTCTTCGGGCACCGGCGACCCGTTTTGTTCAAACACCCTGATCGTCGCGATACAGCGGCGATGATCGCCCTGGCGATAGGCAAGCACGGCCAACAGGCGCAGGGTTTCCTCGTGCCGGGGGGATAGCCAAAGCGCGAGACACAGAAACGAAATCGCGCGCTCGAGCCGTCCGAACATCGCATGGCTCGCTGCAAGGGACAGCAACAAATCGACATCCGCCGCGGTCAGGGATTTGGGATCGCTATCCGTCATGGCCATCCTCACGTGCTCTTTTGAGCGATATAGAGGTGCTCGAACATGCGGATCGTTTCATTCAACAACCGAAACCCCTCCGCAGCACGCCCCTTCATCTCTCTGTGCTCGGTTTCCGCGAGCGTTCGGATAGTGAAATTCGCGAGGTTATAGACCAACGCGTCGTTGCCGAGGCTTTGATACCGCGCGACATGCTGTTCGATCAGATCGTCGAAGGGCTGATCGTTATCAACGAACTTCTTCTCGAATTGTAGCGCCGGTGGACGGCGCTGGATCGGGAAAAAGCGCGTAACAGACATCGTGTCGCGCGGTGCCGCGATGTCCTGGGGCGCAGAGTCGAAAGCTACGGGGCGTCCAACCGCATCCGGTGTTTCGACGCCGTCACTCGATACCTTAATGCTGCTCAAGACCTCGACCCCTCTGTTTGCGGTCAGTACTCGATCAGCACCGACTTATCCTGTCTGGTGAGCTGGAAACCGACATCGTTGATTTCATCGAGCCGCCAGCCACCGGGCAGTGTATTGCCGACCTGTAGTTCAGTCTGATCTGCAAAAATTAAGCCAGGATTAACATCAAGGCGCACAGACGAAATCGCAGGAATTTTCGGCATTCCCGAGGACATTTCGAACTCATAGAGAATGACCGCGTCTTCGCTCAGCGCGTCGATCTCCGCACGCGCCAGACGCCATTGCTGACGCATATCTGCGGGCAGGTCGCCGTTGATCGTGATGGTGTCACCCGCCCCCCGAAGCACCGAAAGATGACCGGAAAGGCCGTGATCCGCCAACGCCTTTCTTGCTATCGAAGAGGCAACGAGAGACCGAATCGAGCCGCTCGGCAGCGCCGCCGGCTGGACCTCGGGCATCGGTGCCGCGCTTGCCTCTGTGATGCTGAAATTCGAACGGATCGGCTGACCCCAATTCATCGAAATCCCGAAAGCCAGACAGCACAGGACTCCGAGCACGGCAGCACCCATCAGTTCGCCCCGCCTGTTCTGGCGGGCGTGGGTGGTGTCGCTCTCGCCGATATGAAGGTCGATATCCGCCAGAGACACCGTGCAGGGCAGTCGAAATGTCTGCCCGCCATCGCGAAGGGCGACCTTGTCGGGACCAGCGGACACCGTGTTTCCCTCGGATTTCAGAGTGACCAACACACCAAAGAGAGACTCGGCCACCTCGACCGCAATCGTCGTGCCCGCCGCCGCATCATCGAGCAGCATGATTTCGCCGGTTTCCGAAGACCCGATGGTGAAGTTTGACTTGCTGATTTCGATTTTCGAACCATCGTGCAGCCCGCCCGCAATCTCGACTTCGAGGTCCACGGCTTTCGGGGCACGGCGGAAGGAGACAAGCTCAAACCCGGTTCGGGCGAAGTTCTTGTAAACGGAAATATTTGCCATAATGACGATCCTCGATAACCGCCCTATTGACCTTTAATGATGTGATTGGCGTCTTGCTGAACGCGCCGCGAGACGACAGTCGCCATCATGAAATGACTCGCTTCGTTATAGACACTGCTAATCATTTGGATCGCGCGGTCCTGCTTGACTTCGCTTTCTGTCGGCACTTCGGGCGTCTTGGAAACGAGCATCGACTTTTCTTCATCGACGACGACCGATGCTCCGCGCAGCGATTCGCGATCCACCGGGTTGTCGTTCTTGCTGCCCTTGAATTCGAGCGCATCGTCGATGATGGCCTTGACGCTGCGATCCACCTCTTGAGCGGTCAGCGCAGTGTAGCCGCTTGGATCAGAGACATCCGCGAGCGGAACTGACTTCTGCTCGATCTTTTCGACTGCACCAATCGCGCTTATATCTGACATCTCTGCAATTCCCGGTAGTTGTCGAATTTCTAGAATTGTTGTGCTGGGACCGCGGCAGAGCGCCCCCTACTCCTCGGTCTCTTCCAGCATGTCGAGCACCATGGGCATTGCAATTGTCTCCATCAGCACTTTGAACAGCGTCTCTTCCGCAGTAGGTAATCCGCCCGTATCAGGCGTCTCGGTGTTCGCAATACGATCAGCTTCCATGTCGTTCGCCTCCCTTTTCACAAGTGTTGAACGTTAGTTACGTACCGCTCGCAGATATACTTCGCCGTGAACGTGTTTCTCTGCGTAGTGCGTAGGGCATTGCGAACTCTGCTAGGTGTCACCTGCATAGATATTAGGTGCGTTGCGTAGGCGCGACCAAGCACAGTCAACCCATGGATAACCGGGAAACGAGTGCCAAATGCGCCTTTTACTGACAGTTTCGATCATTGCTGCGCTTGGCAACGCGCCGATGGCCAAGGCTGCGGATTACGCGATCGAGCAGGACGCGAATACGTACTCGTATTTTGTCATCCGCCAACCGGTTATCGCCTTTTTGAACCAACTTGAGCGCGATGCGCAGGTTCGGATCGACATGTCATCCCGGGTTGACGGTCAGGTGGACGGTCTTCGCGCTTCCGGCACCGTTACGGAAGTGTTGGAGATCGTCGCGCGCAAGCACGGTCTGCAATGGTTCGAATTCAACGGCACCTATCACATCTCCGCCGCCGATGAAGAACTGACGCGTCTGGTGCCGCTGCCGCATGTTTCAGCGGAAACGGGCCGCAAGGTTCTGATCGACATCGGCTTCGATCCGGATCGGTTTCCGGTAACCGCGCGCGACAATATGCTGATCCTGACCGGACCACCAAGGCTGCTCGCAATCGCCGAAGCAACCCTGGCCGAGGCGAAGGAGCCGCAACCGAAAGTCGCGGCACCGCGTGCGTGGAAGCCGCTGACACGGATCGTGAGACAACCTGCCCCGGTGCGAAACTTGACGCTGTATCGGGGTCTTTCGCGAACAGTCTACGAATACCGCGAGTCCGGGAAAGGCTCGCGGAGGAGATAGGTCGTCATCTCGGCCTATGCAAAGCAGAGCTGATGCTCTGCAAGATGACGGGATCGGTATTGTACTGAAACCGTTCTGTTAAAACCATGCGGCTGGGCCGCAGCTTGGAGGAAACTTGTCATGGACTTAGGTAGACTTAACGACACTATTCAGGATGTTGCAGACGGTAACGCGGACCTTGGAGGAGCCATTCAAGCCACTGGATCGGGTAATGGCGGCGGCACCGTTGGCGGCACCTTTGGCGGCGATGGCGGCGGAAGCGGCGGTGGCGGCGGCTTCGGCGGTATCGGCGGCGGCGGCGGTGGCGGTGGCGGTGGTATCGGCCCAATCGGTGGCGCGGTCACCGGTCAGATCGAACAAACCGCCACGAACCCTGCGCTGGCCGATGGTATTGCACTGATCAATGCCGCCTACGCCCAGGGTACGCTGAACCAGGCACAAATCATCTTCGGAACGAACGTTGCGAAGAAGATCAACCAAGAGATCGGTAAAGTGTCTCCCTGATACTTTCTCCTCGAAAGCAGCGCTCGAAAAGACCGTGTCATTGCCCTTCTCGCGGCAAAGGCACGGCCTTTTCCTTTTCCGGTTCGGCGATACGCTCGTCACCATCCTTCGAGACGCTGGCGAAGAAAGAGCTGCCGCCCTCGGGCCTGGCGCTTTAACACTCCTGATCCACGAACCGATCAGGATGCTCTCATGTCATCGTAGAACGAGGGCCGCCGCGGGCCTGATCGGTGGTGCGGCAGGCCGGGGGACGCTCAGACGGCGTCCCATATATACTCTTTTGACAACAGCTCTCCGGCTTCGTCATAGGTATTGGTATAGCTCTGCCAGTTGCGGGAATCGCTGATATCTTCGAATGTCAGGCTCTCTCGGTTGCCATTGGCATCGTAGACCGTTGTCCGCACATCCCCATCGGCCTGGGTCAGGATGCTGAGCGCGATGGTGCCCTCGACATAGGTGCGGGCAAGCGTATTGCCGTTGTCATAGGCGACGTCGTAATTCGTGCGCGCCCCGGTTTCGTCGTAGGTGTTGGTGTAGCTCTGCCAGTTGCGGGCGTCGCTGATGTCCTGAAAAACGAAACTCTCCCGGTTGCCCTCGCCATCATAGGTCGTGGTACGCAGGTCTCCATCGGCTTCGGTCAGCGCGCTGGTCGCGATGATGCCGTCGGTATAGGTGCGGTCGAGCGCGCTGCCATTGGCATACATGACCTCATAATGCGTGCGCATCCCATCGGCATCGTAGGTCGTTATCCGCACATCGCCATCGGCTTCGGTCAGGGCATTGGTTGCCGTGACGCCGTCGACATAGGTGCGATTGAGGACGTTCCCGTTGCTGTACGCAATGTCGTAATTGGTGCGGATACCGGCCTCGTCATAGGTTGTCGTCCGCACCGTGCCGCTGGTTTCGGTCAGAACACTGGTCGCGATGATACCGTCGCTGTAGGTGCGGTCGAGGACGTTGCCATTGTCATAAATGACATCGTAATTCGTCCGCACGCCATTGCCGTCGAAGGTGTTGATATAGCTCTGCCAGCCACGGTCATCGGCGGTATCCTCGACCAGTACGCGCCGACCCGCCCCATCGCTCAGAAAGTCGCTCTGGCCGATCTGGTCCACATCGAGGCCCGCGAACAGGATTTGTCCGCTGGCGCTGTCCAGCACCGCCCCATCGTCGGTCTGGCGCAAGGCACCATGGGCCTGTGCAGCGCTGGCAAAGCCGGTATCGGTGCCCAGCACAACGCGGTCGATGCCGGACTGAAAATCGCCGACAATGCCATTCGCGTGGGTGACGAAATAGAACTGGTCCATACCGGCACCGCCGAACAACAAGCCATAGCTGTCTCTGGATTCCAGCAGATCGTCGCCAGCACCGCCCTGCATCCGAACACCCCAGTGCTCGGCGATCAGGTGATCGTCGCCAAAGCCGCCGGATAGCAGGATATTCCCACCCGCTGAAACAATCGTTTCACTGTCAGCGCCGCCATAGATCCAGCCGGGCTGAGAGAGGGTTTCCACCGTATGGGGCACCGTCAAGAGGTCGGGTCGCTCGACCTCGTCGCGGAAAAATCTGACGTTCTCGGCGCTCAGACTGTCGAGCGCCGTATCCCGCAGGGTGACACTGCCCGCGGCGGTCGCGATGATCACGTCGTCGCCGTCCTGTACCGCGCTGGCGACTACATCGGACAGCCGTACGATGCCGCCGATGCCATTCGCGAAATACAGCGTGTCTTCATCGGCCTGGAAATCGCGAATATCGACGCCGAATAGCGGCCCCGAAATCACGAACGAATCCGCGCCTTCATTGCCTTGGACGACCTGATCATTGCCGTGGACGTAAATCAGATCGTCACCGTCGCCGCCCATGGCCTGAATGGCTTGCCCATGAAGATTCAGAACGTCGTCGCCGCCCTCGCCGAGAACCACGACATTCGAACCCGTGGGAGAGATCATATCATTCTGTTCGGTGCCCGTGAGCCAGCCAGCCGCGAAGAGGGTGTTGGTCGTTTCGGGAATTATAGGCGGGTCGGATACGGGGCGATCATCGGCGATGGTGCCTGTGGCCTCGGCCACGACGGTCTCCAATGTACCGAAACCATCGGTATATGTGGCGGAGACAGTGATTGATGACCCGACGTCATCGCGGGTCAGCGCATAGGTCTCGGCGGTCGCATAGTCCATCGCAACGCCGTCGCGATGCCAGAGGTAGTCGACATCGCCCAGCCCGTCTTCATCAGACAGCGTGCTCCAGACACTCAGTTCTCCGCCGGCCACTTCCTGACCGGCGATTGTCAGGCCACCATCGGGCGCATCGTTGGTATTCTCGATTGGATCGGATGGCGCGGAACGTGTCGTTCGCACCAGGCCCGCGCCATCGGTGTGCCGGACCGAAACCGAAATCGTGGTGCCGATGTCGCCTTGTCCGGGCGTGTAGGTGGACGCGGTCGCTCCCGGTATCTCTTGCCCGTCATGCAGCCATTGATAGGTGACGCCCGCCGAGATGTCTTCCTCGCCCGGATCAATCACGGCGGTCAGGGCCGCATCCTCTTGCGCATCGCCAGCTATGGTAACGCTGAGCGGGGTGTAGGGCAGAACCTCGATGGAAACGCGGGCCGATGCCTCGCCGCCGAACCCGTCGCTGACGACGTAATCGAAGCCGCCCGTTCCGGCGAAACCGGCATCGGCAACAAAGCTGATTGCGCCATCCACGACGGTTACGGTGCCGCCCTCGACCGCGTCGATGGCAAGCAGGCCGAGGCTATCGCCATCGGGATCGGCATCGTTCGCGAGCAACTGTGCGGCGTCGATCAACAGCGTCTCGCCGCGCCCCACCGACAGGCCGCCATCGTCCTGCGCCTCGGGGATACTGTTGATGATATTGGTCAGGGTAATGTCATCGGCCAGCAGGTCCGCAACCGCAACCCCGCGCAGGGTCAGGCTGCCCGTATCGCCGAGGTCCAGCACGGCATCCTCGCCGACCTGCACAAAAGCGTCGATGATCGCGGCGCCGGTCTTGAACCCGCCAATCGCATCGAAGGTCAGACGATCTTGCCCCGGAGTGAAATCGCCGATGACCGTCTCGCCGATAGCCTCGCTGAAGGCGAACGTGTCGGCAAAGCGGCCAAAGTCTTCATCGTGGCGGTCGCCTTGCAGGTAGTTGACCCCGGCGCCGCCCGCGAGCGTATCCTCGCCGCTGCCACCGAACAGCCAGTCTTCGCCCGCGCCCGCCGTTATCGCGTCATTGCCGTCGCCGCCCTCGACCAGATGCGAGCCTGCGCCGGTGGTGACGGTATCGTCGCCCTGCCCCGCATGGATGATCCGCGCCCCGTCGCCATCGGCAATGTCATCGGCGAGGTCGGTGCCGATGGTGCGGTCGGTGACGCCCGCTGTGCTTTGGTCGCCGAAAACGACCGGGACCGAGAACTGCGCCGTCAGACCTTGCAGCATGTATTCTTCGACATATCGGTCGGTAATCGCCTCGGACATCCAGAGCAGCGCCTCGGCGTACCGCGCATCGCCGGTGCCACTGAGCATCGCCGCCGTACCGCCCCAGGCCGATGCCGCGTAGAACCCGCCCTGACTCCAGAGAAGCGTATCGGTCGCGCCCGCCGCTTCGGCGGCGGCGTTCAGGTCCGCCCAACTGGCATCGGGGGCAAGATCGAGGCTCGACCCGACCGGGTAGTTCACGATCGAAAACAGGTTGTGGCGCGGATCGAAATCGTCCTGCAAGAACCGCTCGGCAGAAAAACCTGCCATCCATCGGCCCAGTTCTATCGCGCGCTCGTCGCCCGTGGCCGCAATCTGGCCAATGACCATCCCGAACCAGTCCTGCCAATAGGGACGATCGACGGCGGTGCCGCCGTAATTCTGCAACGCGCCCTCCAGATCACCGCCGACGAAATGCGGGCCGGTCAACGGACCGGTCAGCTCCGACCCCAGCTGACTCGTCAGCGGTCCCTCCCGGCGGACGAAATAGTCGAGGTAATCCTCCAGCGCTCCATCGAGGCGCGCCTGTAGAACGGTGGCAGCATGGCTGCCGTCCGGTGCAACACTTTGTGCATAATACAAGTCACGCAGTACAACAGTCTGTTCGCGCAGTTGCGAGCCGAAATCGATGGCCCCACGCTCGGTCAGATACGCGCCATTGGCCCACAGCAACAGCGCAGATCCGGCCTCTCCGGCTAGTCCATCGGCGTAATAGCGATCACCCGTCACCAGGTAGGAAAGGTAGTACTCGCTCGGTTTGTGCGAATAACTGTTACGCAGCGCCAGCCCGTCATTGTTCAGATCGACGATGCCGCCGGTTCCGCCGACATCCTTGCCCACGCCGGTGGTGGACGAGTTGAAGTCGGTATCCTCGATGAAATACGCCTCGCCGGTTTCCGGGTTACGATAACTGTTTGAAAACGCACCATATTGATCGGTCAGCGCCAGCATCCCCTCACGCGCCTCGCGGGTCTGGGAAACCAGATAAGAGTGCTGGTCGTCGGTGATCAGGCCATAGCTCGGCGTCGAGCCAGTGCGCCCTCGATCCTCATCAATCCCGCCGACATTATCGACGCCGCCAAGCTCCAGCGGGTCGTAGGTCGCGTTCGGATCGGCATAGCGGTCAGCATAGTCTTGAGAGTCGATCAGCGGCAACGCCTCATCGACCAAGGGCAGCATCCCTGTCGCGCGCAGGTAGGCAAGGTCATAGACCACATGCGCCCCGTCAGCGGATGCGGTCGAAAAGCTCTCGCGCCAGACCGTGTGATGGGGCTGTTCCAGCGCCTCGTCCGCCAGCACCGTGACACCATTCTGGCGCAGGGCGTAGGCATAGACTTTGGTCTCGAGATCGACGGTGTCGATGTTGTCGTTGCCGACCGTGACCGAGGTTTCGATAGACCCATCGGCCCGCGCCGTAACATCGATACGCAGTTCAAGGCCGTTCTCGGTGGTGTGAGTCACACGGGTCTGGTTCACAAGCGCGCCGCTCAGCCAGGCCGCGCCATCCTCGCCCTCTTGCGCTGCCAGCAGATCGGCGACCTGCACCACCTCGTCGGCAATCTCGACCTCGAAATCATAGTTCTGCGCGGCGGCAAGCGCGGCAACCGACTCTGCAGGGGCCGGATCGCCCGCGTCGCCCACCGACAAGGACAGCGTCGCATCGGCATCCGGCGACGCAAAACTGAGCACCGCGTGCTTGATCGATCCGTCAGGCCAGGTCGCCTTCACATCCACCTGAAGCGGCACATCGTCGTCACCGATAGACGCCACCAGCGTTTGCCCCTCGGCAATATCGCCCTGCTTGAAGACGTGGCCCACGGAAACGATGGTTCCGGCGTGCTCGGCAGAGGATTCAAGCGCGAGATCGACGAGATGCGACATGGATAACTCTCAAAAATTGAACGCGGTAAAAACCGATACGATTGATTGAACTCTGTACAGAAGAAGGAAAACAACCCAATCACGAAAAAATGCGGAAATTTATCTCGTTTCGCGTGCGATCAATCGGCACTGTCCTTTGGGCGAAACATGGGAACGGAAACAGCTATTCATTGAACTTGAACTGCGCTCGGCGAAAGTAATTGCGGCCACTTCATGTCTAAAATAAATCAATACCCCCCAATTCACCAGACCAACTGCGGCAAAATCACCTTCTGAAACATAAAATCACCTTCTGAAACATAAAGTGTCAATAGGTGCATACTCGCTTTACGTGTAATCATCTTCACCTATAAAAATTTTAGAACAATCGGCACCACGGCAACTGTTCCAGAAAAGTGCTTATTTGGAAAACACGACCTTGTTCGATGCGACACTTGGGTGTAACGGTGGCTTGAATACAGGGGACAAATTGCGCCAGAAGACGCCTTGCCCCGCAAAGCTGGAAATTTTGAACTGAAACCGCTCACCGACCACCGCCTCGATGCGGGGTAAGGTGACACTTTGCAGGACGTTTGCGATGGACTTCCCCGGAGAACTTTCCGCCAATACTGCGACCTCTGGTCGGATCAGCGTCGGCCAGACCGCGACCAGCCAGCTCGAAACCGCCTTTGACGAGGACTGGTTCCGTATCCGGCTCGAAGCCGGTCAATCCTACGAGTTCACCCTGGAGGGCACCGGAGGCAGCTCGGCTTTGTCCGATCCGTACCTGCGCCTTTACCGCAACGGCGTCGAGGTTGCCCAGAACGACGACAGCGGCAATTCATTCGATTCGCGCATCACCTTTACCGCCACGGAAACCGGTTCCTATTTTCTTGAGGCGGCGGCTTACTCAAACGAGACGGGGGAATATCGTCTCGGAGCCAACGAAATCGCCGACCTTCCTCCCCCGCTTCAGGGCGGTCCTGTCCTGTCCTCGATCGACTGGGGCGGCGTGCTGGAGGATTCGAGCGTCAATGTCTACTTTGCGACGGCGGGCAGGTCGTTCGCCGGATTCACCTCCGCGGGATGGTCATCCTACGAGATTCAGCAAACGATGGCGGTGCTGGATGAAATCTCGTCGATGGTCGACCTCACCTTCAACAGGGTCACGTCGACGTCCAACGCCGATTTCAACCTGGTCACCCAGAATAACGCGGCTTTCTCGGGTCTGATGATCCCGCCGGGCGAGCCGGACGCTGGGGTCGGTGTTTTTGCGCGCAACGCACCGGGTTGGGATGGCAGCCCCGGTGGTGGCCTCGAACAAGGCGGCGGCGGCTATCAGCTATTGCTGCACGAACTTGGCCATGGCCTTGGCCTTGCGCATCCCCATGACAATGGCGGCACGTCAGACATCATGCTCGGCGTTTCCTCTGATCGCGGCGATTACGGTGCCTTCGACCTGAACCAGGCCGTGTTCACCAACATGAGCTATAACGATGGTATGCCAGCCGAGGGGGCCGGTCCGCACTCGTCGAATACCTATGGCTATACCGGCACTCTGTCGCCGCTGGACATTGCCGCGCTGCAAGAACGCTATGGCGCGGTCAGTGCCAATGAGGGCGACACGATCTATGAGCTGGACGGCACCAACGGCGCGGGCACGTTCTTCGCGGCGATATGGGATACCGGCGGCACGGACTGGATCGAGCACAACGGCACCCGCGACAGCACGATCGACCTGCGCGCGGCAACACTGCGATATGAAGAGGGCGGCGGCGGTTTTGTCTCGCGCGCCGACAATGTCCGGGGCGGATTCACCATCGCCCATGGCGTCGTAATCGAGAACGCGCGCGGCTCCAGTGGTGACGACCTGATCAACGGCAATAGCCGCGTGAACGAATTGCATGGCGAGGGCGGCGAAGACGAACTCTACGGCTTTCGGGGTGATGACGCGCTGTTCGGCGGTGGCGGAACGGATGCGCTCTATGGCGGTGCCGATGACGATATACTCGATGGCGGTGCCGCCGGAGACACGCTCGATGGCGGCGGCGGCTTCGATACCGCAAGCTATGCCTCGGCGACACGGTCCGTCACCGTCGACCTCCAGATCGAAGCGAACAGCCGTAACGACGCCAGCGGCGACGAATTCACCAACATCGAAGCGGTGGCGGGGTCGGAACACGCCGACATCCTGCGCGGCGATGAGGATGCCAATATCCTGTTCGGCAGCGAAGGCGATGACCGCCTCGCAGGCCGCAGCGGCGATGACGTTCTTGAAGGCGGCGCTGGTGCAGACCGGTTGATGGGCGGCGGCGATTTCGACACCGCAAGCTATGCGTCATCGGACAGCCGCATCGTGGCCGATATGGCCGTCATTTCCAACAACACCGGCGATGCGGCTGGCGATACCTACTCGGACATTCAGGCGTTGCTCGGATCGGATCACAACGACACCCTGCGCGGCGATACCGAGGCGAACTTGCTGACCGGCGGTATCGGTGATGACATCCTGTCCGGGCGCGGCGGCGACGACGTCTTCATCGGCGGCGTCGGGGCCGACAGGCTGAACGGCGGCTCTGGCCTTGATACGGCGGAATATTCATCGGCGGCGGCGGCTGTTCGCGTCGATCTGCTGCGAAACGAGACCAATACCGGCGAGGCAGCCGGGGACCGCTATGATTCAATCGAGGGATTGGTCGGCTCGGTTCATGACGATCAACTGCGCGGCACCAACGAGGCCAATACGATTGTCGGCGGCGGCGGAAACGACGTTCTCGTCGGGCGGGCGGGTGCAGACACGCTGTTCGGCGGCGGCGGTGATGACATCATGAATGGTGGCCGCGGCGTCGATACCTTCGTCTTCGCTGAACTAGACGGCACCAGCGACCGGATCAACAGCTTCGAAGCGGCGAAAGACATCGTCGCCTTTGACGCCGATCTGGGCCTGACCTTCGCAGACCTCGACCTCAGCGATGTGGCGGATGGGGTCAATGTAACCTTCGGAGCGGCCAACGAGATATTCCTGCGCGATGTCAGTGTGGCCCAGATATCCGAGTCGAATTTCGACTTCGATTTCATGGCGTAAGGCAGCGAACGGGGGCGGCAAGACCGCTCCCATTTCGCTCCAGCGCACATCACGCACCAGAAACGGTATGTCGACAGCCTTTCGGCCCATCCCGGCGGCTGTCGAACCGTGTCGAGCGGTGGTGTCCTAAACCGGCACCAGCGCCCAATAATCCAGATCGAGCAGCACCCCCGGTGCATACTTTCCATCCTCGGCGCGCAAAGCCATATCTGCGTCCCGGTTGCGTGTCGCGACCAAGCGAAGGCGCAGGGCACCGACCCCCGGCGCAGCCGTCTCGGTCTTATCCAGCACTTCGGACCACGCATAAACGGTATCGCCCGCATAGCAGGGCGCAACGTGGCTGCCCGCGTTGATGGCCGCAATCATCTGCGCATTGGCCAGACCGTTAAAGCTGAGCGCCCGCGCGAGGCTGATGACATGGCCCCCATAGATCAGCCGCCGGGCATCATCACGCGCCTGAATATTAAAATGCACCTTGGCCGTATTTTGCCACAGGCGGGTGGCGAACAGGTGGTCCGCCTCCTCCACCGTCACCCCGTCCACATGGTCGATCTTCTCGCCCACCGCATAATCGCCCCAGCGATGCGGCTCTCCGGCGAGGTCGAAATCATAGCCTGAGAAATCCAGCCCCTCGGCAATCGGCACGTCACCCGCCGACACTGCCTCAGGCAGTGCGGGCAGGACCGGCTCCGTCGCGGGCGAGGCTACATCGCGCTTGTTCACCATCACCCAGCGCGCCCACGTCAGCACCGGATCATCCATCTGATCCACAGCCGTCGAGCGCACATAGACGATGCCGGTCTTGCCGCTGCGATTTTCCTTCAGGCCGATGACTTCGGACGTGGTGCGGATAGTATCGCCGGGGAAAATCGGCTTCAGGAACCGACAATCCGCATAGCCCAGATTGGCCACGGCGTTCAGCGACACATCCGGCACCGTCTTGCCGAAGGCCACATGAAACGTGATCAGGTCGTCGAGCGGACTTTCGTCAAACCCACTCATCTGCGCAAAACGATCCGACGATTGCAGCGCAAAGCGGGTCGGGTAGAGCGCCGTATAAAGTGCGCGGTCGCCCTCGGTCACCGTGCGAGGCGTGGCATGGACGAGGGTCTCGCCCAGCCGGAAATCCTCGAAAAAACGTCCCGGATTTGTTTTCGTCGCCATGCCAGTGCCTCGCCGCAATTATGTTGCGGCGCACACTATTTGCTGGCGGTCAAAAGACAAGGCCGATAACTGCGCCAAGGTCACCCGGCGCAGCCCCGATCTAGCCCGCGTCACGCACATCCAGACCCAATTCGCGCACCTTGCGATAGAGGGTCGAGCGCCCGATCCCAAGGCGACGGGCGATTTCGCTCATGTGGTTTTGATATTTATCGATGGCGAGGCGGATCATGTCGCCCTCGACATCCGCGAGCGTGCGCAAATGGCCATCACCGGCCATCGGCGAGAACCCGCCCCCGCCATTGGTCGACCGCAATCCCTCGCCATCGACCATCGAACCGACGGCTGGAAGATCTTCGCCGAGGGGCGACAGGCCGACAATCTGCGGAAAGTCATGCAGCGTCAGCATCTCGCGATCCGACAGGACGACCGCGCGATAGACCGCATTCTCAAGTTGTCGCACGTTACCCGGCCAGCGATAATCGCAGAGCATCTCCAGCGCCGATTGTTCGATGCCGCGCACCGGCTTGCCCTCTTCCGCCGCGAAACGCCGGATAAAATAGGCAATCAGCTCCGGAATATCCTCACGGCGCTCGCGCAGGGGCGGCAATCCGAGGGGAAAGACGTTGAGACGATAGTACAGATCTTCGCGAAACTTTTCTTCAGAAACGAGCTGCTGAAGATTTTTGTTGGTTGCTGAGATCAGGCGAATATCGACGCGAATGGGCTTGGTGCCACCCACCGGATCGACCTCGCCCTCCTGAATCGCGCGCAGCAGTTTGACCTGCACTTGAGGCGGTAATTCGCCGACCTCGTCAAGAAACAGCGTGCCGCCATCGGCTTCCTGAAACTTGCCGATCTTCTTGGCCGTCGCGCCCGTAAAACTGCCTTTTTCGTGACCGAACAGGATCGACTCGACCAAATTCTCCGGAATGGCGCCGCAGTTGACCGCGACGAAGGGTTTGCCAGCCCGATCAGAAGCGCCCTGAATGGCGCGGGCCATCACTTCTTTACCGACGCCGCTTTCGCCTTCGATCAGAATCGGAATGTTCGACTGCGCCGCCCGCTCCGCGAGCATGATCGACTGGCGCATGACCAGCGAACGCGCGATTAGGTCACTGAAGAGCAGGCGGTTATCAGTCTTGCGCGACAGGCGCGAGATTTCGCCCGCCAGCACATTCATTTTCAGGGCATTCTGGATTGAAACCTGTAGCCTTTCGGGACTGACCGGCTTGACGATGAAGTCATTCGCCCCGGCCTGCATCGCCTGAACAACCGTCGTTACCGACCCGTTTGCCGTCAGCACCAGAACCGGCAACACGCTGTTTTCAGGCCGCAATTCCGACAGGACAGCCATGCCATTGACGCCGGGCATCACCAGGTCGAGCAGCATCAGGTCGATCGACGGCCCCTTGCCACTGCGCAACATGTCCAGCGCCTGTTGCCCGTCACTCGCCGTAACGGTCTTGTATCCCTGCGCACCGACCACGGATTCAAGCAAACGCCGCTGTGCCGGATCGTCATCCACGATAAGAATCGTCTGCGCCATCAGGTTGAGTCCTTTTTTGAGTCGATGCGGAGACAAGGTCCGCGATTGATTCTGCAGAGCAGCGTGCAATCCGATCACCGAAATGATGCAAATCGTAACAACCGCTCCCGGAATGACACAGGCACGGCAACGGTTTAAAAATTGTTAAACAAGCCCCCCGAAATTCAGTAAACTGCACCGAAATATAACAATGGTGGCCGCGAACCGTGTTCTCGGTGTGATTGAAAGGTCGCGCGTCGCTAAATTCGCTATCGCTCCACAAGTTTTTTTTTGCGGGGGTTTGCGGAAGCCTAGGAAACATGGAACATAGTGTGCAGCGGCTGGCTACAGCCTCTTAGAAGTCGTGACTGTCGGCGTTTCGACCGGCGGCGACCAAAGAATATGGAGAGAGGGATGAAGACTGTTTCCCGCATTCTCATGGCAAGCGCGCTCGTCAGCGTTGCAGCCTGTGGAAAGCTGCCGGGAGCAAGCCTCGGAGGAACGTTCGGCGTCGAGAACTTCTTGAACGCCAGCATTCCTGACAGCGGACTTGATTTCCCAGCACAGACATACAGTGCCGCCCTCGGGCGTGAATATCAGACATTGGCGCGCATCGCCGCGACGGAAGATGTCAACTGGATCGACGCATCCGCTTACATGCAAAAGGGTCTTCGCGCCCTTCGCGGTGAGCAGATCCAGCCCTGGACGCCAGCCGAACTCGGCCTGTCCGGCGAAGTCGAAAGCGTTTATGCTTCGGTGATTCGCTCGATCAACACGGGTGCATCACGCAACCCGGTTGCTTGTGCGCGCGCCCTGGCACTTTACGACAACTACGCCGAGGAACTGTCGGAAGGCGCACATTCGTGCACCGACCCCAACCTGATCCTCGCGGAATTGAACGACGCTCTCGAGGCCTGTGGGTTCCAGAAAGTGGCACCGCCACCTCCCCCCCCACCGCCGCCTCCTCCGCCACCGCCTCAGGTCTATGTCGAGCCGGAGCCTGCACCGGTTTATGTCGAGCCGACGCCAGAGCCCGTGCCCGCACCGGTTTACGTCGAGCCGACGCCTGAGCCTGTCTATGTGGCACCCGAGCCGGAGCCCGTACCCTACGTCGCACCGGCACCGGCCTATCCGCTGAACTACACGATCTACTTCGGTTACGACCGTTGTGATCTGACGGCGGAAGCTGGTGGTGTGATCACCGAAGCATCGACCGCGTTCCAGGCTTACAGCGCTCAGTACGCCGACGTGATCGGTCACACCGACACCCGTGGTTCGAAAGCGTACAACACGCGCCTCGCAACCTGCCGCGCCAATGCGGTTGCCGACTCGATGGCCTCCCAGGGCATCAACCGTCAGCAGCTTCGCGTCGGTGCCCGTAGCGAGCTTGACCCGGCCCTTGCGACCGGTGACGGCGTCCGTGAGGCTCTGAACCGCCGCGTGAACATCACCATCGTTCAGTAAGAACGACGGAAACCGAGACAGAAAGGCCGCCCTGGCAACGGGGCGGCCTTTTTCGTTGGCATATCACCGCCAGACGGGTCGCTTAACTTGACCTAATTACTTCGGTGCTTACGGTTCCGCCCATACCCGCAAACCAGCCGAGAGAGAGCCGCTATGAGAGCCACCCGCGTCGTTCAGAAAATCCTGTCCCAATACGAAGCCGACAACCCCGGCACCAAGGCCAATCTTTGCCGGATTTTGATGAACGGCAAACTGGGTGGCAGCGGCAAGATGATTATCCTGCCCGTGGATCAGGGCTTTGAACACGGCCCGGCACGCAGCTTTGCCCCCAATCCAGACGCCTACGATCCGCATTACCACTTCCAACTCGCCATCGACGCGGGCCTCAACGCCTATGCCGCACCGCTGGGTATGATCGAGGCCGGCGCGGATACCTATGCGGGCCAGTTACCGACGATCCTGAAGGTCAACTCGGCCAACTCTCTGCTGCCGGACGAAGCGGGTAAGGATCAGGCGATCACCGGCAGCGTCGATGATGCCGTGCGGCTCGGCTGTTCGGCCATCGGCTTCACGATTTATCCTGGTTCGGCCTGCTCGCTGAACATGATGGAAGAGATTTCCAGCATGATCGAGGAAGCCAAAGCCAAGGGCCTCGCCGCTGTTGTTTGGTCCTATCCGCGCGGCGAGGCGATTACCAAGGCGGGCGAGCTGGCCATCGACGTCTCCAGCTATGCCGCCCACATGGCCGCCCTGCTCGGCGCGCATGTCATCAAGGTAAAGCTGGCGACCAGCGACCTGATGCTCGACGAGGCGAAAAAGGTCTATAAGGCCGAAAA
This sequence comes from uncultured Neomegalonema sp., assembly GCA_937958625.1. Lineage (GTDB taxonomy): Bacteria > Pseudomonadota > Alphaproteobacteria > Rhodobacterales > Rhodobacteraceae > JAHDDY01. The sequence continues at coordinate 17,911 of CALGNO010000053.1, forward strand.
AATCGCCATCAAAACCCAATCCGACCGCGTTGCCGATGTGGTGAAATCCTGCTTCAATGGCCGCCGTCTCGTGGTGTTCTCGGGCGGATCGAAGAAGGGCGAGAACCAAGTCTATGACGACGCCCGCGCCATCCGCGATGGCGGCGGCAACGGCTCAATCATTGGCCGCAATACCTTCCAGCGAAGCCGCAGCGACGCCCTCGATATGCTCGGGCGTCTGGTTCAGATCTATAAGGGCAAAGAATAGAAACCTCCCCTCCCCCTGCCCGCGGGGGGAGGCCCGGAGGGTGCCAAACTACTACGCTAATTCAAAGGCTTAAATGACGGTGGGACTGCAGATTTGGCGCTGCGTTGTATGTGGATCGCTGCAAATGGGTCCCACAATTTGTTACGCATCTTTCGTAAATCTCTCTGCCAATTCGGACACAACGCGATGCGCTGAAACCGAAACCGCCAGATACGAGTTCGTGAATCGATGCGCGCCAGCCGTAAGCGAACCTGTCAGAGTATATATCCATCCATGTGGTTTATCATCAGGCGCAAGTACCGCCCCAGAATACCAATCGATTTTAGCGGCTAGAGCATCCTGAAATTTAAATGGCTCGATATCCGCTATTTAGGAAAAATCTGGCGCATTCGTCGGGTTTGAAGTGATAGAGGATGGTCCCGATCATGTTCCAGAGGTTTTG
>CALGNO010000054.1 GCA_937958625.1 uncultured Neomegalonema sp.
CAAGAACAGGCAACTGAATGGCTATGGACTTATAACAATGAGCGACCCAACATGGGCATCGGCGGCGTAACACCCGCTATGAAACTGAAAGCCGCCGCGTGAATTCTACGACTGGAACCCATTAAAAATGGGGGGATTACCTTTCATCGAACGCGAGATGAAGGCGGCAGCCAAGCGATACAAAAGCCTCGGGCGCGGCGCGACGGAGCGGATCGACGAATGAAGGTAGTGCCACCTAAAGGCGGCATCTGGGGTGGCACGTAGCACGAGGACCATGCGGCTTGACCAAAGGCATTCCCGATTGAACCGATCAACGCCCTCAATCAACAACAGCCAACACACAACGACCCAAGGCAGGATAAACTCGATTTTCCGGAGGCACGCTGTGAAGCATAAAACGTGCCGGACAACAGTGGATCAAATCCGAGGGTGACGATGCTCCGTCAATGCAGCTTCGGCGGCTTGCCGTAAGGACCACCCAGATAGTCATCCGTCGTGCGCACGCGCGGTTTTTCGCCGCCCTGGAACGGGTTATCGGATGTCTTGAACGCCACCTGCACCCGGCAATCGTCGCACATCTGGATCAGGCGGGCGCGGTCGGGGTTTTCAAACATCCAGTGCTTGCCGCCCAACTTCTCCAGAATGCGCTTCACCGTGCCGGGCGAGCCAAACGGCTTGCCGCAATCGACACAGCAGAACGGTTCTTCCTCATGCAGCACGCGGACCCGGCGCGCGGCTTCGTCTGGGTTGAAACGCGGCTCTAGTGCCAGTGCGCTTTCGGGACAGGTCGAAACGCAAATCCCGCATTGCAGGCACGCATCCTCGCGAAAGCCCACCTGAGGCTTGTTCTCATTATCCAGCAACGCCCCGACCGGGCATTGCGAAACACAAGCGAGGCAGAGCGTACACGCCTCGATATTCATCACAACCTGACCGTAGGGCGCACCGGCGGGCAGCGGGAAAGGCTCAACACTGCTCGCCAGCGCCGAAATCGACAGGCGGGTCGCCGCGCGCTTGTCACCGACCGGAGAGATTGGCTCGACTTCGATTGGTGCGGGCATGGCATCGTAAAGCGCCTCGCACAGCGTATCCGGGTCGTCCGTCTCGACCAGACGCACCCGGCCCTCACCCTGCCCCGTGCCATCCATGAACGCCCCGAACAGCGCCACCTGAAAGTCGAGCGGGTCGGCCTCTCCCTCACGCCGCACCCGTTCGGGCAGGTGGATGAACACCCGCGATGCGCCCATGGCCAGCGCGCCGAGCAGCAAATCATGCCCGACCTGCGTCACCTCGTTCACGGCGATCGGCAGCACGCTCGCGGGCAGGCCGCGCCCGAACCGTGCCGCCATCGCGATCAGCGGACGGCCCTCGCGCTCGTCGTGGATCAGGACTTGCGGCGCAACGCCCCCGGCCTCGGTGTAGGCATCGAGCATCGCCTGCAACCGCATCCGCGTCTCATTTGGCCTTGGCAACGCGTATTCGGCGGCACCCGAGGGGCAGACCGCAGAACAGCCGCCGCATCCGGCGCAGACCATCGGATCAATCTTGACCGTCTCGCCATCGGGAGAAATCGCGCCAGTGGGGCAAACATCGAGGCACCGGGTGCAGCCCGGACGGCCCGAGCGCGAATGGGCGCAAAGCTCGGCGTGAAAGTCGATATAGAGCGGTTTTTCGAACGTCCCGATCATTCCCGCCGCCTCGCGCAGCGCCGTGGCAATCGCCGCCGGATTGGTGGGGTCGGCACGCAGATAGCCATCGCGCTTGTTCGGCGCCGGAACCAGCGATGCGCCTCCCGTCAAGTCGAGAACGATGTCGCAGCGAGACTTGCCACCGTCCTGCGGGGCCTCGAAGACAAACCCGCCCCGGCCACCGGGTACGGCTTCGGCCACCCCATCGGCCAGAACCTCAAACCCGCCGAGATGGCCGGTCAGCCGGCTCACCCGACCTTTCAGCACTGGATAAGGCGCGTCCCATCGCGGCAGGGCATCGCCCTCGTCGCTCAGCATCACGGTAACGACCAGCGTGTCGGCCAGTGCATCCGCCGCCGCCATCGCTGCCTCGCCGGGGCCATAGACGAGGCACACGCCCTCACTTTCGAGGTCCATCGCCCCGGTGGCGCGATCCGTCCAGCCGTGATCCGCCATCAGCGCGGCGACCTTCGGAGCGGCCTGCGCGCCCTCCTCGGACCAAAGCGCACGGTCGCGGATATCGAGGGTGGCGAGGTTTTGCTCGGCTTCGACCTCCTCGGCGATGTCGGCAAACCGCGCGGCCTCCTGTGCACAGGCGACCAACGTGTTGCCATCGGCCAGCGCCGAGGCGACGACATTCATCTCTGTCCGGCACAGCGACGTGTGAAGGCTGGCCTCACCAAAGGGCGCGCAGGCACGGCAGATGGCGTCACCATCCACGTCTGCCGATCCCTCACAATCACACAGCAACAGCGTCGTTTTGGCATCGCTCACAGACAGTTCCCCCGGACATTTCGCTTGGGTTTTTTCACGCTTTCGGCAATCCTTGCCCGATTGCGGCGGGGAAGACGACATGAAATTGAAGGAAGCGCAACGGTGAGCGACCGGGAACAGCGAATGATCTCAATGCCGGTAGGTGTCGTGCTGCGGCGGATGCCGGGGGTGACCCGATGGGCACGCTGGAACTGGAAGCCGGTCGCGGTTTTGCCCGGTGCGCCCCCTGCCGACTGGCGCGTGCTGCGCGAGGAGGATGGCACGACCGAGTTTCACGCCGCGACCCTGCCCCTCGAACTGCATCGCAAGGAAACTGAGGCGTATCTGACCACCCTGTCCGCTGAACCGCCCTGCGTCTATGTCATTCTCCGCCCCGCCGAGGATGCCGATCATCCCCACGAGGTCGAACCCTATGCCGTGACAGCCTCGGCCTTCGAGGCGCAGGACTATCTCGATTCGGGCGAGGAAATTGTCGAGCCGGTGACGGCCCCGCCGGGGCTTGTGGCCTGGATTCGCGAGTTTGCCGAGACCCATCACGTCGATGAGGAATTCAAGAAACGCAAGCGCCGGGACTGGTCCGAAAAGAGCGAGGACGGGCGCGGCGATGCGCGGGTGCGACAGGCGGCAGATGTCTACCGCGCGCCAGCCGCCATGAAACCGAAATCGGTGCATTGACATGAGCGCCGAAAAAGAAGGCTTCGCCGCGCGCTGGTCACGCCTGAAACAAGAGCGTGAAATCGCTGAGCCGGAACCGGAAGCGGCTGCGGCGGGAGAACTCGCAGAGCCGGAGCATCACGAACCGCCCGACGATACGCTGTCGGATGCGGAGTTGCTGGAAAAATACGAATTGCCCGATCCCGATGCGATGAAGGCGGGGGACGATTTTTCGGTCTTCATGAAAAAAGCCATCCCGGAACGTCTGCGCCGCCGCGCGTTGCGCAATCTTTGGCTCTCCAACCCCGCCCTCGCCAACCTCGATGAACTGGTCGATTACGGCGAGGATTTCACAGATGCCGCGACGGTGATCGAGAACATGCAGACCGTCTATCAGGTCGGGCGCGGCGCGGCGTGGAAGTTCAAGGAAGAACAAGAACACTTGGCGGCGCTTGCTGAGGAAGCTGGCGAAGAAGAGGTTTCTGAAGAGGCTGAACCGGACACAGAAGAGGCCGCGCCAGAAGAGGAACCCCCTGCCCTCGCAGAAGCCGAGGAGTCCGTCGTCGAGATAACGGATACAGAAGAAGAGTCGCCCGAACCCGTGGAAGAGATCGCCGCTTATCGCCCCCGCCCGATGCGTTTCAGTTTTGAATGAACAGCCGACCAGAATTGCGCGGACAATAAGTAAAGCCGCTGCCCCGGACTCGATACGGGGCCTCTCCGGGTAATGCACGCACTGGCAAAAGGCCCCGGATCACGTCCGGGGCGGAAGCCTGAATATCACCCATGGCAACGCTTGTACTTCTTGCCGCTGCCACACCAGCACGGCGCGCCCTGTTTCGGAGTATATGCGGGCAATTGGTCACCATCGACATAGAGCCATCTGCCGCCCTCGCAGATGAAATGTGAGCGTTCGTGCATCTGGCCGATCTTTCCGGTGGCCGTCTGTAGCGCCAAACCGGCACGCATCCGAAAGGCCGCTGCAAATTCGACGATTCCCTCGGTGTCACCGGGCCGGCCCGCCTCGCATTTGAGAATCGCGAGATTCAGCCATTCGGTCGCCGCAAGGCTCCGCGTCAGATCGCCGCGCTCGTCGCTCGAATGGGAGGCCGGGTGGTGGGTCGCCATCAAATAATCGGCATCGCCCTTGGCGAAGGCGGTAAAACGCGACCGCATCAATGCCTCGGCAGTCGAAGGCACTGCATCGCCCCGCAAAAAAGGCAAACAGCACGCGGATAATAACCTGCCGCTACGGCAATCACAGAGGCCATCGCCCGTCGAATCCATGAAAGTCCCCTTGCGGTTTTCCCGGCCAATTCGGTGTACGTCGTTAAAACTGCGACACATCCTGCACTTTACAACAGGCGGGTAATCTGGAATTCATAAAGCAACGTTCGGGACAACCCACGGACGATCTACAAGAATGATGCGGTACGCTGAGACACATTGGCGATCGTTCAGGGAGGAAACGCCCGCAATGGGTGATGCTGCGATACTCGACAGCAAGGACATAGCGCAGGAGGATATCCTGCGCGCGCAGGTCTATGACTTGCTCGGCGCGCTGCTTCGCGAAGCGCCGTCGGGACAGGTTCTGCAACAACTTGCGGGGCTGAGCGGTGACGAAACACCGCTCGGCTCCGCCATTACATCCCTTTCCAAAATCGCCAAACAGGCGCGCGTCGATCAGGCGAAGCGCGAGTTTCATGACTTGTTCGTTGGGCTGGGTCGCGGCGAATTGCTGCCGTATGCCAGCTATTACATGACCGGGTTTTTGAACGAAAAGCCGCTGGCAAAACTTCGGCAAGACATGGCGCGGCTGAATATCGAGCGCGCGCCCTCGGTTTACGAACCGGAAGACAATATCGGTTCTCTTTGTGAAATGATGGCGGGGTTGATCCTGGGGCGCTTTGGCGTGCCCGCATCGCTTCAGACACAAAAGGACTTTTTCGCAACGCATCTCTCGCCTTGGGCAGGGCACTTCTTTTCTGATCTGGAGGGTGCCGAGTATTCACTGTTCTACACCCCCGTCGGAACGGTTGGTGCCCGCTTCATTGACATCGAGAAAGAAGCGTTTCGGATGACGGAATGAATGGCTCTGGCGGACGCGCCGGGGCCATTTTTCGAGCAGCACCCGACGGGGTATCGGAAGAAGGAAACCTGCCCGTGGCAAAATCCAAGGATACGGTTTCAGGACGTCGCGACTTTCTCAAGCTCGCGACCGTAGGGGCTCCGGCCCTCGCCGCCGCAACCGTTGCGGGATCGGGTGAGGCCGAGGCCGCCGAGGTCAAGACTGAGCTTGGTTATTCGAGAACGCCGCACGTCAAGGCTTATCTGGACAGCTGCCGCTTCTGATCCCGTCCGCATTTCGGGATCGGTTGCGAAAGCCCTTTCCTGAACCGCAAGACGGGCCGGACCGGCCCATTGTAGGAGAGAGAGTATGCTCAGGAAAAAATCCGACGGGGTTGCGCGACGCTCCCGTGGATCGTCGATCCTGACGAAGATCGCGGATCATGCCGTCGATCGCCGTTCGTTTCTTAAAAATTCCGGCCTCGCCATCGGGGGCCTCGCCGCCGTCGGCGCTACGGGCGGTTCGGTAACCAAGGCCGCCGCCGCTGGCGCGACCTCGGGCAATATCGAGATCAAGAAATCCGTCTGCACCCACTGTTCGGTTGGTTGTACGGTCCTCGCCGAAGTCGATAATGGCGTCTGGGTCGGCCAAGAGCCGGGTTGGGACAGCCCCTTCAACCTCGGCGCCCACTGCGCCAAGGGTGCCGCCGTCCGCGAGCACGCCCACGGCGAGCGTCGCCTGAAATCGCCGATGAAGCAGGTGAACGGCAAGTGGGAGAAAATCTCCTGGGAAGCCGCCATCAACGAAATCGGCGACAAAATGCTGGAGATCCGAAACGGACCGGCTGGTCCCGACGGTGTCTACTGGCTCGGTTCGGCCAAACATTCCAACGAGCAGGCCTATTTGTTCCGCAAGTTCGCCGCCTATTGGGGCACAAACAACGTCGATCACCAGGCCCGCATCTGTCACTCGACGACCGTGGCCGGGGTAGCGAACACATGGGGCTACGGCGCCATGACCAACAGCTACAACGACATCCACAATTCCCGCGCGATCTTCATCATCGGTGGCAACCCGGCTGAGGCACACCCTGTCTCGCTGTTGCACGTGCTGAAGGCGAAAGAAGAGAACAACGCGCCGCTGATCGTCTGCGACCCGCGTTTCACGCGCACGGCGGCCCATGCGGATGAATATGTCCGCTTCCGTCCCGGTTCCGACGTTGGTCTGATCTGGGGTATCCTCTGGCATGTGTTCGAGAACGGCTGGGAGGACAAAGAGTTCATCCGCACACGCGTCTGGGGCATGGACCAGATCAAGGAAGAAGTTGCGAAGTGGAATCCTGAGGAAGTCGAGCGCGTCACCGGCGTTCCCGGCTCGCAGCTCAAGCGCGTTGCGCGCACCATGGCCAATAACCGTCCCGGCACGGTCATCTGGTGCATGGGCGGCACCCAGCATACCAACGGCAACAACAATACCCGCGCTTACTGCGTGTTGCAGCTTGCCCTCGGCAACATGGGTACGTCCGGCGGCGGTACGAACATCTTCCGTGGCCACGACAATGTGCAGGGCGCGACCGACCTCGGCGTTCTCTCCCACACCCTGCCAGGCTATTACGGCCTGAAAACCGGCTCGTGGACGCACTGGGCGCGCGTTTGGGCGGGTCCGGACGCCTCGAAAGAGGATTGGAACGACGAGTACGAGTTCCTGCTGTCCCAGTTCGGTTCCAAGGAACTGATGGAAGGCAAGGGCATCCCGGTCTCGCGCTGGATCGACGGTGTGCTTGAAGACAAGGACAACATGGACCAGCCAGACACGGTGAAGGCCATGGTCCTCTGGGGCCACGCGCCGAACTCGCAGACGCGCATGGTCGAAATGAAGACGGCGATGGAGAAACTCGACCTGTTGGTCGTGATTGACCCCTATCCGACCGTCTCTGCCGTACTGCATGACCGGAAGGACGGCACGTATCTGCTGCCCGCCGCGACGCAGTTCGAGACCGAAGGGTCTGTGACCGCTTCAAACCGCTCGGTGCAGTGGCGTGAGAAAGTGTTCGATCCGCTGTTCGAATCGAAAACCGATCATGAGATCATCGCGCTCTTTGCGGATAAGTTTGGCTTTGCCGACCGCTTCTTCCGCCACATCCCGCGCGACGAGAACGGTATCCCCTCGGTCGAGGAGAGCACCCGCGAGTTCAACAAGGGCATGTGGACCATCGGCTATACCGGCTGGGATCCTGACCGGATCAAGTCTCACATGAAGAACCAGCACACGTTTGATCGCACGACGCTTCAGGCGCTGGGCGGTGAGAATGACGGCGAATACTACGGTATGCCATGGCCATCATGGGGCACCGCCGAGATGGGCCACCCGGGCACGCCGAACCTCTATGATATGTCCAAGCCGGTTGCCGAAGGCGGCCTCACCTTCCGTGCGCGCTTTGGCGTTGAGCGGGATGGAGAGAACCTGCTGGCCGAGGGCGTCTATTCCGCCGGGTCCGAGATCGAGGATGGTTATCCCGAATTCACTTTCGGAATGCTGCGCGAGCTTGGCTGGGCCGGTGATCTGACCGATGACGAGCTGGCGATGATCAAAAAGGTCGCCGACATCGACGAAGACCTGCAACTCGAGGTCGGCGAAGCCGGCATGAGCGGCATGTCCGAGGACCAGCAGAAGGCGGGCAAGGTCAACTGGAAAACCGACCTTTCCGGCGGTATCCAGCGCGTCGCGATCAAGCATGGTTGTGCGCCCTTCGGAAACGCCAAGGCCCGCACCGTGGTCTGGTCCTTCCCGGACCCGATCCCGTTGCACCGCGAGCCGCTCTACACCAACCGCCGCGACCTCGTGGCCGATTACCCGACCTACGAGGACCGCAAGGCTTACCGCCTGCCGACCATGTACAAGTCGATCCAGGACAAGGACTTTTCGGAGGACTATCCGATTATCCTGACCTCGGGTCGTCTGGTCGAATACGAGGGTGGCGGCGACGAAACCCGCTCGAATCCGTGGCTTGCAGAATTGCAGCAGGACATGTTCGTCGAGATCAACCCGCGCGATGCCAACAACCTTGGCGTTCGGGACGGCGAGCAGGTCTGGGTCGAAGGCCCCGAGGGCGGCAAGGTCAAAGTCATGGCCATGCTGACCGAACGGGTGGGTGCAGGCGTCGCCTTCATGCCCTTCCATTTCGGCGGGCATTATCAGGGCGAGGACCAACGGGCGAAGTACCCGAAGGGTGCCGATCCTTACGTGCTTGGCGAATCCACCAACACCGCGCAGACCTATGGCTATGACTCCGTTACGCAAATGCAGGAGACCAAGGCCACACTCTGCAAGATCATGAAAGTCTGAGGAGGAACACCCGATGGCTATTAACTCAGCGAGAATGAAGTTCCTCTGTGACGCGGAACGATGCATTGAATGCAACGCCTGCGTCACGGCCTGTAAGAACGAGCACGAGGTGCCCTGGGGCATCAACCGTCGCCGGGTCGTCACGATCAATGACGGCAAGCCCGGTGAGCGCTCGGTCTCGGTCGCCTGTATGCACTGTTCGGATGCGCCCTGCGCCGCCGTCTGTCCCGTGGACTGTTTCTATGAGTCCGAAGAGGGCGTGGTCCTGCACTCCAAGGATCTGTGCATCGGGTGTGGCTATTGCTTCTACGCGTGTCCGTTCGGCGCGCCGCAATATCCGCAAGCGGGCAACTTCGGTTCGCGTGGCAAGATGGACAAGTGCACCTTCTGCGCCGGAGGCCCGGAGGAGAACAACTCGCAGGCCGAGTTTTCGAAATACGGTCGCAACCGTATCGCCGAGGGCAAACTGCCGATCTGCGCCGAGATGTGCTCGACCAAAGCTCTGCTCGCCGGTGACGGTGACGAGGTTGCCGATATTTACCGCGAGCGCGTCGTCGCCCGTGGGTTCGGCTCCGGCGCTTGGGGCTGGGGCACCGCCTACGGCCAGAAGGGCGCCTGATCGCCACGACAATTTAAGGGTGGAGCGTTTGCGCTCCGCCCCCTATTCTTTCCTGAAAGCACGAGAACGGCTTTCGGCCCGCGCGATCCCGGTGCTCGAAAGCGAACCGGGGACATTGCGATGACATCGCTTTTCAAGACAATCCGAATTCTTCTGACCGTTGCCGCCCTCGGCATGGTCGCCGCACCGTCTGCGTATGCGCAGGACACGGCGGCACCCGCAAACGCCGAAGCAGCAGGCAGCAGCAACGGCACCCAAACCCTCGAAGACATTCTGGCGCGCCAGCGCGGCGAGTTGACCGAACCCATCGTCCGCGATCTAGGCGAGACGCCCTTCTCGGGTAACTCCCCCGGCTCCCTCGCAACCCAAGGCGCGGCGTCGGACTCCGATTTCTGGAGCGCCATTCGTCAGGGTCGCACGGACGTTGTGACGACCCAGGCCCGCGGCCCCGGCGCGGCGTTACTGGTGCAGGAAGAAGGCGAGGACTGGCTGGCCCTGCGCAACGGGCCGCTTGTCACCTATTCCGGTTATGCGCTGGTCGGCATCATCGTGTTGCTCGCAATCTTCATGACGCTCAAGGGCCGGATGCGGGTTGAGGGCGGCCTGTCAGGCGTCAAGGTCCGGCGCTTTAACTTCCTTGAACGCTTTGGACATTGGCTGCTTGCAATCAGCTTTATCGTGTTGGCAATCAGCGGTTTCAGCGTGCTGTTCGGGCGCGAGGCACTGGTGCCATTGATCGACTGGGCCAACGCCTCGATCAATGGCGATGAAGCCAATCCCGAGGTCGGCAACGAATGGTTCAAAAATACCTTCGTTCCGTGGCTCGCCATTGCAAAACCTCTGCATAATAGCGTTTCGTGGGCCTTCATGGGCGCGTTGATCCTGATCTTTTTCCTGTGGGTCTTGCACAACATTCCGACCTGGACCGATGTGAAATGGCTCGCCAAGGGCGGCGGCATCATCGGCAACGCGCATCCTGACGCCAAGAAGTTCAATGCCGGTCAGAAGATCGTTTTCTGGTCTGTAGTTCTGATGGGCGCGTCGATCTCTGCCTCGGGCGTGATGCTGCTGTTCCCTTACGAGCTGCCGATGTTCGGCGAGACCTTTGGCGCGATCAACGTCGCCGCCGAAAAGGTCGGCCAGCCCACGAACCTAGAGACGAACCTCTCGCCCATCGAAGAGATGCAGTATGCTGCCCTCTGGCACACGATTGTCGCGACGGCCCTGACCGTTATTGTCATTGCCCATATCTATATCGGGTCGATCGGGATGCAGGGCGCGTTCGCGGCCATGGGTTCGGGCAAGGTCGATCTGAACTGGGCCAAGGAGCACCATAACCTCTGGGTTGCCAAGCTGCGCCGCAAAGGCGAGTTGACCGAGCATGATGAAGGGGTCGTTCACACCCACCCGGCCCGGCGCGATGGCCCGGCAACACCCGCCGAGTAACATGCGCGTCTTGGCACTCGTCTTGTCCCTCACGGCCATCCCCGCGATGGCCGATGAGGGATATATGCGTCTGGAGGGGCATGGCGGGCCAATCAAGGGCGTCGCCGTCTCTCCCGATGGCCGTCACGCCCTGACCGCCAGTTTCGACAATTCTGTCGGGTTATGGTCCCTGAGCGAAGCGGGCGCAGATCCGCTGTGGCTGGAAGGGCACGAGGCCGCCGCGAACTCAGTGCTGTTCCTGCCCGACGGCAAACGTGCCCTGTCCGCTGGCGACGATTTCGACGCGATCCTGTGGGACACCGCCAGCGGCGACATGGTTGCGCGGCTGGAGGGGCATGAGGGAAAAATCCTCGACCTCGCCACCACGCCCGATGGCAAGACCGGCGCGAGCGCGGGCTGGGACGGGGCAGTCGGCCTCTGGAATCTTGAAACCCGCGCGCCCATCGCCATGCTGGAGGGGCACCGCGCGGCGGTACAGGCGGTGCGCTTTGCCGATGCCGGAACGCGGCTCTATTCCGCCGGGTCTGACGGCACGGTTCGGGTCTGGAATACGGCGAGTGGTGATCTCATCCGCGTCGAGGCCAAGCACGGCTTCGGCATTAACCGGCTGGTCGTGAACGAGGCGGCGGGCTGGGTCGCCTATGGTGCCCTCGACGGTGGCGTACGTATCCTTGACCGGGAAAGCGGCGAGGAGATTGCCGATATCACATCAGGCCGCCAACCGGTGCTGGCCCTTACGCTCAGCCCGGACGGCGCGCTCATCGGGGTCGGCGATGGCGAGGGGCATATCCATATCGTCTCGACGACCAACTGGAAGACCGTGCGCGATTTTCGCGCCACGCCCCGTGGGCCGGTCTGGGCACTGGCCTTTGATCGCAGCAATCGGGTCGTTGCTGGCACGATCCAGAACTACGCCGACATCTGGCCCATTGCGACCGCAACCGCCATTGACGAAAGCGACGTAGCCCTGCGCAGCTTTCAGCGCGATCCCGCAACCATGACCAATGGCGAGCGGCAATTCATGCGCAAATGCTCGATCTGCCATACCCTGACCGAGGATGGAGGACGGCGGGCGGGCCCAACCCTGCTCAACGTGTTCGGACGCAAGGCCGGGACGCTGTCGGGCTATATCTATTCCGACGCGCTGAGCGGGATGGATATTGTCTGGAATTCGGAAACCCTCGACAAGCTGTTCGATCTTGGCCCGGATCACTATACTCCGGGATCGAAAATGCCGATGCAACGGATCGTTCGCGACGAAGACCGCGCCGATCTCATCGCCTATCTCAAGAACGCGGGCGCGGACCCGCAGGAGACATTGAAATGAAAGCCTTTCTCGCCTCGCTTGTCGCTGTGGTCGTTATTGCACTGGGGTCAGACTACCTGCTGGGTGGTCCGATCTTTGAGTCCGGCGGCGTGTTGCTCGATCCATCGAGCGGAGCCGCAACGGCGAGTTCCAGCGTTCGTTTGCCGGGTCAGCCGGTCGAGAGCAATTGATGCGTTATAGCTCCCTGCCCCGGACTTGATCCGGGGCCTCACGCTATGGAGTTCAATTCTTCGAGGCCCCGGTCAAGTCCAGAGCAGTGATATTCTCAACTCTCAAGCCGCGTCGGCCAACCCGCGCCGTTGCAACAGTGCGGTAACTTCCGCATCCCGCCCCCGGAACGCGCGATAGGCATCTTCGGGGTCTTGGCGGCCACCGGCGGAATAGATCGCCCCGGCCAACCGCGCGGCGGTCTCGGCATCGAAGACATCGCCCGCATCCTCGAACGCGCCAAAGGCGTCGGCATCCATGACCTCGGACCACATATAGCTGTAATAGCCCGACGAATAGCCGTCGCCCGAAAACACATGGGCGAAATGCGGCGTTGCGTGGCGCATGGCGAGGCCCTTGGGCATCCCGATCTCCGCCAGCACCTCGGCCTCATAGGAAAGCGGGTCGAAGCCGTCGTCGATTTCCGCCGTATGCATGGCAATATCGACCAGCGCGCTGGAGAGATATTCCACCGTCGCCGCGCCCATATTGAAGTTCTGCGCGGCGATCACCCGCTCCAGCAGGGCCTCGGGCATCGGCTCGCCGGTTTCGGCATGAAGGGCGAAGCGCGACAGCACCTCGGGCCGCATCAGCCAGTGCTCGTATAGTTGAGAGGGCAGCTCAACAAAGTCCCGCGCGACCGAGGTGCCCGAAATCCGCGGATAGGTCACGTCCGAGAGCAGGCCGTGCAGGGCATGGCCAAACTCATGAAACAGCGTCCGCGCGCCATCAAAGGTGAGCAAAACCGGCTC
>CALGNO010000055.1 GCA_937958625.1 uncultured Neomegalonema sp.
CCCCGACCAACCGCTCCGACAACACGATCGCGGAGAGCACTGTCGTATTGCTTCGGCATCAAAACCTCCCGCATCACACGAGAAATCTTGAATCAGAAATGATCGGACTTGTGAATCCTCAAAACTTCAGGATGCTCTAGCTGCGGATTTTGGACCCGTAGCGGTCGGCGTGCCTTTGCAGTACCCATCCCGATTTACCTGCTCACGGTTTTGAAAAACGCGCCAGAGAGCGCCTGTATCCGGGTACGCCGACTGGACAGCGATTCGGTACACGGGTACGGGTTGGGAACGCGAGTGGCAAACAGCGTGGCAAGCTATTTGGAGATGCAGAGGCGGAAAGGCGCTTAAAGTCTGGTGCGGGCGGTGGGGATCGAACCCACACTGGAAGGATTTTAAGTCCTCTGTCTCTACCGTTGGACTACGCCCGCGCGGGGGCAGGGGTGGCTGAACGAGGGGGTGGGTGTCAAGTCTCGATAGACGGATCGCCAGCCGCCTCACCATCGCCTGCGCGCCAGCGATGCACCGGACCCTCGATGCCATCCATCCCGCCGTCGACCAAAGCGCGGGCGAGGATGCGGTTGGGGTTGGTTGGGGGCGGGAACGTGATGCGCTCGGCCAAGGCGCGTCGAAACCCGAAGCGGGCATAGTACGGCTCGTCGCCGATCAGGATGCAGCGATGCCAGCCCGCCGCCTCGGCCCGCTCCAATCCTTCGAGGATCAGCAGCGCGCCGATGCCCTCGCCCTGACGGGTGGGGTGCGCCGCGACGGGGCCGAGGAGCAGGGCCGGGGCGCGAGCCTCTCCGATGGCGATGGGCCAGAACCGGATCGTCCCGGCCAGCGTCCGCCCCTCATCGGCATCGCGCGCGGTCAGGCACAGGGCGCGCACCGGCTCGACCCCCTCGCGCAGGCGATAGGAGGATAGGCCCGTGCGTCCGGGGGCGAAGGCACTGTCGAGCAGGGCCTCGATCTCCCACCGGTCGTCGGGCGTCTCTTGCGAGACCGTGACCATCGGTCAGGTCGGAGTGACCCAGCGCGACCACGCGCCGGGGTGACTGCGCTTCTCGCGCATCTTGCCGGGGACGGCCTCGGCATTCGCGGGCGGGTCCGGGAACAGGAAGATCGCACCCAGCAAAATGTCGGTCGGGTCGATGCCAAGCAACGCGAACGCCTCCGTTGTGCCGAGGCACCCGCCGCTGGACCAGTAATTGCCGATGCCGCGCTCGGTCGCGGCCAGCAGCAAGGTCTGGATTGCCGCCGATCCCGCCGCGATATGCTCCATGTTGAAATCAGTCGCCTGCCAGCTCTCCTCCGACGGTTCGGGCAGCCAGGTCACGAGGATCAAGGCGTCGGCGACCGCCAGCATGTCGGCGATCTTGCCCGGCGGTTTCGGGATTTCAGAGAGGCGCGGTAACAGCGCGCGGCATCCCGGCGCGTCCAGCATCGTAAAGCGCCATGGCTCGACCACCGGGTCGGTGCCCTCGCGTGCGCGGTGAGCAGGGCGGTGGAAGGGCGCCCATCCGGCGGCGGCGACAAGCGCCTCGACGGTCTCGCGGCTCAGGCCCGTGGCGGGCGCGGGCGCGGCGGGGTTGCCGAGCAGCTTGAGCGTCTTGCGGGCGCGGGCGGTCTGTTCGATCTGTGTCATGGGCGTTTCCTAAACCATCGGTTCCGATTTCGGAACGCCCTTCGACGGGGGCGAGGCGATGCGAAGACCGCCTCGCGCCATTTTTACCAGGTGAGCTGGACGCGGGCCTTGCCGCCGACCGAGTTCTCGCGCAGGCCGACGCCGAAACCGGCACCGAGCGACACGCGGCCTCCGGCCCCCTCGCCGAAGACGTCCCGGGCGATAACGCCGGTGGCGGCAAAGCCGACCGCGCTTTCGCCCTCGAAGGTGCCAAAGCCCATGGACATGCCGAAGCTCTCATTGCCGACGAGGTCGGGGGACTCGACCGCCATGGCGAGCGCCACGCCCTCGGTGTTGCTGTCGACGTCATCGCGCAGGCCCGACAGGGTGCTGTTGAACGCGCCGCCATCGCTTGCGAGGTTGCCGTTGGCGTCGGTGGTCAGGATTTCCGTCGGCCCGGTCTGGGCCGCGCGGCTGGCATCGGAGGTGATGCCCGAGAGGGTATAGGTGCTGCTGTCGCCGCCGACGGAGACCTGATCGCCGCTGGTGGTCACCACGCCCGAATGCGAGGCCAGTGCCGAGGACGGAAACACAGGTGGTCCCGCCGTGACGCCGAGGTTGCCCGCCTCGTCAGCGGTCACATAGCTGATCGTGCCCACGGTCTGCGCGGCGGCGCTGGCCCCGGAGTCGATACCCGCCAGGGTATAAGTATGCGACGTGTCACCCAGCACGATCTGATTATCCCGGGTCGTGGCCGCATCGGCCCCGATGGCGACCGAGCGGTCATTCGCAGCGGCGGCATTCGCCCCGATGGCGATGGCCCGGTTGCCGCCGGAGTTCGCATCACGGCCAACGGCGATGGAGCGGTTGTTGCTGGCGATACTGGCACCGCCGAGCGCGAGGGACGCACTGCCGCCCGCATTGGCACCGCCGCCAAAGGCCGTGGCGTTGTTGCCGACAGCCAGGGCCAGGGCTCCGTTGGCAAGGGAGTCGTTTCCGGTTGCCTGCGCGCCGCGACCAAAGGCCGTCGCGCCAACGGCATTGGCCCGTGAGTTGGCACCGACCGCAAGCCCGCCATTACCCGCTGCCTGCGCCCCGCGTCCAAAGGCGCTCGCGTTGTTACCAGTGGCCTGAGACAGCGCCCCGACGGCGGTGGTGTTGCCGGTCAGGCTGCCCGCATCGGCACTGATGCCGAGGGCTACGGAATTACTGCCCGTTGCCGTGGAGAGTTCACCGATGCTGACGCCGCTAAGGCCCGAAACGGTCGCATTCGCGCCGATGGCGACGGCTCCTGAAGTTTCGGCGTCCGCGCCTTGGTGTTGTCCGTTGGTGTCGCCGCCGATGGCGATCGATCCGAGTCCGGCCGCAGTGGATAATTCACCGATTGAAATCGCCTCGCCAGCCATGGCGTCGGAATCCGATCCGATTGCAATGCCGTTACTGGCCGACATGTCGACGTCTGAGAATCGCCCAATTGCAATCGCACCGCCCGCACTGGCGTTGGCACCTCTGCCAGCGGCGAAGGAATCGGAACCAATTGCGTCGGAGTCGCTGCCGAGCGCAATCGATTCAGATCCTTCCGCATTGCTGTCTGCGCCGAGGGCGACGCTGTCGATGCCGATGGCGCGGGCGCCGATGCTGTCACTGTTTCTGTCCCCGCCGATGGCGACGGCTCCGGCCGCTTCGACACGCGCGTTGCGACCGGCGGCGATGCCTTCTGTCGAGCCCCCCTCGACCCGGGCATCCAAACCGATGGCGATGCTGTTGTTGCCCAAGGCATTGGCGGTGTTGCCTATGCCGACGGAGTTGACGGTGTTGGCGACACTGCCGGTGCCGATGGCAATCGCATCGACACCACTTGTTGATGCAGCTGCGCCATCGCCGATGGCGATGCCCCGCGCCCCTGCGGCGGTTGTGTCGGACCCGATAGCGATGGCACTGGAGGAGGTCGCCTGAGCACCGGTGGCGAAGCCGTCATCGCCGCCGATGGCGATGGCATTGATTGCGGTGGCGTCCGCATCGTTGCCGATGGCAATCGCGCCGCCCGCACCGGCGTTGGTGCGCCCGCCAAGGGCGATGGCCCCAGCAGCGGTCGCCTGCGCGCCGGTCGTGCTATTCACGCCGTCGCCGCCAATGGCGATGGCGTCATTGCCCGTTGCATCCGAGTCGCCGCCGATGGAGATCGCGGCAGAGGTGCTCGATGTGGCCCCCGACCCGATGGCGATGTTATCGTCGGCGCTACCCGTTGCCGAATCGCCGATGGAGATGGCGCCGACGGCGCCTGCGTTGGCGTTGGACCCTACGGAAACCGCGCCCGCCCCGCCGACATCGGCGCTGAATCCGATCACAGTGGTATCGACGAAATCCGCAATTGAGTCGTTGCCCACCGCGATGGACTGCGTCGATGTGGCTTGTGCGTTGTCGCCGACAGCGACGGAATCTCCGTCGGCATCAGTATCCGCACCGACTGCTGTGCCGCTGCTTGTGGCGTCGGCGAAGGAGCCCAAAGCTGTCGAATCGGTGCCGGTCGCATTGCTGCTGCCGCCGACCGCGGTCCCGAAGTTTGTGCCGCTGACGGTCGCGCCGTTGCCGCAGGCAAGGCTGTTCTGTTGCCCGCCATCATCCGGTGCGGTCGTGCCCGCCCCGGCATTCGTACATTCAAAGGCGTGGGCGGTGTTGCCGCCGGTCAATGTCGGTGCCAGCAAGGCCCCAAGGGCCACACTTGCCCCTAGAGCGACGAGCCGCGATGTCTTGATTGGTCTCATGTGTCAGTACCCTTTTTCTTCCCCTCGAACAGAATGTTCGACGGCGACAGGGTACTGCCTATTCAGCTTTTAGCCATCCTAAAGCTGAGACTCAGACTCTCAATACACCTGTAAGGTGTAAAGTTCATTATTGAAACTTAATTCACCCGCCCAGTGCTTGCAGCAGAGGCACGCTCGGCTGGCCATCGGCGGTCAGGCCGGCGCTGCGTTGGAAGGCCGCGATGGCGGCGCGGGTCATGGGGCCTGCCACCCCGTCGGGTGATCCTGCATTAAAGCCGCGCTGGTTGAGGCGCTGCTGGATCGCCATGACTTGCTGTCTGCCCAGCGACTCGCGCCCCTCGGCAGCGGCCTTTACCCGCTCCAGCAGCTTTGCCGACGCATAGCCATCCGCCGGGATGCCCCGCGAGCGTTGAAAGCGGCGCAGGGCCGCGCGGCTGTCCTTGCCCAACATGCCGTCGATGCCGTTGGTGTCGAAGCCAAGACCGGTCAGGGCAGCCTGAAGCTCTTTTTTCTCGCTGCGCCCCAAAGGACGGTCATCCTTGGGCCAGCGCACATTCATCGGGCCAGCGCCCGCAATCCGCTCGCCGAGATGGGCCACGCCGAGGGCGTAGGAATCGGCGTTGTTGTACTTTTTGATGACCCCGAAATTGTGGAAGGTCATGAAGGCCGGGCCGCTTGCCCCCGCCGGAATGATCACCGCCGCCGGTCCGAAATCCGGCACCGGTGCGCCGTTCATCGCGGTGACGCCCCGGGCGTTCCATTCGGCGGCGGACAGCTTGTTGGACCCGCGCAGCTCGTAATAGTCGATGCCTTGCGGCACCCGCACCGGCATGTAGGCGGGCTGCCCCGTGCGCCAGCCGTGGCGGGCGAGGTAGTTTGCGGCACTGCCCAGCGCGTCGCTGGGATCATCGGACCAGAAATCCCGCCGCCCGTCGCCGGTGAAATCCACGGCATAAGCCTCGAAGCTGGTCGGGATGAACTGGACATGGCCCATGGCCCCGGCCCACGAGCCGAGCATCTGCGACGCCGGAATGTCGCCGTTCTGAATGATCTTGAGGGCACCGATAAGCTGTTCCTGCGCGAACTTTTGCCGCCGTCCGTCAAAAGCCAGCGTCGCCAGCGAACGGATGATCGAGAAATCGCCATAGGCATGGCCATAGGCGCTCTCCATCCCCCAGATGCCGAGGACGACATGGGGATCGACGCCATAGGTCTGGCCGATGCGCGCCATCAAATCCCGATGCTTTGCCAGTTTCTCGCGCCCGTTCTTGACCCGGCTGGGGGCCACCGCGCTTTCGAGGTATTTCCAGATGGGCCGGGAAAACTCGGGCTGCTTACGGTCGAAATTGAGGATTTTCGGGTTCGGCGTGACGCTCGCAAATGCGCTGTCGAAAACATCGGGGCGTACGCCTTGGGAGAGCGCCTGCGCCCGGAATCCGGCCTTCCAGCGGTCAAACGACGCCATCTGTTCGACAGTGATCGGGGTTTGCGCCTGGGCGGCGGCAAGCGGTGTAATCGCGAGGGCGGCGGCGAGGAAAAGCGAGCGCATGGCGGTCTCCTGATCGGCTCAATCGAGAACGGATTTTTACCGTTCGTTTACCATCCGGGTTAATCCCCGGTTAAGATTTCGGCAGTCGTCTGACGGTCAGCAAGGGCAGGCCCAGCCCGCCCTCGATGCGCTTGCGGGTTACGGCCACCGGCTCGCGCATGACCTGCATCGAAAAGGCGGTGGCGTGGAGCAGGGTTTCGGCATCTGCCATAATCCCCACATGCCCTTGCCAGAACAGCAGATCGCCGCAGCGCAGGTCGTCGGCGGGTACGTCTTCGCCCAGCGTCCGTTGCATATCGCTGTCGCGGGGGGCGTCGATGCCCGCGCGGGCTAGGGCGATTTGGACCAGTCCTGAACAGTCGATCCCGGCGGCGGTCTTGCCACCCCAGACATAGGGCGCGTGCAGGAAGGTTTCCGCGACGGCGACCCAGTCGGGGGCGGTCTCGTCCACCGGCACCAGATGTTGCGCGGGCAGGTACAGGCCGCCGACCTCGGCAAATTCGTCCCCGATGGCGGTGGGCGCTATCCGAGAAGTCATCCACAGGGCCGCGACGGGTTCGGTCTTGATGCTGGCCTTGGGGTAGAGATGCGTGGTCGGCACAGCAACCTCGTGGGTCGGCGCAGCCGTGGCCAGGGCCAGCGCCGCCTCGGGCACATATCCGACATAGCCATCGCGCGTCGCCTGTCCCCAAACCCAGCCGTCGGCGCTTGCATAGGCATCGAAATCCTCGCCATAGAGCAGGACGGTATCGACACCGGCCTGGGGGTCGGGCGCGGGGCGCAGGGGGATGATGGCGGCCTTTACCGTCATGGCGGTGCCGTCGACAAAGCGTGCCGCGTCCACCTGTCCCCGCAGCTTTGCCGCCGCCACGTCGGGGCGGGCGGGGGTCAGCCGCCTGTCGGCACCGCGCAGGAAATCCGATCCATCAGCCACAGCGTTCCTCGAGCAACGTATAAAGCGCCAGCGCCGCCTGACATTCGCCGCCCATGGGTCGGCCCGGCTTGGCGCTTGGTGCCCAACCATAGATGTCAAAATGCGCCCATTTTGCGGGCTGGGTAACGAATCTGCGCAGGAACAGCGCCGCCGTGACCGACCCGGCCATGCCGCCCGAGGGTGCGTTGGTGATCTCGGCGACCTTGCTGCCGATGTCGCGCTCGTAGCCATCCCAGAGCGGCATCCGCCAGACCGGATCGTCGATGGCGAGGCCAGCGGCGGCAATGTCTGCGGCTAGCTTATCGTCATCGGTATAAAACGGCGGCAGGTCCGGCCCCAGCGCCACCCGCGCTGCGCCGGTCAGGGTCGCCATGTCGATAATGAGGTCGGGGTCTTCGGAGGATGCCTCCACCAGCGCATCGGCCAGCACCAGCCGCCCCTCGGCATCGGTATTGCGGTTCTCGACCGTGATGCCGTTGCGGGCCGTCAGCACGTCGCCGGGGCGAAAGCTGTTGCCCGCGATGCTGTTCTCGACTGCCGGGACCAATACACGCAGGGCGATGGGCAGACGCGCGGCCATGATCATCGAGGCAAGGCCGAGGACGCTGGCCGCGCCGCCCATATCCTTTTTCATCAGTAACATCCCCGAGGAGGGCTTGATGTCGAGACCGCCGGTGTCAAAGCAGACGCCCTTGCCGACCAGCGTGATCTTTTGCTGCGGGTTCGGCCCCGACCAGCGCAGGTCGATCAGGCGCGGAGCCTCAGCCGCCGCGCGCCCGACCGTGTGGATCATCGGATAGTTTTCGGTCAGCAGATCGTCGCCGACAATCGCGCTGACCTCGGCCCCGTGGGCTTGTCCGAGGGCGCGCATGGCGGCCTCGAGCACTTCCGGCCCCATATCCTGCGCCGGGGTGTTGATCAGGTCGCGGGCAAGGCCCATGCCCGCCGCCATCCGCGCAATCCGGGGCGCGTCGATGCCCCCGGGGGCGACCAGCTTGGCGGGGATGCGCGGCTCGCCGGTCTTGTAGCGCTCAAACCGGTAACTGCCGAGCAGCCAGCCCAGCGCCGCACGCGCCGGGTCGACGCCCTCGGCGGGTTCCAGCCGATAGGTTCCGGCGGGAAGAGCAAAGGGCAGATCGCCAAAGGCCCGCCCCTCCGCGCCGCCTTCGCCGAGGCCAAAGGCAATGCCAGCGATTCCGCCATCCTCGCCCGGTATCGCGCAGGGCGCGCCGCGCCGTGCTTCAAACCCTTGCGCCGTCAGCCACCGTGCCTGTGCCGGGGCCTGCGCCGCCCGCCACGGGGCCAGCGCCGCCTTGGTGACGGGCCAGACGGGAATCGCGGTATCGGTGGTTTCGGCAAAATCGGGCAAGGGGGGCAGGGTATAGGACACGTCGGAGAACCTCTTCGTAGGGACTTTCCGAGAGCTATAACACTTTGCGCCAATATTGAATCGAAAGCCGTTTCCGACCCGAAAACCCGCGTGTTTGCTGGAAATATCAGGCCCCAAAAACGACAAAGCCCCCTTAGAGGGGGCATCGCCGTTACAACGCAATACATACGCTACGCAACCAAACTAGTTGTAACGGATTCGCCAGGCCCCTCGCTCCCCAGCAATCCCAGCAAATCCGTTAGCAATAACTGGCACAGGGGCTCCGATGCATTCTGTGACGAAAATCACAGTAGTGCGTTTTATCGAAAACCGGGTAGAGTTCAGGAAGAGTTGCGGAGGGGAACGCGAATCGTGATGACGAATGCCGCCGAAGTCTTTTCAAAGACGCGCATGTTCACCGGTGCGCCGTTCGACGTCTCGGTCGCGATCGGTAATCGGTCCCAGTATATCACGCTTGATCCCAATGGCGTTCTTTTTCGTGAAGGCGACGATGCCGACGGATTTTATGCCGTCGAGGCCGGGGGGCTGAAGGCAACGCGCCTGTCCCCCGATGGCAACGAACAGCTGATCGCGCTCTTCAGCGATGGCGAAGTGATCGGAGAGATGGCGATCTTCGACGAGTTTCCCCGCTCGGCGACGATTACGGCGCTGAAACAGACGACCCTGATCTTTTGTTCCCGGGATGCCTTCTTCGATTTCGCGAACGAGAACCCGATGATCTATCGCCATATGCTGAGCGTGATGGCGGGGCGGTTGCGGGCGACGAACGACTCGCTGGCGGCGCGGGATTTTCTGGCCCTGCCGGGGCAGTTGGCGCAGGCGATGATCCGGCTGGCGGACGGGTTTGGCCGCGAGATGGTCTCGGGCGCGGTGCGGATCGAGTACAAGCTGACCCAGTCCGAGCTTGGCGCGATGATCGGGGCGAGCCGCGAGAATGTCAGCCGGGTGCTGAACCAGTGGAAGCGCGCGGGTCTGATCTCGCGGGTCGATGGGTATTACCATATCGACAAGCGCTCGGAATTGCTTGAGATTACCGAGGCTTGAGGCAGCAAAGCAAAGAGAGTCTCGCGTCGAACGCAGGGGAAGGTCTCACGCAATCAATCGCGCGCCGTCGGTGCCCGTGATGATCACGTCTGCGATGTCTCCTTGCGCGCGTGGCTGGGTCAGGTGGACCTCGGCGAAGCCCTCGCTGCGGCCCATATCCGGGCGCTCGACCAAGACGCGCTCGGTGCTGCTGATGCGTGATTTCAGCCATGCCGCCCGCCGGGTGTCGCCTGCCGCGCGCAGTTCGGCGGCGCGCTCGCGGATGACGGGGCCGGGAACCGCAGGCATCTTCGCCGCCGGGGTGCCCTTGCGCGGCGAGAACGGGAAGATGTGCAGCCATGTCAGCCCGCACTCCTCCAGCAGCGCGAGGGACTGTCGGTGCATCGCCTCGGTTTCTGTTGGAAAGCCGGCGATCAGGTCAGCGCCGAAGACCGCGTCGGGCCGCCGCGCGCGGACGTCCTCGCAAAAGCGGATGGCGTCGTCGCGCAGGTGCCGCCGCTTCATGCGCTTGAGGATCATGTCATCGCCGGATTGCAGCGACAGATGCAGATGCGGCATCAGGCGCGGCTCGGCCATGGCGTCCATCAGCGCGGGGTCGGCCTCGATGGAGTCAATGGACGACAGGCGCAGGCGCGGCAGGTCCGGCACATGGCGCAGGATTGCCTGCACCAACGTCCCCAGCCGTACAGCTCCCGGCAGGTCGGGGCCGTAGGAAGTCAGATCGACGCCGGTCAGCACCACCTCGCGATGGCCCGCCGCGACGACGCGCTTGACCTGCTCCACGGCCTCGCCCACCGGGACGGATCGGGCATTGCCGCGTCCGAACGGGATGATGCAGAAGGTGCAGCGGTGGTCGCAGCCGTTCTGGACCTGTACGAAGGCGCGGGTGCGTTCGGACAGGCAATCGATCATGTGCGGGCTGTGTTCGCGCACATCCATGATGTCGTTGACGCGGACTTTCTCAGTGGCCCCGAGGCCGAAATCATTCGCGCCCGCAATCCGCCGCCACTGGGCCGGATCAACTTTTTCGGCATTGCCGAGCACCAGATCGACCTCGGCCATCTCGGCGAAGGTTTCCGGCTCGACCTGGGCGGCGCATCCGGTCACGACCAGCCGCGCGCTCGGATTTTCCCGGCGCAGGCGGCGGATGGTCTGGCGCGCCTGGCGCACGGCCTCGCCGGTGACGGCGCAGGTATTCACGATCACCGCATCGTCCAGCCCCGCCGCCCGGGTCTGTTCGCGGATCACCTGTCCCTCATAGGCATTGAGGCGGCACCCGAGGGTGACAACCCGGCTGCCTTGCTGTTCGCGGTCTTCGGCCATGGGCGCGAGGTAAGGCTTTTCGCGCGCGGGCGCAATGCGCGGTAGGATATGGAGGCGGGCCCTCGGATCGCTGACAAAGTTGTTTCTTGCAAAAAGATCCTTCGAGACGGCGCTATGCGCCTCCTCAGGATGAGGAAAATCAGGAGCTTAACTCACCCTGAGGAGCCACAACGTGGCGTCTCGACGGGTGCGGAATTTCTCGGAAACGTCAAAGATTGAGCGCAGCCGATGGATAGTCGTCGCAGTCGATGATCTCGTAGAAATCTACCAGCCGCTTGCCCTTTTCGGGTGCGAAAACGGCGTCAGTCTCGCGCATTTCCGTAATGCGGTCGATGCGGAACAGGCGAAAATCGTCGCGCTTTTCGCACCAGGCAACAATCGTCCAAACCTTGCCCCAGTACCAGAGGCCGAGGGGGCGGATGGTCCGCTGGCTGCCCGCGCCCTTCGCGTCCTGATAGGTCAGATCGAGCGTGATGCGTGCCGCCACCGCCGCCTCGATCCGGTCGATGATCAGGCGATCCCGTTCTGTCATCGCGGCACCGGGGGCGCGGATTTCGACGCGGTTCAGCACGTCGCGGTCGCCCTCGGGGATGACCGCTTCGATCTTGACCAGCGCCTCTTGCGCGGCATCGGCCATCGCCTTGCCGCCCCATGCCTTGAGGAACCGCGCCCCCGCAACCAGCGACACGATCTCTGCCCGCGAAAACATCAGCGGTGGCAGGTCGAACCCGCTGCGCAGGATATAGCCGACGCCGCGCTCGCCATCGATGGGTACGCCATTGGTCTGAAGATCGGCGATGTCGCGATAGATCGTGCGCTCCGAGACCTCGAGTTTCTCGGAAAGGGTCGCGGCGGTGACAAGACGCCCGCCGCGAAGATACTGCACGATCTGGAACAGACGGTCGGCCCGGCGCATGGCGTCAGGCGCCGAAGAGACCGACAGCATTGCCGTCGAGGTCTTCGCAATAGACAAAGCGGCCATTCGGGATCGGTATCGGGTCGGAGACGACCTTGCCGCCCGCCTCGGTCACACGCGCCATGGCATCCTCCAGTTTGTCACTCACGCCCAGATGGATCGTGTTCCCGGTCCCGCGCGCGGCGGGCTGGCCCGGACGCAGATGACCGGAAACGCCCGGATCATCCATGGAGGAAAACGCGATGATCGGAAAGGGCCCCTCGTCGATCCG
Organism: uncultured Neomegalonema sp.; assembly: GCA_937958625.1. Taxonomy (GTDB): domain Bacteria; phylum Pseudomonadota; class Alphaproteobacteria; order Rhodobacterales; family Rhodobacteraceae; genus JAHDDY01. The sequence goes on from CALGNO010000055.1 coordinate 11,814, forward strand.
GGTCATTTGGATGTCCAGAACGACCTCGTAAAAGGCTTTCGAGGCATCGAGGTCGGTGCAGGGAATTTCGAACCATACGCAGATATTGGGTGCGGTGTCGGCCATGTCAGGTCTCCTTTTTTGTGGACACCCCGTCTTTCGCACACCCCTCCTGACAGCATCCTGTCAGGAGGGATGGTCGTGATCTGGAAAAAAGACCGAAGGGTCGAACAAAAGGTGTTTCGCGACCGCCCGAATCGCGCTCTGCAAACGCTTTGTTAACTTCGTTCAACGAATAGTTACGGGGCCACACTGGCGGTAACGATTTCTTCAGGACGGTTCATGGACAGCAGTCTCATCTCTCTCGACCGCAAACGCGCTGCCCTCCGCCCTGCGCCGCCGGCGAACCATGCTGCGGGGGGGCTGGATGCGCGCCAGTCCCTTGCGCTGGGCGAGTGGCGGCGGCTGTCGCGTCAGGCATCGCCGCCCCTGCGCTCGGCCCTGCGCCCGGATCGCATTATCAAGGCGCTGCCGGTATCGACCCTGATGATCGTGGACTGGTCCGCCGGTCATATCACCCTGACCCACCGGATCGAGGGCGGGATGGTGCAGCTTGCCTTTGGCGCACGGCGCACGGGGCGCGGCGGCGACCGGTTCCGGCTCGACCACCTTTGCACGCTGCTGCCTGCCCTGAATGAAGCGGTTACCGAGGGCAGTGTCACCCTGACCGGCGTTCATGCCCGCACGGCGGGTGGCGCGAAATTCGATTATTCCCGCCTGTTGCTGCCCTTCGCGGATGAGAGCGGGCGTGTGGTCCGGTTGCTGGCGGTCTATGGGTTCGACACGGATCGGCTGCAAAATATGCGGCGGCCCCTGCGCTGGACCAACGAGTTCAGCGCCGAGGGAACCGCGCGGTCGGGGCGCGATTACATGCGGCTGAAAACCGCCTGATCCGACCCGCGATGTTGCAGTGCAAAAGGCATATTTGCTCTTGCGCGAAATTCCTCATATATCTGCACAGAATCCACGATACACAGCGCGTTGTCGCGCCCGCCTTCCTGCGCAGGGCACGCTCTAAAAGGGAAATATAATGACAGTATCAACCGGCCACGATTCCCTCGGCACCCGCCGCAAACTGCAAGTCGGCAATGAAGAATATGCGATTTACTCGATCGATGCCGCCGAGGAGGCCGGGATCGGCGACGTCAAGCGCCTGCCCGTTTCCATGCGCGTCGTGCTGGAAAACCTGCTGCGCAACGAGGATGGCGAGACCGTTACGACCGATGACATCAAAGCTTTCGCCAAGTGGATCGAGGATGGCGGCAAGTCGGACACTGAAATCGCCTATCGTCCCGCGCGTATCCTGTTGCAGGACTTTACCGGCGTTCCGGCGGTGGTCGATCTGGCCGCCATGCGCGATGCGATGAAAACGCTCAAGGGCGATCCGCAAAAGATCAACCCGCTGACCCCCGTCGATCTGGTCATCGACCATTCGGTGATGATCGACGAATACGGCCATCCCCGCGCCTTTCAGGCCAATGTCGAGCGCGAATACGAGCGCAATGGCGAACGCTATGAGTTTCTGAAATGGGGCCAAGGCGCGTTCGATAATTTCCGCGTCGTGCCCCCCGGCACCGGCATTTGCCACCAAGTGAACCTCGAATATCTGGGCCAGACCGTGTGGACCGATACCGACAAGGGCGGCACCCGCGTCGCCTATCCCGACACGCTGGTCGGGACGGATTCTCACACCACGATGATCAACGGCCTTGCGGTTCTCGGCTGGGGCGTCGGCGGGATCGAGGCCGAGGCGGCGATGCTGGGCCAGCCGATCTCGATGCTGTTGCCCGAGGTCGTGGGCTTTAAGCTGACCGGCGAAGTGACCGAGGGCGTGACCGCGACCGATCTGGTGCTGCGGGTCGTCGAAATGTTGCGCGCCCACGGCGTCGTCGGCAAGTTCGTGGAATTCTACGGCGACGGCCTCGATAACCTGCCGCTGGCCGACCGCGCGACCATCGCCAACATGGCCCCGGAATACGGCGCAACCTGCGGATTCTTCCCGGTCGATAAGGAAACCATCCGCTATCTGCGCAATACGGGCCGCGATGAAGAGCGCCTGAAACTGGTCGAAGCCTATGCCAAGATGCAGGGCATGTGGCGCGACAATAAAACCGCCGATCCGGTCTTCTCCTCGACCCTCAGCCTGGATCAAGGCACCGTCGAGCCGGCAATTTCCGGCCCGAAACGTCCCCAAGATCGCATCGCGCTGAAAGAAGCGGCAAATGCCTTCAACAAGCATATCGGCGAAATCCGGGGCGGCCCGGTTTTCAAGGAGGCCGATGCCGAAGCGACCCCGGGCACCGAAGAGGCGGAGATGAATGCCGAGGGCGGCGCGCAGGAAATGGCGCGTCCGCACAAATCGAGCAAGGTAAAAGACAGTGACTACGACATAACCGACGGTGATATCGTCATTGCTTCCATTACGTCCTGCACCAATACCTCGAACCCCTATGTGATGATCGGGGCCGGGTTGGTGGCCAAGAAGGCCGTTGAAAAGGGTTTGAAACCAAAGCCTTGGGTCAAGACATCGCTTGCACCGGGATCGAAAGTCGTAACCGAATATCTGGAGGCAGCGGGGCTTCAGACATATCTGGACCAGATCGGCTATGATCTCGTCGGCTATGGCTGCACGACCTGTATCGGCAACTCCGGCCCGCTCGATGGCCCGATTTCCGAGGCGATTCATGCCGAAGACATCGTCGCCGTGTCGGTCCTCAGCGGTAACCGCAACTTCGAGGGCCGTATTAGCCCCGACGTGCGCGCCAACTATCTGGCCTCGCCGCCGCTGGTGGTCGCCTATGCCTTGCTCGGGTCGATGACGCGCGACATCGCGACCGAGGCGCTGGGCCAGGATCAGGACGGTAACGACGTCTTCCTGAAAGATCTGTGGCCCACCAGTCAGGAAATCTCGGAACTGGTCGAAAAGACCGTCACCCGCGAAGCCTTCACCTCGCAATATGCCGATGTTTTCTCGGGCGACGAGAAGTGGAAAGGGATCGAGACCGACGGGGCCGAGACCTATGGCTGGCTTGCCGGGTCAACCTATGTCCAGAACCCGCCTTACTTCGAGAACATCCAGCCCGAGCCTCCGGGCACCAAGGACGTCACGAAAGCCCGGATTTTGGCGGTTTTGGGCGACTCGATTACGACCGACCACATCTCGCCCGCCGGGTCCATCGCCAAGGCGTCGCCGGCGGCGGAGTACCTGGAGGGTCGTCAGGTGCCCGTGCGCGAATTCAACTCCTACGGTTCGCGTCGCGGCAACCACGAAGTGATGATGCGCGGCACCTTCGCCAATATCCGCATCCGCAACGAGATGGCCGACGGCAAGGAAGGCGGCCTGACACGGCACATTCCCTCGGGCGAGATCATGCCGATCTATGACGCCGCGATGAAATACATCGAAGAGGGCACGCCCCTCGTCGTGGTCGCGGGCAAGGAATACGGCACCGGCTCCTCCCGCGACTGGGCCGCGAAGGGCACGACCCTGCTGGGCGTCAAGGCCGTCATCGCCGAAAGCTATGAGCGCATCCACCGCTCGAACCTCGTCGGCATGGGCGTGGTGCCCTTGCAGTTCAAGGATGGCGACAGCCGCGAGAGCCTGAAGATCACTGGCAAGGAACTCATCAGCGTCGAGGGGCTGGAGGGCGACCTGAAACCGCGTCAGGACGTCAAGGCGACCATCGAATACGAGGACGGCACGACGAAGGATATCGAGCTGCTCTGCCGTGTCGATACCGGCACCGAGCTTGATTACGTCAAGAACGGCGGCGTCCTGCACTACGTCCTGCGCGACCTGGCCTCGACGGCGGTTGCGGCGGAATAAACCGCGTACCGCTTTCAAACGAAAAGGCCGCCCGGATCGTCCGGGCGGCCTTTTTCGTGAGCGTGAGTGACCGCCGCGTCAGGCCAGCAGATGCCTCGCCAAAGCGGTCGGCGTAGCGGGGATCAGGCCGCGGGTTTCATCCCGCCTGTCGATGATTTCTGCCACGGCCAGATTGGCGCGGCGCAGGGTGGCGATGGCTTTGCCGAGGGTCGCGTCGTCCTCGGTCAGCATCAGGATGACCCGCTTGACGCCGGTTTTAGCCAGCATTTCGGTGCATTCGGCATCC
>CALGNO010000056.1 GCA_937958625.1 uncultured Neomegalonema sp.
ATTGCTACCTGTGTTTGGCAGAAACGCTATTCGCGGGATGGGCGGGGTTCAATTGGTGATGCACATGAAAGTATTTTTTGCTACGCACTAGAGCCTGATATTTTTAAGACTGAACGGAATTTTCTTCCTCTCTCAGAAAAACAGAAAAAGCTCTATAAGAACCCTGATGATGATCATCGCGGTCCTTGGCAGTCCGTTTCAATGTTAGCGCAAGGTTATAGACCAAACCAAATGTATGATATTGTTGCTCCAAATGGAACAGTTCATACACCTCCAGAAGGGGCTTGCTGGAAGCTTATCGAACGAGAATATCAACGACAATATTCTGATAAGCGTATCACTTTTGGCAAAGATGATAGTGGTGTACCACGACGGAAGTATTTTCTGGCAGAGTCTAAAGGCGTCGTTCCTTGGACATGGTGGCCACACGAAGAAGTCGGCCATACTGGAGAATCCAAGAGTGAGATAAAAGCTCTTTTCGGATCAGACATTTTTGATACTCCCAAACCTGAGCGCCTTATCGAACGGATAATTCATATTGCCACGAACCCCGGCGACCTCGTTCTCGATAGTTTTCTCGGTTCTGGCACGACGGCGGCGGTGGCGCAGAAGATGGGGCGGCGGTATATCGGGGTTGAAATGGGCGATCATGCCGTGACCCATTGCGTGCCGCGTCTGCAAAAAGTCATCGACGGCGAACAGGGCGGGATTTCCAAGGCGCAAGGCTGGCAGGGCGGCGGCGGTTTCCGCTTCTATCGCCTCGGCCCGCCGGTCTTCGATGAGGACGGACGCCTGCAACCCGATATCCGCTTTCCCGTGCTGGCGGCGCATATCTGGTTTGCGGAGACGGGAACGCCCCTGACGGCCCCCGCGAACCCATCGCCCTATCTGGGCGCACAAGACGCCGTGGGCTATGCCCTGCTCTATAACGGCATTCTGGGGGATAAATCGGTCAATGGCGGCAACGTCCTGACCCGCAAGACGCTGGCCATCATCCGCGATGCCGCTGGCGATTTCGACGGCCCGCTCACGGTCTACGGCGAGCGCACGGCCCTGTCCGATACCACGCTCAAGGCGGAGCGCATCACCTTCAAACAGACGCCTTACGACGTGAAGGCCAGAGCATGAGGGTATGGGCATGATCCTCAAGGATTACCAGACGGACACGCTGGCCACCCTGCGCCGCTATCTGGAGGATGCACGGGTCAGTGGCCCCGCCGCCGCCTATGAGGCGATCACGACGGACCCCGAACAGGCCGCGCGCCTGCATGGCTATGGCGGCACCTACAAACCGCTCAAGGGCCGCGAGGGCGTTCCTTACGTCTGCCTGCGCCTGCCCACGGGGGGCGGCAAGACGATCCTTGCCGCGCATTCCATCGCGGTCGCGAAAGACGCATGGATCGAAAAGGATTACCCGCTCGTCCTGTGGCTGGTGCCGACGAACACCATCCGGCGGCAAACCGTCGATGCGCTCAAGAACACCCGCCACGCCTATCGCAAGGTGCTGGACGAGGCTTTCGACGGGCGGGTGCGGGTGTTTGACATTGGCGATTTCACCCAGATTGCGCCCCACGATCTGCGCTCGAATTGCTGCATCGTCGTCGGCACGATCCAGACGCTGCGGGTCACGAATACCGATGGCCGCAAGGTCTACGCCCATCACGAAATGCTGGAGCCTCATTTCTCCGCCGTGTCACCGGGGACGGCGGGGCTGGAGCGGATCGACGAGGGCGCAGGCAAAGGCGATATCCGGTTCAGCTTCGCGAACCTCATGCATCTGCACCGCCCCCTCGTCATCATGGACGAGGCGCATAAGGCAGGCTCGAAACTCTCCAAGGAAGTCTATGACCGGACGAACCCCTGCGCCTTGCTGGAATTCACGGCAACCCCCAAGGGCTTCAACAACATCCTGCATTCCGTCTCCGCGCAGGAATTGAAGGCGGAGGAAATGATCAAGATGCCCGTCGTTCTGGCGGAGCATCGGACATGGCAGGCGGCGGTCAATGGCGCGATCCTCAAACGGGCGGAGTTGCAGGAACACGCCGCGCGCGACCGCGAGGGCTATATCCGGCCCCTCGTTTTGTTTCAGGCCGAAAGCAAGGGCAACGAGGTGACAGTCGATGTGCTGCGGACGCATTTGATCGAACAGGAAAATATCGCCCCGGACAGAATCAAGGTCGCCACGGGCGATCAACGGGAACTGGACGGTCTGAACCTCTTCGACCCCGATTGTCCCGTCGAATTCATCATCACGATGGAGGCGTTGAAAGAGGGATGGGATTGCAGCTTCGCCTATGTCTTCTGCTCGGTGGCGAACATCAAGAGCGCGACCGATGCGGAACAATTGCTGGGCCGCGTGCTGCGGATGCCCTATGCCCAGCGTCGCAAGAACCCGGCCCTGAACAAATCCTACGCCGCGCTTATCTCCAAATCCTTCATGGAAGCGGCCCACGCCCTGCGGGACAAGCTGGTCGATATGGGCTTCAACGAAACCGAAGCCGAAGCAAATATCGAGGCGGAGCAACAGGGCTTGGATAATGGCCTGTTCGGTCGCCAGACCCGCCCCAAGCCTTCCGTCTCGGTAGAGGTGAATATCGACCCACGCGAAGCGGTGAGCATCGCACAGGTCGCCCCCGGCAAGATCACCCTCGGCAAATCGGACGAGGGACGCACGGTCGTCAAGATCACGGGTTTCCTGAAATCGCGCGAGAAAGAACGCCTGTTCGCGAACACGCCCGCAAAGGCCCATGGCATCCTGCGCGAGCGGATCGAAGCCTATGAGGCGGAGAACCTGCATACAGCATCCCCCGCCGAACGGGGCGCGACGTTCATCGTTCCGCGCCTCATGGCATCGGTGCAGGGGGAACTGGTCTTCGCCGATACCGATATCCTCATGGAGCATCACGACTGGTCCCTGCGCGATCATCCCGCGCGGCTGGAAGCATCGGAATTCGATGTGGTCGAGACGGCCAATATCTTCGAAATTCGGCTGGAGGGCGACAAGGTGACGGTCTCCTCTGCCGATACGACAGAACAGCTTTTGCTCGAAGTCGATGTGGAGGGCTGGAGCGACGCGTATCTGGTGCGCTGGCTCGACAAGAAACTGCGCGATCCATCCATCGGCCAGAACGAGTTGCTGGCATGGCTGGGCGATGTGGTCGCCTATCTGACCCGTGACCGCGCCTTGCCTGTCGCGCAGTTGATGCGCTGCAAATTCATCCTCGCGCGGAAACTGGCCGATAAACTGAACGCCATACGCATGGCGGAGCGCAACAAGGTCTATCAGCTTCACCTCTTCGCACCCGATGCCAAGCCTGAAATCAGTTTCGAGACAGGCTTTGAATTCTTCGATGGCATGTATGACGGGGTGCCGAAATATCGCGGCACGGTCTACGGCTTCAACAAGCATTTCGCGGGACCGGACGAGATACCCGCCTTCGACGGCAAGGATGGCGGCGAGGAACAGAAATGCGCCGTCATTCTGGACGGCATCCCGGAAATCGACTTCTGGTCGCGCAATGTCTCAAGGCATCCGAACTCATTCCGTCTGCCCACGGCAACCGGCAATTTCTACCCCGATTTCGTGGCCAAGCTGAAAGACGGCCGTATCCTCGTGGTCGAATACAAGGGCCAGCAACATTCTGGCGCACAGGAAACCGCCGATACTCGCGAAAAGAGAATCATCGGGCAACACTGGCAAGCGGTATCCGACGGGCAAGGCGTGTTCGTACTGGCCACCATGAAGACCGGCGACGCGGGCGAAATCCGTCAACAAGTGAACGATGCCATCGGCTGAGGAATCAACTAGCCGATATAGACTAGGTGTCCCCTTGTACCGCGCTCATGCGAGGGGACAAATGAGGGGACAGAAAAAACGTCCATCGAGAAAATTACTTATTAAACAACAATATAACTGAAAATAGTGGTGCCGCTGAGAGGACTCGAACCTCCGACCCCATCATTACGAATGACGTGCTCTACCATCTGAGCTACAGCGGCGCGGTGACATGGGATAACCCGATTTCGTCAACGCGAGGTTTCTCTAGCGGAGCGGAGCGCGGTCGGCAACGGGATTTTTTGGCAAGCGGTCG
>CALGNO010000057.1 GCA_937958625.1 uncultured Neomegalonema sp.
TGGCATAGCGTACCGGAATCACCTCGCGGTCAGCGACCGGCAAGGCCAGCCCTGCCCGTTGCAGCAACCCGCCAAGGTCGCGCAGATCGGCCATCGGCGCGATGCGCGGGCTGAGGCCCCCGGTCGTCTCGACCTCCGCCCGGGTCAGGTGCGCACGCAGTTCGGTGAGGGTCTCGCCCCCGAACATCGCCGCCAGCAACAGCCCGTCTGGCCGCAGGGCGCGGCGCATCTGGATCAGGGTCCCGGGCAGGTCGTTGGTCCAGTGCAGGGTCAGCGGCGCGACGATCAGGTCGAGGCTCGCTTCGCCGAAGGGCAGGTTTTCCTCATCGGCGACCAGTGTTTTCGCAAAGGGCGCGGCAGCCTCGGCCAGCTTTGCCATGGCCGGGGCGGCGTCGATCTGGGTCAGCCGCTCGATCCCGAACTGACCATGCAGCGCCTGCGCCATCGCCCCCGTGCCCGCCCCGACGACCGCCGCATCGGGGAAAACCCGCTTTACATCACCAAGACGCTCCGCCAGCCGCTCGACTACTTCTGCCAGCAGGAAATCAGCCTCGCCGATTGTCCGCGCCGCGCGGTCTCGCCGTTGTCGCCATAGGGCGCGGTCAAAGGGGCCAAAGGTTTCGCCGGTTTTTTCGTGCGGTATTTTCATGACCGACAGGATAGGCTTCGGGAGGGAAAAAGGGAGGCTTTCTTGGCACAGATCGGGGGATCGGTGTTGCGCGGCGTCGCGGATGCGTTGTTTCCGCCGGTTTGCATGGTCTGCGCGGTGCCGGTGGCCGATGCACGCACGCTCTGCACGCCTTGCTGGGGCGCGGCGCATCTGATCGGCGGCACGGTCTGCGACGGCTGTGGCACGCCGATGCCGCTCAGCCTTGGCCGGGGCGAGAGCATCCATTGCGACACCTGCCGCGCGGGCGGCACCCCTTGGGACCGGGGCAGGGCGGCGGCGTATTATGCCGAAAGTGCGCGGGCGCTGGTTCTGGCGCTGAAACATGGCGACCGGCCCGACATCGCCCGGGCGCTGGGCCACTGGATGACCCGCGCCGCCGCCGATCTTTTGCCCGAGACCGACGCCATCGTGCCGATTCCCCTGCACTGGCGGCGCTTTATGAGCCGCCGCTACAACCAGTCCGCCGAACTTTCGCGGGCGATGGCACGGGAATCGGGTGTCCTTCATGCGCCCGACATGCTGCGCCGGATGCGTCCGACGGAGATGCAGCGCGCCCGCTCCGCCGCCGCCCGCGCCCGCAATGTCGAGGGCGTGTTTGCGGTGCCGCCGCATATGCACCGCGCCGTGCGCGGCCAGCGTATACTGCTGGTCGATGATGTTCTGACCACCGGCGCGACCCTCTCCGACGCCACCCGCGCCTTGCGGGCCGCCGGGGCATCGCAGGTCAATGTCGTGGTTTTCGCGCGGGTCGAGGCAAACCGCGACAGATGATGCAACGGACGCCTCCGCGCCCTATATGAGGGCGCAAAGGAGACTCACCCGAATGGCAAATGTCGAAATCTATACGAAATACACCTGCGGTTATTGCATGATGGCCAAGCGGATGCTGGCCTCGAAGGATGTCAGCTTTACCGAGACTGACATTCTCAAACACCCCGAAAAACGCGCCGAGATGATCGAGCGCGCAGGCGGTCGCCAGACCGTGCCGCAGGTCTTTATCGACGGCCAGCATATCGGCGGGTTCGATGATCTGAGCGGGCTGGAGATGGCGGGCAAGCTCGACCCGCTGCTGGCCGCATGATGCTGCGCGCGGCTGTCATCCAGACCAATGCCACCGGCGACATCGCGCGCAATATCGACCGCGCGTCGGCGCTGATCCGGCAAGCGGCGGGCGAGGGCGCGAGTTTCATCCAGACGCCCGAGGTTACGAACATGATCCCGCCCACGGGTGATGACCTGCTGCGCCTGATCCGGGATGAGGATACGGATGAGACCCTCGCCGCGATGCGCGCGCTTGCCGCCGAATTGGGCGTGACCCTGCATATCGGTTCGCTGGCGCTGACATCCGAAGACCCGGCGCGCGCAGCCAATCGCGGTTTTATCGTCGGTCCCGATGGCGGTATCCGCGCGCGCTATGACAAGATCCACATGTTCGAGGCGGACCTCGGAGATAAAGGCAAGTTCCGCGAGGCCGCCCGCTATCGCCCCGGCGACCGGGCGGTGCTGGCCGAGGCGGCGGGCACGCAAATCGGCATGGGCATTTGCTACGACATGCGCTTTCCCGGCCTCTTCCGTGATCTGGCCCAGGCGGGGGCCGCGATCCTGACCGCGCCCAGTGCCTTTACCGTGCCGACGGGCAAGGCCCACTGGCATACGCTGCTTCGCGCGCGGGCCATCGAGAACGGCTGTTTCATGCTCGCCGCCGCCCAATGGGGCGAACATGGCGGACGGGACGAAAGCGCCATGCGCGAAAGCTATGGTCATTCGCTGATTGTCGATCCGTGGGGCAAGGTACTTGCCGATGCGGGGGAGGGCGAGGGCGTGGCGATGGCCGATCTCGACCTTGATCTCGTGACCCTCTGCCGCGCCCGCATCGGCTCGCTGTCCCAGAGCCGCGCCTATGACGTGACGAACGGCTGACCTGACCGGATTGTGAGCGCAGGGGGTGGAACAACCGCCGCCCTGCGCCATTCTTGGGGCATCACCCAAGGAGAAGCTGATGCCCCGTCTGACCGCCCTCGCCGCTCTGTTCGCCTTCACTTTGCCGATGCAGGCGCACGCCTTCAGTGTGACCGGCACCAACGGTACACAGTTGAACGCCGCGGTGATCGAGACCTTCTCCGAACCCTGGGCCATGACCTTCCTGCCCGATGGCCGCGCGCTGGTGACGGAAAAGACCGGCACGATCTGGCTGACCGACCGGCAGGGGCGAAAACTCGGCACGATCTCCGGCGTTCCGCAGGTTTCCGCGCGTGGGCAGGGCGGTCTCGGCGACATCATCCTGCACCCGGACCATGCCAGCAACGGCATCGTCTATATCTCGTATGTCGAGCGCGATCCGGGCAATGACAGCCTCAGCGGCGCAGCGGTCATGCGCGCCACGCTCACGGCGGGTGCAAATGGCGGTTCTCTGTCGGGCGGCGAGGTGATCTGGCGGCAAGCGCCGAAAGTCACCGGCAATGGTCATTACGGGCATCGCATGGCGTTCTCGCCCGACGGCCATCTGTTCATCACCTCGGGTGAGCGACAGAAATTCACCCCGGCCCAGAATATGGCGATGAACCTCGGCAAGGTCATTCGCCTGACCGATACCGGGGCCGTCCCCGCCGATAACCCGTTCGTGGGACAAGGCGGCGTGACCGCGCAGATCTGGTCCCTCGGCCATCGTAACCCGCTCGGCATCGACTTTGACGCCAGCGGCCAGCTTTGGGCGCATGAGATGGGGCCGCGCGACGGCGACGAACTCAACCGCATCGTCCGGGCCGAGAATTACGGCTACCCCGAGGTTTCTGACGGCAAGCATTACAGCGGCGCGCCGATCCCTGACCACGCGACCGACCCAACCTACAAGGCCCCGGCAAAGTCGTGGGTGCCCGCAATCAGTCCGGCGGGCTTCGTCATCTATGACGGTGCAGACTTCCCGGAATGGAATGGCAATGGCTTGATTGGCGGTTTGTCCTCCCGCGCCCTCGTCCGCGTCACCTTGGCCGACCGCGCCACGGAGGCCGAACGCTTTAACTGGGGCGAGCGCGTCCGCGAGGTCGAGCAAGGCCCGAACGGCGAGCTTTACGTGCTGGAGGATGGCGCGCAGGGCCGGCTCATTCGCTTGCGACCAGCGCGGTGACCCACGGGCGGATCAAAACCGTATCGCCCGATACTTGGCGGTTTTATTGAGCGGGAGCCAGTATGCGCCGCGCTCTTGCAATGAGACCAGCTGATCAATGGCGTGCCAGTGCCAGAGAATTGTCGCGGTTTGTTGCAAGACAGGGAGCTTGCACACCGCTGGCCTCAGGAAAAATCCCGTCAGATTGGCGGCGAAATAGGCGTTTCGTTCGACGGGGTTCTTCAGAATCTTCATGTCGCCAGAAAATATCGTCCACCCGCCCTCGCGACCGAGGGTCGAAATCCATTCCGTATCTGCGGTTTTCGGAGAGAACTTGTCGCGCTTGCAGATCGCCGAAGACCCATCAGGGTCAACAACGACATTGATCGCACGGGCCATGAAGGGAGAGAGGTTATGGTCGAAAAAGGCTTTCACGCCGCAAGGTTTTGCTCGAACGCGACAGCATCACGAATTTGAGATACCGGAACATCGAAATACTTTGCGACAGCCTTTTCCGATCCTTCGGCCTCGACACTGCGGGCAATCGCGTCGGTCGGAATATCAAAGGCTGCGAGAACCGGTTTCCCAAAGGCGATCTTCGGGTCGAGGACGATGGTTCGTTTCCGTGGTTGCGGCCAGAAACGCTCTGCATTGCGTTCGCCGTATTCGATTGACTTCAAAACCGGCGAAATCGTTTCGCGGAAGACGGTCTGACCTCGATTGCGCCGGGAAACAGTCAGTACACCGTCGGGCAGGTCGAGAAAGACGTCATTGCCCGCCGTTTTGAAGTCACTGGTGGAAAAGGGACGCTCATCCCCGATCTGCACCCGCGCATAATCCATGGTCCCGCGCAATTCCTGCAACGAAAAGCCTGCTTTACGAAGAGCGTGGACCACGCGGGCCTCCATCAGGTCTCGAAAACCCATCAAAAAGCCGTCGAAGTTCGTGCTGTGCTGTGATTGCCAAAGACGATCATTACGCGCGGTGCCTTGCATCCAACGGCGCAGGCTACTCGCGGGGATGCGGGTGAGGCGCTGTGCCTCAGCCGGTGAATAAACACCGATTCCCACACCCTTGAGCGCAGAATCTGCCATTGTTTGCGTACCATCCATGGCGTCAGTGAATCAGGTTGGATAGAGTACCGCAAGACCGATTCCGGAGTCCCCATGTCGTTCAATACCTTCGGCCATCTTTTCCGCGTCACCACTTGGGGTGAGAGCCACGGGCCTGCACTGGGTTGCACCGTTGACGGGTGCCCGCCGGGGGTGGCGGTGGATGAGGCATCGATCCAGCAATGGCTCGACCTGCGCAAACCCGGCACCAGCAAATACGTCACCCAGCGGCGGGAGCCGGATCAGGTGCGGATTCTCTCCGGCGTCTTCGAGGGCCAGACGACGGGCACGCCGATCCAGTTGATGATCGAGAATACCGACCAGCGGTCCAAGGACTACGGCGAGATCAAGAACCAGTTTCGCCCCGGCCATGCCGACTACACCTATTTCACCAAATACGGCATCCGCGACTATCGCGGCGGCGGGCGGTCTTCGGCGCGGGAGACCGCGGCGCGGGTCGCGGCGGGTGGCATTGCGCGGGCGGTGCTGGCCGAGATGCTGCCCGGTGCGCGCGTGCGCGGCGCGCTGGTGCAGATGGGCGAGCGCCATGTGGACCGGGAACGCTGGGACTGGGATCAGGTGAGCCAGAACCCGTTCTGGTGTCCCGACCCGGTCGCGGCCACGGAGTGGGAGACCTATCTCGACGGCATCCGCAAGGATCACGACTCCGTCGGCGCGGTGGTCGAGGTGGTGGCGACGGGCATCCCTGCGGGTCTCGGCGCGCCGGTCTATGCCAAGCTGGATACCGATCTGGCGGCGGCGATGATGTCGATCAATGCGGTCAAGGGCGTCGAAATCGGCGACGGTTTCGCTTCCGCCGCCCTGCGCGGGTCGGACAATGCCGATGAGATACGGATGGGCGACGACCTCGTTGAATGGACAGTTCAATCAGCGGGGGTCACCGAAAGTGGCGTTTACACAGCAGAAATCTCCCGGACTGATGGTAGAATCGAGAGATGTTATCTTGAGGCGCACCAAGTCGAATTCGTCTGCGAGAATTCAGATGGCAGCGTGACGGTGCATCTGCTCCGAGACGAACTTGAACGGCGAAAGGTCGAAAACCGAGGACTCGATATCATTAGGTCGGGTGAACCCGTTTTCGGCTCGAACCATGCGGGTGGCATCCTCGGCGGCATATCTTCGGGTCAGGATCTGGTGGTCCGCTTTGCGGTCAAGCCGACCTCCTCGATCCTCACCCCGCGCCAGTCCATCGACCGTTTCGGCAAGGAAGTCGAGATCGTCACCAAGGGCCGCCACGACCCCTGTGTCGGCATCCGCGCGGTGCCGGTCGGCGAGGCCATGGCCGCCTGCGTGATTCTCGACCACCTGCTGCTGCATCGCGGCCAAGTGGGCGAGAATCGCGGTGTGTTAGGCTGACGGTTCCGGCCATTGCCGGTCAAATCGACCGCGCCGGTCAGTCCATCATCTGAAGTTCACCGGCGGAGCTGCGTCCCCGGCGGTCTTCGACCATCTCATACTGAATCTTCGCGTTTTCGGTGAGTGTCCGCATCCCTGCGGCCTCGACCGCCGAGATATGTACGAAGACATCGCCGCCGCCGGTATCGGGCTGGATAAACCCGTATCCCTTCTCGGAGTTGAACCACTTTACCGTTCCGGTTGGCATGTTTGCCGCTCCCTAGCTCATTCGCTACTGCAACGTCGCGGGAAACGCGGTCAGGTCCGTCGTTCCCTGTACGACGTAGTTCGACTTACCATAAACGCGAGCAACAGGCGACGGCTTTCTCGTTAGAGGATAAGCCCGACCACCAGACAGCCGAGGCCGAGGGACGCGATACCCACGGCGGCCATGTTGACGGCAACCAGTGTTTGCAGTTCGGCCTGACCGTTTTCGGGGTCCGCCCCGCGCCGGATGGCCACTGCGCGCCAGATGCACCAGCCGAGCATGGCAAGGCCAATAACGGCAAGCGCGCTGCCTCCCCAGATCATTCCGCTCGTCAGGGTCATGGCATCCTCAAAACGGCATCGCCGCGCCGGTATAGGTCTCGAAAACCCCGGTGGTTTCCAGCGACAGCACCTCGAACCGGTCGAGCAGGCCCCGGGCGCTTTCTTCTGCCGACAGATCGGCCCCGTCGCCGCCCATATCCGTGCGCACCCATCCCGGATGATAGGAGCCGACGGCGATGCCGCGTGGCTTTAACTCGGTCGCGAGGTTGCTCGCCACATTGGTCGCCCCGGCCTTGGAGGCGCGATACGGATAAGCATTGCCGCCCGCGCGCGCATTCGATCCCATTTGCGAGGAGATGATGGCGATGCGCGGATTGGTGCCGCGTTCGAGGTTGGGCAGAATCGCCTGTGCCGTCAGGAACGGCCCGGCGACATTGACCGTCAGCGCGTGTTGCCACGCTGCCAGATCATGCCCCTCATCCTCGACACCGCCGCGCGCGGTCATCACCCCGGCATTGAGAATGGCAAGATCAATCGGCTCAGGCGTCTCGGCTGCAAAGGCCAGCAGGCTGGCAGTATCGGCGACATCGAGCGCCCGCACGCTCAGGTCGTTTGTGATCCGCGTCATCGCGTTCAGCGCGGTCGCGTTTTCCGGGTCGCGCGCCGTGGCGATGACCGTATGGCCATCGGCAAGGGCAAAGCGCGTCATTTCGAGGCCGATGCCCCGGTTTGCGCCGGTAATCAGGATGGTGCTCATGGCTTCCTCAGGAATTGGCGGCGGTGATGCGCAGGGCGATCTCTTCGGCCAGCTTGGCGATGGCGCGGGAATGGGCCTCGGCCAGTGCCTTGTATCCCGGCGCATCGATGGGGATGCGATAGGTAAAGCTGCTCTGGTCGCCGTCACCGCCCCCGGCACGCACAATGCGATATTGGCCGCTGAGTTCGAGGGTGCCGCCGGTCAGGTCGCCGATAAAGCGGTCCACGGCAACATCGACACGCACCGCCGGGGTGACCGTCGCGGGCCAAGGCTCGGCCACCAGCGGCGCACCGGTGAGTTGTTTCAGCGCCGCGACCAGCGCGCGGGTGGCGGCGCGGGGCGGTTCGTCAGCCCAGCGGTTCGAGTCAGAGACATCAACCGACCCGTCCTCGTTCAACGAGGCGAATTCCAGCAGGCGGGCATAGAGCGGCAACTCCATCTCGCGCACCGCAATCGTGCCGCCGGTGAAGGGCGTTCCCGCCGATACTTCGGGCGTTGGCAGCAGATAGTAGGAGGGCAGCGCCGTCTCGGCACAGCCGGCCAACGTGACCAGTGCCCCGAGGGCCAAGGCTCGCAATCGTCTCATCCTATTTCCCCAGCAAGAGTACATTGGGCCGCCGCTCGACGGTCGAGGCCAGCGTGGTAATCGCCCGCGCAGCATCGCGCACTTCGCGCAGGGCGGTCACGGCCTCATAATTCAGTTCAGACCCGACCTCGACCGAGGACAGCACCGAATCGACGCGATCCGCTACCGAGGCCAGTCGCGGGATCAGGATGGCGAGATTGCGGGTCAGGGCCTGGAAGGACTCGCCCGCCCCGGCCACGGAAACCAGCGCGCCGTTTACATTGGTCGCCGTGCCGCTCTGGCGCAGCTCGATCACCAGCGAGCGCACCTGATCCAGCGCGGCGGTGATCGAGCCGGGGATTTGCTCGGCCCCCGGTGCACGCAGAATGCGGTCTGCGTCCTGCATCACCATGGTGGTCGAGGCCAGCAGCCCTTCGATAGGCAGGGCATTGGCCTTGTCGGCAAGCTGAGTCAGGCGCGCGGTCAGGGCCGGGATGCCCGCAATCGCCGTGCCTGCGCTGTCAGCGGCTCCGCGTGCGGCGACCAGCGCATCGGCCAGCTTTTGAGCGGTATCGGCTCGTTCCAGATCGACCATCAGGGCGCGGGCGGCGTTAAGCGTATCGGCGAGGGCTTGCGGCGCGGCCTGCATCCCGTCGCTGGCCACCAACGAATTCGCATCGGCAATCAGGCTCTCGACCGAGGCGACGACGTCGTTCAGGGGCAGGTTCTCGACATTCGCGGCGATGGCATTGAAACGCCCGATCAGTTCCGGCGTGCCCTCGGCGGCGCGGCTGAAGGCGGTGGCGGCATCGCGGGCGGCTTGCAAGGCTTCGGACAGGTTTTGCGCCGCGTTTGCGTCTTTCAGATCGACCAGCAGGGCGCGCGCCGCATCAAGGGTCTGGGCCAGTGCCTCCGGTGCCTGTTGCATCCCGTCGCTGGCCATCAGGCGATCGGCATTCTCGACGATGCTGGTGGC
Organism: uncultured Neomegalonema sp.; assembly: GCA_937958625.1. Lineage (GTDB taxonomy): Bacteria > Pseudomonadota > Alphaproteobacteria > Rhodobacterales > Rhodobacteraceae > JAHDDY01. Next base: position 9,089 of record CALGNO010000057.1, read on the forward strand.
GGCGAGGATCAGATCCTCCAGCGGCAGCTCGTTTACGGTATCGGCGATGCCGGTCATCGTGCTGACCATGCCGGGGATGTTCACCGACGCTGCCGTGACGGTATTCGCCGCCTCGCGCGAGGCAATCAGAACGGATTCGAGGGTCTTCGCCGTCTCGGCCTCGCGCAGGCCTTCGAGGATTTCACGCAGGTTGCGGATGCTGGCATTCAGGTTGGCCGGGATTTCGGCCATGCCCTCGGCAGCGACCACCTTGTCGGCGTTGTCCAATAGGGTCGTCGCAGTACTGACGAGATCGGTCAGCGGCAACTCGGTCAACTCGGTCGACAGCGCCGTGGCCGAAGCGAGGAAAAGCGGCACCGTTTCGGTCGCGGTCGTGATTGCCTGCGCCGCCGCGCTCGCATCCTCCAGCGCGGCTACGAGGGCCTCAGCCGTTCCCGCGTCGCGAACCTGTTCCATCAACTCGCGGGCGGCGGCGAGGGTCGCGGCCAGATCAACCGGCGCTTCGCGCAAGCCGGGGCTGCCGATAAGATCGCGCGCATCCTGCAACAGATCGGAGACCTGACCGGGAACGGCGGCAGTGGATTCTGCACTGGCGAGGGCATTGAGATTGCGCAACAATTCCGTCGCCGAATACATCATGTCTTCGATGGGCAGATTGTTGATCCGGTTCAGCACGCCCTCGGCAGAAGCCGTGAAATCCTCGAAATCCGACGGAACGCTCGGCATTCGCGGATGGGGTTCGGCGAGTTCATCCAGCAGGGCGACATCGGCGTTCGGCTGTTCAACCAATTCGACGAAAAGCGACCCGGTCAGAAGGCTGGCACTTTTCAGCCGCGCGCGCAGGCCCCGGCGCACGGCGCGCTGCATGAAAGCGATGGAATCCTCGCGCTGATTGGCTTCAAAGCCGAGCCGGGCAGGCGAAATCACGATGGTCACGATCAGCGAGATGGCCTGATCGCCGTCGGTATCATTGCGCAGATTGGCGGCAACATTCGTCACCTCGCCGATGCGCAACCCGCGATATTCGACCGGCGCGCCGATATCGAGACCGCGCACGGAGCTTTCGAATTCGACGCTGAGGCGCAGTTGCGAGCCGGGTTGATCGACAAAGGCACTGCGCCGCGCCTCTTCTTCGCCCTGATAAAGCACGAAGGAATGGAGCGGCTCCAGCGGCGCGCCATCGGTTGTCACCGTCTCGAAGGACACGCCCCCGCGCAGCAGGGAGGCGAGGGAATCGACCTTTAACTGGGCGCCATTGGTGCCGATTTCGACCGCGACGGCGGAGCGCATCCAGAACCGCGTCGCAGTGGTCAGCAGCTTGTCATAGGGGGCATCGACGAAGATGTCGAAATCGACCCGCTCGCCATCCTCGGACAGTTTCTTGCTCTCGACCCGCCCGACCTCGATGCGCTTATAAAGGATCGGCGCGCCCACGGTCATCGACCCGCCATCGGCGGCGCGCAGACGCAGGCGGATGCCGTCGTCGCTGGGTTTCGATAGTGGTGCGGTTTTCAGAGCGGTGAATTTGCGGCGCGGCTTGCCCCGCTCGGAATCCCACGAAACCTCAAGATACGAGCCGGACAGAACGGTATCGAGGCCGCTGATGCCACGCGCCGTCACTTCGGGCCGCACGACCCAGAACGCGGCGGATTGGTCCAGATAAGGCGCGATTTCGTTTTCGACCCGCACTTCGGCGCGGACTTTTTCGAGGTTGTCGGTAAAGCCGATATCCTCGACGACGCCGACCTCGACATCCTTGTGCTTCAGCACGGTCTTGCCCGCTTCCAGACCCGAAGCGCTTTCGAGGATGACCTCGACCAGCGGCCCCTTGTTCGACCACGAAGACCACGCAATGCCCAGCGAAATAGCGAGGGCGATCAGGGGCGCGAGCCAGACCATCGACAGGCGACCGCCGGATTGGGTTTCGCGCACGGGTTCGGCGACGCCGTTCGGATCACTCATCGCTTGGACCTTCTTCGATGGAATCCCAGATCAGTCGCGGATCGAGGCTTTGTGCCGCCAGCATCGTGAAAATGACCGACAGGGCAAAGCTGACCGCCGCCAGCCCCGGATTGACGCTGGCGACAAAATCGAGCTGAACCAAGGCAACGAGGATCGCCACGACAAAAACGTCGATCATCGACCAGCGCCCGATGAACTCGGTAATCTCGTACAAATGCAGGCGCGCATGGGGGTCGAGGGGCCATGCGCGGCGAATGCTGGCCACCAGCAGGCCGATCACGACAAACTTGGCCACGGGAATGACGATGCTGGCCACACCGACCACGATGGCGACGAAGTAAGAGCCGTAATTCACCAGCTCGATCACCCCGCCGATGATCGTGTTCTTCTCTTCCCGGCCCAGGGTCCGGGTGATCAGCATCGGATAAAGATTGGCAGGGATGAAGCAGACAATCCCCGCCGCCAGCCATGCGAGGGTGCGCTGGATCGAATCCGGATAGCGACTGCTCAGGGTGGCTCCACACCGGGCGCAGACCAGTCCTGCCCGGTCAAGCCGGCCACAGGTCGTGCACGCAATCAGCCCCGCCTCGCGGGCCGTCAGACCGTGCTGTCTTGTCCGAGTATTCGCCAAATTGTCCATCTACAGAAATTGTGGTTCTCGAGCACCAGCACCGCGACCATCGCGACCAGCATCCAGAAGGCCGGTCCAAGGGATACTTCGGCCATCCCGGCGACCTTTACCAGCGCCACGACGACGCCGATGATGAAAATCTCGGCCATTGACCAGGGTTTGAGCGAGTTCGCGAAGCGGAATGCGCGCGCCGCGTGCCGGTAAGGTCTTCGCCCGAAACGCAAGGGCCAGAGCGTATAGCAGAGCGCGCCCGCACGCATCAGCGGGATGATCACGATAAACGCCGCGACCACCAGCACCAACGGCGCAGTCAGCCCGCCGCCAAAGGCAGAGAGGGCATCGACCAGCGTTGCATTCTGGCGAGAGCCCGCGCCCTCGAGCTTGATGAATGGAAAGAACAGCGCGCCGATGATCAGGATGACATTCGTTGCCGCCGAGGCCAGCGTGCGGTCGATGGCCTTCGGGCGGCTCGATTCCAGCACCGTGCGGCAGCGGGCACAGCGGATGCGCTCGCCATCCTGCGCCGAGCGCGCGCTATGCAGCAGGTCGCACATCGGACAGGCGATCAGCCTTGAAGGATCAATCGCAGCGACCACAGCCTCTTCCTTTTGCGCGGGAGAGGCCGGGTGATTACTTCACCGGCTCGCCGACGCGGTTATAGACATCTTCGAAACGAACGATGTCATCTTCGCCAAGATAGCTCCCCGATTGCACCTCGACCATGGAGAGCGGTACTTTTCCCGGATTTTCAAGGCGATGTGTTGCTCCGAGAGGGATATACGTGCCCTCATTTTCGGTCAGCAGCAGGATTTCATCGTCCCGCGTGACCCGTGCCGTGCCCTTCACGACGATCCAGTGCTCGGCCCGATGATGGTGCATTTGCAGGGACAGGGCCGCGCCGGGGTTGACGCAGATATGCTTCACCTGATGGCGCTCGCCGATATGGATGCCCTCGTAATACCCCCAGGGGCGATAGCATCGCTGGCCATTCATCTGTTCATCGCGGCCCTCGGCGGTCAGGCGCTCGACGATTTTTTTGACGTCCTGCGCCCGGTCCTTGCGCGTGACCAGCATCGCGTCGGGGGTGGAGACGATCACCAGATCCTCGACCCCGACGGCAGCGACCAGCTTATGTTCGGAGCGGACATAGCAACCGGAGGCGTCCTCGAGCAGGGTATCGCCCACCGTGACATTGCCGCTCGCATCTTTCTCGCCGACATCCCAAAGCTGTGACCATGACCCGATATCGGACCAACCGAGATCGCAGGGCGCGACCGCCGCCCGGTCGCATTTCTCCATCACCGCATAGTCGATGGAGTCCGACGGGCAGGCGAGAAACGCCTCGGCATCCGGGCGGATAAAGTCGAGATCGGCGGCGGCCCCGTCCATTGCCGCGCGGCAAGCGGACAGGATTTCGGGCGCGTGGCGCTCCAGTTCTTCGAGATAGCGGTCGGCGCGGAACAGGAAGATACCGGCATTCCAGCGATAGCCGCCCTCGGCCAGAAAGCCCTCGGCGGTGGCCAGATCGGGCTTTTCGACGAATTTCGCCACCGGATTGACACCGGGTGCGACCTCGCCCGTACCGCTGCGGATATAGCCATAGCCGGTGCTGGGATGGTCCGGTTCAATGCCGAAGGTGACGAGATGACCCTCTGCCGCTGCCGTTGAGGCGCGCTCGACGGCCTCGCGGAAGGCCGCGCCGTCGCGGATCAGGTGATCGGCGGACAGCACGAGCAACAGATCGTCGGGATTGGCATGAAGCGCCGCCAGCGCGACGGCTGGGGCGGTATTACGCCCCTCGGGTTCCAGAATCAGGCCGCCATGGGCCAACCCGGCCTCCTGCAACTGTGCCGCGACCAGAAAGCGATGGTCGGTATTGCACAGCAGGATCGGGGCAGCGAAGCGGGTACTGTCGCCGACACGGTCGACGGTTTCGAGCAACATGGATTGTTCGGAAACCAGCGGCAGCAGTTGTTTGGGGAAAAGTGCGCGGGAAGCGGGCCAAAGCCTCGACCCGACGCCTCCGCAGAGGATTGCGGGAATAATCTTGCTCATGGCTTCTGCTCCGGGTTCCGACCGTCTGGTCAGATTACGGTGCTATGGTAGCGAAGCGGTAAACGCGACAAAACCCGAAAATAGAGCGACCCGGCGGATGCAGCACACCCGCCGGATCGCTGCGTTATCTTACGCGCCGAGGCGTGCGGCAGACACGAGGCTGTTAAAGGTCGGCACCAACTGGGTGATGAACCGGCTCCAATTCGTGATCGCGCGCGGCATGACCAGCACGTAATCGTCGGGGCGCATCTCGAACATGGTCATCGCCGGCGTATTGGCCAGATTGCCGCCATCGAAGTGGAAAATGTAGGATTCCACGGTGTTGGCGACGCTGGATTTCACGCGCACCACATAGACACGCGACGGATCACCGGTGATCGGCTCGATCCCGTTCGAGCCGTAGATTGCTTCGGCGAGGGTGAAGTGACGTCCGAACGGCATCGTGACCGTTCTCTGCTGGCCGACTTCACCGGCGACGAAGATACGGTCCTGTCCTTCGATACCGAGATCGATGCGCGTGCGAGCCAGATCGCGGCCTGCATTGCCCGAATTGAGGGTCAGGGCGCGGTCGGCACGGGCGCTGTCAGCCTCGGAAAGCTGCAACTGGCGGCTGGCGCGCTGTTCCGCGGTGTTTGCTCGCTGTTCAGCGGCGAGGGCGCGGCTTTCGGCAGCTTGACGCCGGGCCTCGTCGGCGTTGGCGCGGGCTTCGGCGGCCCGAGCGCGCGCTTCGGCGGCCTGGGCGCGGGCCTCGTCGCGGTCGCGGCGGGCCTGTTCAAGCTGTTCACGCGAATCGGCACGCTGGGCGCGGGCTTCGGCGGATTCGGCAATCTGTGCATTGCGCTGGGCGATGCGAAGCTGTTGCTCGGCCCGCACGGCATTGTCGCGAGCGAACTGGGCCTGTTCATCGGCACGGCGCTGTTGCACCTCGAATTGCTCTTGTTCGACTTCGAACCGGCGCTGGGAGCGCTCGGCTTCCTGGCGGCTGAATTCGGCTTGGCGCAGGGCGAGTACGTCACCGGAAACGGCGGCGGTCTGATAGTCGCGCAGCAGCTCGTCGAAAATCTGGATTTCGTCGCCATCGCGCAGGAAGACGTCATAACCGTAGGTCTTGCGCAAGACATCCGCCGCGCGGATCGAATAGTTCTGGCCCTCGCGCCGCATCACGACAATCTGGCGCTTTGCATCGGCGTCGATGCCGCTGGAGAATCGCAGATAGGCATCGCGCAGGGTGATCGGCGTATTGGTCACCGGCAGAAAAGTCGTCGGCTTGCCCGGCGAAGACACCAGAACTTTCTGACTGTTAAAGCCCGTCACGGTGGCTGAGCCGTTGGCCGACAGCCGCGCATCCCGGAAGCGGTCCGCGATGGTCTGGCGGGCCTCGGCCACGGTCTGTCCGAGAACATTCACCTCGCCGACATCGGTCAGGAAGACGTTACCGGCATAGTCCACCGTCGAGGTCCGCTGATAGGCGCTCGGCCCGTTGACCGCGCCGACCGATTCGATGGTCACTGTAAAGACATCGCCGACGCCAACGCGATAGGGGCGAGCGGGGCTGGGCGGAGGATTGGACAGATCGGCCAGACTCTCGAAATCATCGACATTCTGCGCAACGACCTGGGCGATCAGATCGTTTTCGCCAAAGGTCGTGGCCCGCGACACGAGCGTTCCGCGCGGGGCGGCATTCGACTGCAAACCGGCGGGAACCGGGCGCGGTGCATAGGACCAGAGCCGGTTTGCCTCCATCGCCGCTGACGGCGTCAGGGGCACGACGGTAAAGTCGTAGGAATCGTTGTTATACGTGGTCGTCAGGGGGGAATACGGCACGATCTGTGTCGGATAGACCGCCTGACACCCCGCAAGGGCAACGATCAGCGCGGCGGGTGCCAAGGTCGATTTCAGAAACGTCATGTCTTCAACCACGTTATGAGGGACAGGGCCACAAGGGCACTAACATTAATAAGAAGTTACCCGCGCACACAGCCGGGTGCAACAAAATGTCATGGTTAACGTCACTGTTGCCGTGAATCCGTGTTTTCCTGTGACATCGGCCCGCGCGGCCTTGACCCTGCGATCACCGCCGTACAAGTGATGACCAAACCCGCGCTATGTCCACGAGGAGCCTTCGATGAACGTTATGTCCGAAACGAAACCCGCCCGCGTCGTTTTTGACTGGGCCGATCCGTTCTTGCTGGAAGATCAGCTATCGGACGAAGAGCGGATGATGCGCGACGCGGCAAGCGCCTATGCCGCCGACAAGCTCGCCCCGCGCGTGATCGAGGCGTACGAAAACGAGACCGCCGCGCCGGAGATTTTTGGCGAGATGGGGGAGATGGGCCTGCTCGGCATTACGGTGCCCGAGGAATATGGCGGCCTGGGCGGCAGTTATGTCACCTACGGTCTTGTCGCGCGCGAGATTGAGCGGGTCGATAGCGGCTATCGCTCGATGATGAGCGTGCAATCCTCGCTGGTCATGTACCCGATCAACGCCTACGGGTCCGAAGAACAACGCAAGAAATACCTGCCAAAACTGGCCACTGGCGAGTGGATCGGCTGTTTCGGCCTGACCGAGCCGGATGCCGGGTCAGACCCCGCCGGGATGAAGACCACCGCGAAAAAGGTCGATGGCGGCTATGTCATCAACGGCGCGAAGATGTGGATTTCCAACGCGCCCTTCGCCGATGTCTTTGTCATCTGGGCGAAATCCGATGCCCATGGCGGCGCGATCCGGGGATTTGTGCTCGAAAAGGGCATGAAAGGGCTGAGCGCGCCGAAAGTGGGCGGCAAGCTCTCCCTGCGCGCCTCGACCACCGGCGAGATCGTCATGGAGGGCGTCGAGGTCGGCGAGGATGCGTTGTTGCCCGATGTGGAGGGGCTGAAAGGCCCGTTCGGTTGCCTCAACCGCGCCCGTTATGGCATTTCATGGGGTGTGATGGGGGCGGCGGAGGATTGCTGGCACCGGTCACGCCAATACGGCCTCGACCGGACCCAGTTCGGCAAGCCGCTGGCGCAGACCCAGCTTTTCCAGAAAAAACTCGCCGATATGCAGACCGAGATCGCGCTTGGCCTGCAAGCGTCGCTGCGCGTCGGACGCTTGTTCGATGAGGGGCAAATGGCGCCGGAAATGATCTCCATCGTCAAGCGCAACAACTGCGGCAAGGCCCTCGACATCGCGCGTCAGGCCCGCGACATGCACGGCGGCAACGGCATCCAGATCGAATACCACGTCATGCGCCATGCCCAGAATCTGGAGACCGTGAACACCTACGAAGGCACCCACGACATCCACGCCCTGATCCTGGGCCGCGCCCAGACCGGTTTACAGGCGTTTTTCTGAGGGAAGGGAGCGAGGATGCTCGGGTTCTAGCCCGTCGCATCCTTGATCGCCCGGGCCTTTACGCTGCGCACGAAGGCCCAGACCAGTAGGACCACCGGCACCACGACCAGTGCCTTGGTCAGAGTCTCCGAAACGCCGACCTGCGTCGCGACCGGGGCCAGTAACTGCGATAGCAGCCCCACGGCATAGTAACTGATTGCCACGACCGAGAATCCCTCGACGGTTTCCTGTAACCGCAACTGCGTCGCGCTGCGTTCGTTCATCGAGGCGAGCAGGGCGCGGTTTTGCTCCTCCAGCGCCACGTCGATGCGGGTCCGCAGCAGGGTCGCGGCGCGGGTCGCGCGTTCGGAGAGGGTGCCGAGGCGGGATCGTGTCGCCTCGATGCTGTTCATCGCCGGGTCATAGCGCCGGGTCATGAAGGCGCGCAGGTCGATCAGCCCCGCAATAGGCTGTGCCGACAGCACCTCGATCCGCCGCCAGACGATGGACGAATAGGCCCGCGCGGCATCGAACCGGAAAGCGTGCTTGGCCGTGATCTTTTCGATTTCCGCCGACAGATTCGTGATCCGGTCCAGCACCTCGCGCTCGGCTTCGGGTTCCTTGCCGCCGATACTGCTGGCGGCCTCGGCCAGGGCAGCGTCGATCTCGTTCAGGCGCGGCCATATCCCCCGAGCCTCTGAAAGGCCCAGCATCGACGCGGCGCGATAGGTTTCGACCTCGATCAACCGCTGGACGACCCGGCCCAGTAGGGCTTCATTGAAGCCTTTGGTGCACTGCACCGCAAAACGCATGAAGCCGTCTTCGTGGATGCGAAAATCGCCCCAGAACCGGGCATCGTCGTCAAACACGCTGCCCCCGATCAGGCTTTGCCGATTGAAGAGCGGGTCGAGATGGGAGGGAACGCGCAGGTCTCGCGCATCGAAAGTCTCGCCGCGCAGCTCCACATGCACATGGATCGCGGCCAGCACCGCGCCGGGCAGGGCATCGAGCCAGTCCTTCGGCAGCAAATCGACAGCGGGGGCGTCAAAGGCGATTTTGCCCTCGGGCGCGGGGCCGGTCATGATGGTCAGGGCAATGAACTCGGTATGCTGTTCCCACTTGACCTGAAACCGCCCGAAATTCGCCAGCAGTTGCGGCGCGTCCTTTGCCGGATGCGGGGCACCGAAACGGTCGCATAGCTCCGTCAGATGCGCGCGCTGTTCGGCGATGGCTTCAGCGGACGACGTCATCGCCAGATACGACACCCGGCACGGCGATTCGAGAAGGGCAAAGGGCCGTGCATGCAACTCATTCGCGAGTGCTATCCGTGTCGGGTGATTGGTTGAGAGTGTCTGCATCGGTTCCCATCGCTTTCAGCGCACAGATAGACCATTGGCGGCGGGAAGCCACGTGTTCATTTCTGACGCTAAAGTCATGAAACAAAAGTAAAACATTAGTGTAAAATCGCGCATCTGGTGTGGATAATTTTAGATATTAGCGGAACAATTAACGATTATTTAACGAACATAACTGAAAAATTAATGACTCTCAACGCCTTGCGAAGAGATGTTCAACTTCCGCCAGAGACAGCGCGACCGAGGTGGGCCGCCCGTGATTGCAGGTGGCTGAATTGGGGGTCGCCTCCATTTCGCGCAGCAGAGCATCCATCTCCGCAAGGCTCAGTCGCCGACCCGCGCGCACCGATCCGTGACAGGCCATCGTCGCGCAGACATGGCGCAGGCGCACATCGACGGCATGGGCATCGCCAAGGGCTTCGGGCGCATCGGCGAGGTCTCGGATCAGGCCGGCCACATCCAGCACGCCCAGCATTGCCGGGGTTTCCCGCACGGAGACGGCCCCCGCGCCAAAGCCTTCGATGACTAGCCCGAACCGTTCCAGCATCTCGGCCTCGGCAAGCAGGGCCTCGGCATCGCCGGGGGGCAGCTCAATGATTTCGGGAATGAGCAACACTTGCCGCGCCACGCCGGACGCCGCCAGCGCCGTTTTCATTCGCTCATAGACAAGGCGCTCATGGGCCGCGTGCTGATCGACCAGCACCATGCCGTTGCGGGTCTGCGCGATGATATAGGTCTCGTGAATCTGCGCCCGCGCCACGCCGAGGGGCAGGTCGATCTCGGGGGCGGCTTGCTCCAGTTCCGTGGCGGTTTCCGGCGCGGCCCAGCCGCCCACGTCCATCTCGGCTTGTGGACGCTGAAACGCCGTCGCGGCTTCGGCGAGGGCGGGGGAGGGCCGCGGGGACGGATTGTAACCGCCGCGCCACGGGGCACTGCTGCCGCTGGTCGCGCCAAGCGAACCGATCTGTGCCAGTGGCGGCGCGCGGTGGCCGGACCCGGCGAGGGCTTGTCGCAACGCCCCGACAATCAGGCCGCGCACGGCCCCGGCATCGCGAAACCGCACTTCGGTCTTGGCCGGATGCACGTTCACATCGACATAACGCGCATCGAGATCGAGGAACAGCACCAGCGCCGGATGCCGCCCGCGCGGCACCACATCGGCATAGGCCCCCCGCGCCGCGCCCACGACCAGCTTGTCGCGCACGGGCCGCCCGTTGACATAGAGATGCTGAGCCGTGCCCGTGCCCCGGTGGTCGGTGGGGGCCGAGGCATGGCCGCTCAGGCGCATTCCGTCGCGCTCGGCGTCGATGGTCAGGGCGGTTTCGGCAAAGCCCTTGCCCATTACCGCCGACAGCCGCGCGCGCCGCGCCTCGAACAAATCGCCGGTCTCGACCCCGGCGCGAAATACCTCGCGGGTGCCGTCACCGAGGGAAAAGGCCGTGCCGGGATGCGCCATGGAGAGGCGGCGCACGACCTCGGCGATGGCCTGACTCTCGGAGCGTTCGGATTTCAGAAACTTGAGCCGCGCCGGGGTGGCAAAAAACAGATCGCGGACCTCGACCGTGGTGCCCGGCGGATGCCCCGCCGGTTCGACCGCACCCATCTCTCCGGCCTCGACCCGCAGGCGCACGCCCTCGGCATCGGCGCGGCGCGAGGTCAGGCTCAGCCGTGCAACCGAGGCGATGGAGGGCAGGGCCTCGCCGCGAAAGCCGAAAGAATGGATCGCGAGCAGGTCCGCGCCATCGGTCTTTGAGGTCGCATGGCGGGTGAGGGCAGGGGGCAGGTCGGCGGCGCCCATGCCGTGCCCGTCATCCGTGACCCGGATCAACGTCCGCCCCCCGTCCCGCGCGACGACGTCAATGCGCGTGGCCCCGGCATCGAGGGCATTTTCGACCAGTTCCTTCACCACCGCCGCCGGACGCTCGATAACCTCCCCCGCCGCAATGCGATTGACGACGCCCTCGGGCAACTGGCGGATGGTCGGGGGATGGGTCATGGGGATGGTCTAGCGCACAGGATGCTGGCCGTGAACCGCGAATGGATCAATGCTGTGCTGGTTCGGGGCCTGATGCCGTTCAGGCAAGAAACTCGATCACCATCAGCCGAGAATATAGCGCAAGATATTACCGAGCTGGCTCAATATACCCATGCCGAGAACGCCAGTGATTTCGGCTGCATAGTCATGGATGAATTTGCGCGCGGATTTTTTGATGGTGGAGAGGAACTCGCGGCCTTCGTCGCGAATGAATTCCGAGGGTATTGCGGATTCTGCCGCTTGCATCGTGATAACAAGCACGTTCCGCACGCTCATATAGAAGCCGTAGGCCGTTTCCGGGTTGTAGGCAGCACTCTCTGCAAGGCTGACGTAGAGTTCGTCGAGCATTGCAGGAATGTGTTCGTCGAACAACTCGCCGGACCATTTCCGAAAGCCGTCGAGCATGGTTTTCGTGGCCTCGGCCACCGATGCGACCTCTTCGGCGGATACAGGATGCAGCGCTGCTTTTTCGATATGGCTGCGCCAATCTTCAAGCCGCATGACGAAGAGATCGAGGTTAGCGGAGAATCCCTGCAAGCGAGCGGCGGGATCGGGCATCAGTTCTTCATTCGCCGTCTCTGCGCGAGAGGCGAGGGGTTTGGAATGGCACCCGAGCATAAGGGCATCGACGCCATCAAATGACGCCCCAAGTGCCCGTTGCACATTCGTGACCATGGCGCTGAGGCCGGGATGCTGGCCTGAGACATCCTCCAAGAGTCCTGCCGCCTCGCCGATCAGATACGCGTGGATGCGTGCCATATCGGCTTCGCTCGCAGGGCTTTCCGGGTCGCGACGCTGGATCAGACCGCCGCTGATTTCGGCGACCACAGGGGCTGGTTCTTGTGGTGGTGCAGACGGTGCGACCTCCGCCGCAAACTCCGCCTGCAATTTCCGAATCTGCCGATTCACATACTTCGGCCCTGCCTTCCAGACCTTATCAGGAATCAGAACAATGGCGCGTTCGAGGTCTTCGTTTGGGGTCACCCCGTTCAGGCGGTCCTCGTACCAGTCAATCCAGAAGCGCCAGTCTTCGTCCTCGGCGGCGAGCAGATGGGTTTTCAGCGCTTCCCAATCTTTAGCCAACCGCTCCGGCAGTGGTTCCGCCTTCAGTGGGTTGTCCTTGCCTGCTGGCGGCACGGCGAACCAAAGCGGCGCCGAGGCGAGCGCCGATACCGTCCAATTTCGCTCTAGCATCGTGGCGTCGGCGGCGGAGGCGGCGTCGGCGGTGGCGTAGGAGGCGGCGGTGGTGGCGTAGGAGGCGGTGGCGGTGGCGGCGGCGGTGGAGGCGGCGGCGGCAGCGGCTTTCGCGGGGGCGTCGGCGGCGAAGGAGGCGGTGGCTGGGACGTAGGAGGCGGCGTCGGCGGCGTAGTAGGCGGCGTGGGAGGCGGTGGCGGCGGCGGCGTACGAGGCCGCATCAACATCGCGGGTCGATCTCACCGCCGCGACCCGCGATGTCGACAGCGCACGAAACACACGCAAGATCAAGGCTTCGCGCGGTTCTCCGAAGCGTGTGCTGAATATGTCGACCGTTCGGGGCAAGACGCGCATCGCTGCTCGGGAGGCAATGACGATGGCATCGGACCGCTCGCGCCCCTCGAGCCACACCCTCACATCATTCCGGCTCTCAAACTCAACCACGATCAACCTTCATATGTTCCTATGTCGAACAAGGCTCAAGCGACCGACCGGGGGAGGGGGTGGGCCGCGCTGTGCGCGGAACGCGCCTTCGCTGGGGGGAGGTCGGTCGCGTGTCGCCGCTACGCGGCTCCGGGGCTGAAGAGCGAGAAACTGTGGTGGATCGTCTTCCGAACGCCACCCCCTCACTCGCCCTTCTTGTCCATCGCCTCCAGCGTCTTGCGCATCTGTTCCATTTGCGCGCGCAGGTCGTTGAGTTCGTCGGTGCTGGCCTTGGGGGCTTGGGCATCGGTCTTGGTTTCCGGGGACGATCCGGCCCCAAAGCCCACGGCTCCGGCCCCGAAGGGCTGGAACATCTGCATCGCGTTCTGGAAGATGGCGGCGTTTTTCTCGGTCATGGTTTTCATGGCGTTCAGCGCCGCCTCGCCGCCAAAGGCGCGGCCAATTTCGGTCTGTTGCTTGGCGAGGTTTTCGAGGCTCATTTCCAGATAGCTGGGCACGAATCCGCCCATGCCGTTGCCGTAGAATCCGATAAGCTGTCGCAGGAAGTTGATCGGCAGCAGGTTCTCGCCCTTTGCCTCTTCCTCGAAAATAATCTGGGTCAAGACCGAGCGGGTGATGTCCTCGCCGCTTTTGGCGTCGAACACCGAGAATTCCTCGCCATCCTTGACCATTTGCGCGAGGGAATCGAGGGTAACATAACTACTGGTTGCAGTGTTATACAGCCGCCGGTTCGCATATTTCTTGATCGTGGTCGGCGCGGGCTTGCCCGTGTCATCCGCAGACTCGCCCGTCGATCCGTCTTTTGCCGCAGCCGCCATAAGATTCTCCCCCGAAATGGTGCGACGCTTATAACGGGTAATCCCTTGCAATAATAGGGCAGTGCAAAGGATGTGAACGCAAGTGCAGCATGGATTGTCGCTCTCCAGGGCTGTGATCCGCGTGCGCCGGGCGGATGCTTGCGATAGAAGGAGGCATGGGGAACCCGCAACCAGACTTTGCCGCCGCGCCGCATCCCGCGATGACGGATCAGGGCAGGCCCGCCCCGGCCTATCGCTGGGACGGGGCCTATGCGCTGCTGGTCTATCTCCACGCCCAGACGATCCGGCAGGCGGCGCTGGATACGCCGACGCCCGACTTCGATGCGGCGCGCTTGGCCCTGCGAGAGGCGTCCGAGGTGATGGAGGGGATCGAGCGATACCGCCGCCATCCGTTCCTGCGCTATGCCCCGGCAAAGCCCATCGTCTGGTCGCGCGGCAGCGTCCGGCTGTTGGATTTCGGCGGCAAGGGACCGCCGGTGCTGGTGATTCCGTCGTTGATCAACGGCTCGCAAATCATGGACCTTGCCCCCGACCTCTCGCCCCTGCGCTGGATGGCGCGGCAGGGGTTTCGCGTGTTCAAGATCGACTGGGGTAAACCGGGGGTCGAGGAGCGGCGGTTTTCGTTAGCCGATTACCTCGAACAGCGCCTGATCCCGGCCCTCGGCGCGGCGGCGCGGGTGACCGGAGAGGCGGTCAATCTGGTCGGCTATTGCATGGGCGGCCCGCTGATGCTGGCCCTCAGCCGCGCCTGCCCGGATCAGGTGCGGCGGGTTGTGACGCTGGGCGCGCCTTGGGAATTTTCCGCCTTTCCCGAACATGACGCGATGCGAGAGCGCCGGGGCGAGGTGATGCAGATGCTCTCCAGCGTCGAAGCACTGTTCGGCGTGATCCCGCCGCAGATCACCCAGTCGTTCTTTGCGATGCGCGATCTGTCCTCGGGTGCGACCAAGTTTCGCCGCTTCGCACAGCTCGACCCCGCCAGTGCCGAGGCAAAGCGGTTTGTCGCCGTCGAGGACTGGCTGAATGACGGCGTGCCGCTTGCGCCGCCTGTGGGGCGCGAGTGCTTTCTGGAATGGATCACGGATAACGCGCTGGCGCGGGGCAAGTGGTCGCTGGGGGGCACGGCCTTCGATGCCTCGCAGATCCGGCACCCGGCGCTGGTGGTTTCGGCCCAGCGCGATACGGTCGTGCGGCGGGCGGCGTCGGAACCGCTGGCCGATGTGCTGCCCGATGCCCGCCTGCTGAAAGCGCCGGTGGGGCATATCGGCATGGTGGTCGGGGCCGGGGCGCTGGATGCGGTCTGGCGGCCCGTGCATGGATTTTTGTCCGCCTGATCGGCCCTGGGCGCAATTCATATAAAGTGACGCGGCTCTTGTGCTTGCTCCGGCGGCGGTATCGGCTACATTCCCGGCAAAGCCGCCGCAGCGAGTCTGCGGAGCCTCGGATAGCAAGGAGTTCCAAATGTCCGACAATTCTGCAAAGCCCATCCTGATCGCGGGGGCCGTCGGCACTGTTGCCCTTCTCGGCGTCGCATGGAACTTTACGGCAAATGTCAGCGAGCAGGCCGTGGTCGACGCCCAGCAATTCGCCGAACAGAACAGCAGCCCCGTCGTCGCGGAACTGTCGACGATGCCGGAAGAACCTGCCCTGCCCGAGCCGGAGGCCGAAGAAGTCGCTGCCACCGAGGAGGCCGCCGCCGAGGAGGTAGAGGTCGCCGAGGAAGCCGCGCCCGAGGTGCCCGCCGATGCTGAACAGGAAGAAGTTGCCGAAGCGCCCGCCCCCGAAATGGTGGTTGGAACGGCCCCCCGGACGGTCGAAGAAAAGCCGAAAGACGAAGCCGAGGTGACGGACATAGAGGTCGTTCCGGCTGACGACGACACCGAGGTCGCCGAAGCAGAAGCGGCTCCGGCGGAAGAAGCCGAAGTTGCCGAGGCGGAGGAAGCCCCCGCTGACGAAGCCGACGTCGCAGAAGCGGAAGAGACTCCGGCTGCGGAACCCGAGGTTGCCGAGGCAGAAGAGGCGGCCCCCGAAGAAACCGAAACGGCGGCGAATGAAACCGCCCCTGCCGGTCTCTTGGCAAGCATCGAAGGCGATGCCGCCGCCGGTAAAAAAGTGTTCCGCAAATGTCAGGCGTGTCATCAGGTTGGCGACGGCGCGAAAAACCGCGTCGGGCCACAGCTCAACATGGTCATGGGCCGGGTCATGGCCAGCGTCGAAGGCTTTAATTACAGCGATGGTTTCGTGGCCGCCAACGAAGAAGGCCGCGTCTGGACCGTCGCGGAAATGGATGCGTGGCTGGAAAAACCCCGCGACTTCATGCCGGGCACGAAAATGGCCTTCGGCGGTCTTCGCAAGGAAGCCGATCGCGTCAACGTCATCGCCTATATGGCCGAAGAGGGCGGCGTGACCGAGATGAAGGAAGCGTCGGCGGCTGAGGCCGAGGAAACCAAGGTCGCCGCTGCCGAAACCCCTGCCGCCGCAGAGCAAGCCCCGGCTGAAACCGCCGAAGCCGAGTCTTCGGAAGCCGTTGAAGACGCTGCCGAAGCTGAGGCCGCAACCGAAGAAACCACCGAGGTTGCCGAAGCGGAAGCCGAGCCTGCCGAGGAAGTCGAGACCGCTGCCGCAGAAGAAGCCGCGCCTGAGGAAGCCGCCGCCGCTGCTGCCCCTGCCGCCGCGACGGAAGTTGCCAGCATCGACGGCGATGCGAAGGCGGGCAAGCGCGTTTGGCGTAAGTGTCAGGCCTGTCACAAGATGGGCGACGGCGCGAAGAATGCCGTCGGACCGCAGCTCAATAATATCATCGGTCGCACCATCGGCAG
The DNA here is from genome assembly GCA_937958625.1 of uncultured Neomegalonema sp. GTDB lineage: Bacteria > Pseudomonadota > Alphaproteobacteria > Rhodobacterales > Rhodobacteraceae > JAHDDY01. The sequence goes on from CALGNO010000057.1 coordinate 25,715, forward strand.
CGTTGACGGGTTCAAATACAGCGACGGCTTCGTGGCCCTGAACGACGAGGGCAAGGTGTGGACGGTCGAGGCGCTGGACGCCTGGCTGACAAAACCCCGCGATTACATCGCCGGTACGAAAATGGCCTTTGGCGGCTTGCGCAAGGAAGACGACCGCAAGAACGTCATCGCCTATATGGCCGAAGAGGGACAGTAGGCCCCGCGATGCAGATCGGTATCCTGCAAACCGGCACGGTCCCGGGGGAATTGCTCGGCCAGTATCCGACCTATGCGGGCATGTTCGGCGCTTTGTTGCAGAGCGCCGATCCGGCCTTTTCCGTCAAGAACTGGAACATCAACGAGGCGATGGACATCCCCGCCTCGCCCGGCGATGCCGATGGCTGGATCATCACCGGCTCGCGCCACGGCGTCTATGAAGATCACCCGTGGATCGACCCGCTCAAGGCGTTTCTGCGTGAGGCTCATGCCGTGCAGGCCCCGCTTGTCGGCATTTGTTTCGGCCATCAGATCCTCGCCGATGCCCTCGGCGGCAAAGTGGTGAAGTCGGACAAGGGCTGGGGCTGCGGCATCCACAGCTACACCCTCCGCGAGTCCAAGGGCTGGATGGACGATGCGGCCCCGACCCTCGCGATCCATGCCATGCATCAGGATCAGGTGGTCGAGGTGCCGCCCGGCGCGCGGGTCTTTATGGAGTCGCCATTCTGCCCCAATGCGGGCCTTGCCTATGGCGAGACGGCAATCTCGGTACAGCCGCACCCGGAATTCGACGCGACATTCGAGCGAACGGTGATCGAAACCCGGCGGGGGACGATCATTCCCGAACAGGTTGCCGATGCGGCGCTGGCGGGGGTCGACGGCCCGACGGACTCGGCGATGTTCGGGCGGTGGATGGTGAATTTCTTCCGTCATGCGGCGGCGCAGCCAAAAGCGGCCTGAAACGAAAACGCCCGCGGCACGGGGCGGCGGGCGTTGAAAAGTCGGTGTGATCTGCGGCCTTAGGAGGCCAGACGCCTGATCTCGTCCTTGAGTTTCAGCTTTTTGCGCTTGAGTGACAGAACTTCGAGATGGTCAGTGCCGGGACTGCGCTCGACGGTCTCAATCTGTGTGTCCAGGGTGCGATGTTTCTTGCGGAGTTCCTCTACGTGGGAAATCATGCTCATTCGTCATCCTCCTCTGTTGCGGAACCTAGATGACACCACAGATTCGGAGGCTTGTCATCTGCTATTCGCACACGCATCTGCACAAACGTTTACAAATTGTTGAAAAGTCCTATGAACGAACCAAGTAAACCGAGACTGATCGTCGGTATTTCCGGCGCTTCCGGCGTCGTCTATGGCGTGCGCGTGCTTCAAATCCTGCGCGATATCGGCGTCGAGAGCCATCTGGTCGTGTCCCAGGCCGGTCGCCTTACTGCCCATTATGAACTGGGTATGGATGCGAAGGATTTATCGGCGCTGGCCGATCACACCTACGGTGCCGGAGATGTCGGGGCGGCCATCAGTTCCGGGTCGTTCAAGACCCTCGGCATGATCGTCGCGCCCTGTTCCATGAGCAGCCTGTCCCAGATTGCCAGCGGCGTGACCACCGGCCTGCTGACCCGGGCGGCGGATGTGGTGCTGAAGGAGCGCCGCAGGCTGGTGCTGATGGTCCGCGAGACGCCGCTGCATACCGGCCATCTGCGCTCGATGACGGCTGCGAGCGAAATGGGCGCGATCATCTATCCGCCTGTTCCGGCATTCTACTCCGAGCCCGAAACGGTGGATGATATCGTCAACCAGACCGTAGGCCGCGCCCTCGACCTTTTTGGCCTCGATGCCCCGGTCACGAAACGCTGGGGCGAGGATCTGGAAAAAGGGCGGCGATAACCGTCTTTTTGTAAAGCTTTCAAGATAAGCGGATACCGGTTCTCGCCCGAAAACGCGATAAAACAAGGAAAGCGGGGGGTGAAAACGACGATCAATCGTGGATTCATCTATAGTGTATCGTATTTGATCTATTCGATGGTCGTTCTTAAACAAGAGATCAAGATCGTTGATCTACGCTGATCGTATTCTCTCATTGCGATTGGCGATCCGATGCTTGTTTCAGAACTCCTCTTTGAAAAGAACAGCATCGGCATCAAGATGGTATCGCCGGACACCCCGTTGTCGGATATGGCGGTGCGGTTACAGCGCTATAATGTCGGCGTTCTGGTTGTCATGGACGCTCAGGAGCAGCTGGTCGGCATCGTCTCCGAACGCGACCTCGTGGCCGTCGTTGCCGCCGGCGGACGGGATTTTTCGGCGTTGCTGGTTCGCGATATCATGACAACGGATGTCCTGACATGCGTTGCGACGGATGAAGTCGCCGAAATCCTGGACCTGATGAACCAACGAAACATTCGCCACATGCCGGTTGTCGAAGCGGGCGTTCCGAAAAACATCCTCAGCATCAAGGATTTCCACTACGCCTATCAGGAATTGCAGGTCGAGGCGCGCACGGATCACCTGACCGGCCTCGCGAACCGGCGGCGGTTTCTGGAACTGATGGATCAGGAGAAGAACCGGTGTCGCCGGTTCGGGTCACCGCTGTCGCTGGCGGTCCTCGATATCGACCGGTTCAAGTTGATCAACGATACCTATGGCCATGATGCGGGCGACGAGGTCTTGCGCGAGTTTTCAGCCCTGTTGTTGCACGAGCTGCGCATCTATGACGGGATCGGACGGCTGGGCGGCGAGGAATTCGCGGTGCTCTTTCCCCATGCGGATCTTGACGGGGCCGCCGTCGCCTGTATGCGGATCATTGACGCCCTGCGCCGCACTATCATGCGGATCGACGATCAGGATATCCGCGTGACCGCCAGTATCGGTCTTGTCCAGATGGCCCCGACCGGAGACACCGTCGAGTCGATGCTGAACCGCGCCGATGGCTTGCTTTACCACGCAAAGAACACGGGCCGGGACCGGCTGGTGGTCGAGGAATCCGCGTGTCAGTCGGTTGCGTGAGCCGACCGTCAGGCGCATGGGCATCGGCGTTATTCCGGCAGCTCGACGGTAATTTTGAGCGATGAATACCACTTCGCGGCGGCTTTCATATCGTCGCGGGTCAGGTCTTCGGCGATGACCGACATGACCTCGTGCGCGCGCTTGCCGGATTTGTAATCCTTCAACTGCTGCTCGAGATAGCCGCGCGATGTGCCCGCGATATGCGGCGCTGTGGGGATGCGGGCGAGGCCGTTAACCCCGTGACAGGTCTTGCACTGGTCGATGATCTCCGGCGGCTCGGCGCTGGCGGTCGTGGCCGCGGTCAGGCCAACGAAGGCGGCGGCGAGGGCAAGCCATGCAACGGCTGAAATTCGCATCGAGGGCGCTCCGGCAAGTCAAACAGGTGCCCCTTCCCGGTAATCCGGCAAGGGGCGGTTTTCGGGGCCGTTACTTGGTGTAGGAGATGCGATAGATCGCACCGGCCAGATCGTCCGAGACCAGGATCGACCCGTCGCGCAGCATCGCCACATCGACCGGACGGCCCAGATACTCGCCGGTTTCCTCGTCCAGCCAGCCCTCGGCGAACGGCACCATCGTCGCATTGCCCTCGTCGTCGATGGACGTGAACATCACCCGTGCGCCCACCGGTTCGGTGCGGTTCCATGACCCGTGCTGGGCCGAGAAGATACCGTTGCGGTATTTCTGCGGGAACTGACGACCGGTATAGAAGGCCATGCCGAGATCGGCGGCGTGGGCGACGGTTTCGACGACGGGATGCACCACCTCGACCGGCACTTCCTCGTCCTTGTATTCATTGGTGCGCGTCGTGCCGCCACCGAACCACGGATGGCCGAAATGCTGGCCTGCTTCGGTTTGGCGGTTCAGCTCGCCGGGCGGAATGTCATCCCCCATGCCGTCGACCTGATTGTCCGTCCACCACAGCTCGCCGGTCTCGGGATGGAAGTCCTGACCGACCGAGTTGCGCACGCCATAGGTATAGACTTCGCGGTTCTTGCCGTCGCGGTCCATGCGGATGATGCCGCCGATACCAACCTCGTTATAGAGGTCCAGTTTCTCGGGCGGGGCCACGTTGAACGGCTGTCCCAGCGAGATATACAGCTTGTTATCCGGGCCGATGTCGCAGACGCGGGCGGTGTGGTTATAGCTTTCCTCGTCCTCGGGGATCAGCTCGCCCTGGGCGACCACGTTGAAGGCGGCGACATCCGGTCCCTCGTAGAAAAACTCGGCGGCGGGGAACAACAGCACGCGGTTTTGCTCGACGACGTAGAGAAACCCGTCCTTCGAGAAGCACACGCCGTTCGGGATTGCGAAATCAATCGAGGGCGCGAAGCGTTTCACGTCATCGGCCACGCGATCCTTGTCGCGGTCGGTCATGACATAGACTTCGTTCTTGCGGGTGCCGACGAAGGCGGCGACGCCTTGCGGGCCGACGGCAATATGCCGCGCATCGGGCACGATGGCATAAAGGTCGATCTTGAAGCCGTCGGGCATCTCGATCTTTTTAAGGATCTCGCGGATCGCGGCGGCATTGCTGCCATCCTGCGGAATCGGCTCCATCATCGCGGTGCCGGTGGATTTGAACGAGCTGAGTTTTTCAAGATTGCCCTGGGCCAGTGCCGGGGTCGCGGTTGCAAGCCCAAGCCCGAAGGCGGCGAGCATGAAGTGCCGGATCATTCTGTTTCCTCCAAAAAATTGAAAGGGGTCTTCCGCCCCATGCATGAACGATGAAGGCCCTATGACGTTACGTCAAGTCGGAGGGTGTCGTGGGGCAAGACGGCGGTGGCGAGATGTTAGCCCGCCTGGCGCGTTGCGAAAGGGAACGGTTCTGCGACGGTTTTTGGCCTCGGCAGAATTGAGGGGTTAGTTGTCGCGAAACCTAGTCGCAAAACGAATGGTCAAAATTCCTGTTTTTGGAGGGTCGTAGAACTCAATTCCGCGCTTCCCACCATCTTGATCGCAAAATTAAGTCATAGCGTATTGAAGGTGTAACCCGAAGATGCCATCTTCGGGTGACCATGGCCAATTTTGATAATGAGATTTCGGACGAGACTAAAGCCCTCATTGAGGACGTGGTGCGCGATCACCTTAACGGCTTCAATGTTAGCCCTTGCGAGATTGTGTCGTTCGAAAACCACGATGGTGAAGCGTCCATCTCGGTGGGAATTTGCTATCTTGACGCTGCGAAGGCGATCAGCCCGACTATCACGATAAAATTGGTTACCGAGCTGCGCGCTAAGTTAGTCGATGCTGGCGATCAACGGTTTCCTTACGTCCGCCATTACTTTCAGGAAGAGCAAGAAATCGTCGGGGTAGAGCATGCATGCGGCGCTGCTTGATAGCGCACTAAAGCTTGCTTGCGAGGGCGGAGGCGGAGAGCCCGCTTCCCAGTCTGATCTCCGACGCTCTATCAGCACGGCATACTATGCTGGGTTCCACTTCATTCTGGAAGAGTGCGCGAACCTGTTGACGTGCGATGAAGGCGGGGCTGACATAAATCGAGCATGGTTGCATGTCTATCGCAGCGTCGCTCATGGAGCGGTCAAAAAAGCCTGCAATAAAGCCACAGACAGTACCATGTCGTTTCCGACAGAAATTCGCGAGTTCGCTGTCTCGTTTGTCCTATGGCTTGAATCCCGACATGAAGCTGATTACGACCCTTCAGCCAGCTATTCAGCAGTTGATGCGCTCGCAATTGTTGGCGAGGTTGAAACGGCAATTATTGCATTCAAGACGGTAGAAAAAAAGCATCGGCAAGCGTTCGCGATATTGATCGCTTGCGGTAAGCCACTCGGGTGAAATCAGCCCACCCTGTCGCGAAACCCATCGGTTTTGCGACACTCGATTTGTGCTGCACCGCCAGACTTGGCAATATTGCGCTCACGAAGTCCACACGGAACATATTGACAACATTTATACGTCATTGTAGACGTTGTGTCGGTTATAGATCACGGAGACGGCGACGAGATGGATTGGGAACGGGCGATACGGCAGGGCAGGGGAGAGCTGTTGCGGCTGGTCCTTTGGATGCTGGTTCGGGCCGGGTCCGGGGTCGTTTCCAAAGATGTTCATCTGGAACTGCTGCGCATGGTGCGGGTGGCGGAATCGGGATTTCGGCGGTTGGTGGTGATGGCGGCGCGGGGGGTGTCTGTGCGCCTTGTGCCGACGAGACGTGGGCCGGGGGTTGTCGAGCGCCGGAGAACGCTCCCGCGCAGGCCGCCTGTGCCTTTGTTCGATCGGCGCAAACGGTTCGGGGTCGCCGGTATTGGCCGGGCGGGTGACCCGCGCGTGACCGTGATCGGCCTTGATGACTGGCAGGGCAGGACGGTTGCCGGGGGTGCCGTTGAGCGGGAGCTTAATCCGCTGCGCCTGCGGCATCGTCTGCTGGCTCTGCAAGCCGGTCTTGGCGATGTACCAAAACATGCCCTGCGCCTTGCGCGATGTCGCGCGCGGCGGGCGCAGGCCACTGCACGGGGCGGTAAAGCCTTGCCCATCAGTCCGATGCGCCCGGGCTGGCCCCCGGGCTATCGGATCAATGGGCAGGAGGCGGTGCATGAGATGCTGCTCGGCCTGGATTCCCTTGCGCGACGGGCCGATGCGGCGGCGGTGGCCCGGTGACGGGGTCTGTCTACATTTTACATTTTTGATACGTTAAAATCTCGGACGGCGATGCAGGGTTTACGCAGATTCAGGGATTGCCCGCCGTTCGGATTGCGAACGGGCCTTCGCTGCGCTATATTGTGAGGGTCCGGCAGTGATCGACTGTCTCGCTTCGCGCCGGTACAGTGGAGGTGGAAACTGACAATCCAACGCGAAAGCGGCGTG
>CALGNO010000058.1 GCA_937958625.1 uncultured Neomegalonema sp.
CGACGTCGATGGGCCGGGTTGCGACATCGGTCATGCCGAGGCGACTCAGCCCCGCCATCGCGAGAAACGTCGCATCGGCCTCGCCCTCGCCCAGCTTGCGCAACCGGGTCTGGACGTTGCCTCGGAACAGGCCGACTTTCAGGTCACGGCGGCGGTGTAGCAGTTGCGCTTGCCGGCGCAGGGAGGCGGTGCCGACCAGCGACCCGGCGGGCAGCGCGTCGATGCTGTCATAATTCGGGCTGATGAAGGCATCGCGCACGTCTTCGCGGGGTAGCAGCGTCGAGATTTCCATGCCCTCGGGCAGAACCGTCGGCATATCCTTCATCGAGTGAACCGCGAGGTCGGTGCTGCCATCGACCAGCGCCTCCTCGATTTCATTGGTGAAAAGGCCCTTGCCGCCAATCGCGCCGAGCTTGAGTTCGAGCCGCTGATCGCCGGTGGTGGTCATGTCGACGATCACCACCGCCGAGGGCGGCAGATCATGGGCGGCGAGGATGCGGTTGCGCGTCTCATGCGCCTGCGCCATCGCAAGGGGGCTGGACCGCGTGCCGATGCGGATGGGACGCTCGGGGCCGTAAGGAAGGGTCATGCGCTGCGCTCTCTCGCGTTTTGTCTGGGCGTTCTGTCGGGGGGCAGCCTACCCACGGCGGCGGCGAGTACAATGGAAATGACGTTGGGGAGGCGTTCTGGCGGGATTTAGGGAGGCGCGAAACCGATGGGTTTTTGCGACTTTACCACAACGACCCAATAGCGATCTTACAGTTTGAGTAATTCGGTTAAATGATGTGGCCGATTTCGCGGTGAATGAGACCGTTTTCGGAACGTCAAGCTTGACGTATTTTTTCAACTTTTTCATCCATACGTGCGGTTAGTCGTCGGAGCTCGGAACAATAATAATATGATGCGACGCCGACTGGGAGCGCAAAGATCCAAGTATCCCAAGTGAGCGAAATGTGACTGAATTTCTCCCAGAAACTGTGGCTGGCAGCCCAACGGTTATCGCGTGAAATTGTCTCTGTCCCGGCTATAATCAGGACAGTCAAGATAATAGCGAGCCCCGAAATTTTCTTGGGATTACGTGCCGCAAGTCGGCTAAAAGTAAGTGCAAAGATCAAGGCAATCAAAAACAATGGGGCACTCAGAAGCAGCCCAAAAGTCACAGCCATCAGAACCGAGTGAGGTATGCTCAATACGAAAATAACAACTCGCATAACTATGTCTAAAATTGGATTATTTACGTCGTTACTACCCCATACTTGCGCAAGCGGCAAAAACACTAGCCCAGCCGATAATAGCCCAATACCCCAAGCCTTGAAGGCCAGTTTAACTTTACGAATATTGGTTTCCATGGACAGATGTTACGCCCTGACAAAAGTCGCTGCAACGGCGTGTTCCAAGGTCGTTTTTTAACGAACCCATTGAAGCTTTTGCGGTTGGAAAACCGTCGCAAAACCGTTCCCTCTTGCGACTCTGCTCATCCAGGAAATAGAACATATTGACAACATAATATCGGCAATGTACTCACTTTGTACGTCATAAACGAGGATCACAGAAACGCCGATGGACTGGGACTTGGTCATAAAACGCAATCTCGGGGTGCTGCTGCATCTGCTTGGAGAGATGTTTGGTCGGGTTCGGGGTGATGTGCCACGCGCGGTGCATCTGGGCCTGTTGCGCCGGATGCGGGCGGTGGAGGCCGGGGTGCGGCGGTTGATCGTGCTTGCGGCGCGGGGCTTGGTGGTCACGCGCCGGGCGCGGGCCTTGCCGGATTTTCAGGGATTCGGGCCTGGGTCTGGCGCGATGCGCGGATTTGCTCTGTTTGATCCGCGCAAGGATTTCGAGCTGGGCCGCAAGGTTGTGCGGGACGGGCCACGGATCACAGTGATCGGCGTCGATGACTGGCAGGCGCGGGCGGCATCGTCGGTTCAGCCGCTCAATCCAGAACGGTTGCAGGGGCGGCTGTCGGCGCTGAAGGCGGCGCTGGATGACCTGCCGAAACAGGCGCGGCGGCTGGCGCGGTTGAAGGCGACACGGGCGCGGCGCTTGGCTGCGGGCAAGGGGATCGGGCCGCTCAGTCCGATGCGTCCGGGGTGGCCGCCGGGATACCGGGTGGACCGGCATGAGCCTGTGCATCGGCTGTTGATCGAACTCGATACGCTGGCGCGGCGTGTTGAAAATGCCGGTGTCGGCGTGTGAGGACGTGGGAGGATATTTTACAAGAATTGAGGGTGATTTGAGATAGGCTGCGCGGTACGCGTCGAGGCCCCGGCCCAAGGCCGGGGCAGCGTGGGGTGTCCGGGGCAGCGGTGGCTTCTCACCAAAAAGGATATGCGGCTTTCGGTTCAGGTCGCGGCGGTTATGGTCTAGGGGTAGGTTTTCGGCCTCCGCGAGCAGGGCTCATGACCTCCCTTACTGTCCTCGGCATTGAATCCAGTTGCGACGAAACCGCTGCGGCGGTCGTGCGCGGGCGGGCCGATGCGCCGCCGGGGGAAATCTTGTCGAGCGTGGTCTATGACCAGATCGACCTGCATACGGCGTTTGGCGGGGTGGTGCCGGAGATTGCCGCCCGCGCTCATGCCGAAAAGCTGGACGTCGCGGTGGCCGAGGCGTTGCGCGAGGCGGGTCTGGCGCTGTCGGCGGTGGATGCGATTGCGGTGACGGCGGGGCCGGGGCTGATCGGTGGGCTGATCTCGGGGGTGTCCTGCGCCAAGGGGCTGGCGCTCGGGTCCGGCAAGCCGCTGATCGGGGTGAACCATCTGGAGGGGCACGCCCTGACCGCGCGGCTGACCGATGCGGTGGCATATCCGTTCTTGCTGCTGCTGGTTTCCGGGGGCCATTGCCAGTTGATCGACGTTGCCGCGCCCGGGCGTTATCGCCGCATCGGCACCACGCTGGACGACGCGCCGGGGGAGGCGTTCGACAAGACGGCCAAGCTGATGGGGCTTGGCTTTCCCGGCGGTCCGGCGGTGGAGCGGGCGGCGATGGCGGGGGACGCGGCGCGGTTTGAGTTTCCGCGCGCGTTGCTGGGGCGCAAGGGCTGTGACTTTTCGTTTTCGGGGCTGAAAACGTCCCTGCGGGTCAAGTTCGATGCCCTGCGCGCCGAGGGCGAGCCGACGGCGCAGGATGTCGCTGACCTCTGCGCGGGGTTTCAGGCGGCCTGTGTCGAGGCGCTGACACGGGTGACGGCGAAGGCGATGGCGGGGTTTCGCGCGGGCTATCCTGACGTGACCGCGCCGGTTCTCGCGGTAGCGGGCGGCGTCGCGGCGAACCGGGCGATTCGGGACGGGCTGGAGGCGGTTTGCGCGGCACAGGAGTTCGCGCTGATCGCGCCGCCCCTCGCGCTCTGCACCGACAACGCCGCGATGATCGCGTGGGCGGGGCTGGAGCGACTGGCGCGCGGTGATGTGGATGACTTTTCGCTCGCCCCGCGCCCGCGCTGGCCGCTGGATGAGACATCGGCTCCGGTGGTCGGCTTTGGCAAGCGCGGGGCCAAGGCATGAGCATCGGGGTGATCGGCGGCGGCAGTTGGGGCGTGGCGCTGGCGCAGCTCTCGGCGCAAGCCGGGGCCGAGACGGTGCTGTGGGCGCGGCGGGCGGAAACGGCGGCGGAGGTCATGGGCGCGCGGCGGTCTTCGCGCCTGCCCGGGGTCGATTTGTCGCCGGAGATCCGCGCGTCTGATGATCCGGCGATTTTGCGCGGGGCCGAGGTTGTTTTCTGCGTTGTGCCGGTGCAGGCAACGCGGGCGGTTCTGTCGGGTCTTGCGGCTGATCTGGCCCCGGGCGCGCCGGTGGTGCTGTGCTCGAAGGGGGTCGAGCGCGGGACGCTGGCCCTGCCGACGGAGATCGCGGGCGAGACGCTGGGCAATCCGCTGGCCGTCCTCTCCGGCCCCAGCTTTGCCGCCGATGTGGTGCGGGGGCTGCCGACAGCGGTGACGGTGGCCGCCGGGGATGCGGACCTCGCCGCCGACTTGCAGGCGCGCCTCGGCACGCCGAGCTTTCGGCCCTATGCCAGCGATGATCCCGTCGGGGCGCAGGTGGGCGGGGCGATCAAGAACGTGCTGGCCATCGCGTGCGGCATCGTTGCGGGCCGGGGCCTGGGCGAGAGTGCGCGGGCGGCGCTGGTGGCGCGGGGGCTGGCCGAAATGACCCGGCTTGGCCTCGCCATGGGCGCGCGGCGCGAGACGTTGGCGGGGCTGTCCGGCATGGGTGATCTGGTCCTGACCTGCGGATCGGAGAAGTCGCGCAACTTTACGGCGGGGCTGGTACTGGGCGATCCGGCGCGCGAGACCGGGGCGAAGGGCGTCAGCGAGGGCACCCACACCGCCGCCTCTGCCGTGGCACTGGCCGAGCGGCATGGGATCGAGATGCCGATTTGCGAGACCGTGGCGGCGATTTTAGGTGGTGAGGTGACCGTGGATGAGGGGATCGAGCGCCTGCTCTCGCGCCCTCTCGGAACCGAAATATAGAAAGGATGCCTGTGGCGAATCCGGTATTGGTCGAGACAACACGCGGCCCGATGGTCGAGAACAGCCATCGTGGGGCGGCGGCGATCTGTAATGCGGCGGGCGATCTGATCGAGGCCTGGGGCGACATCGACGCGGCCATCTTGCCGCGCTCGTCGATCAAAATGATCCAGGCCCTGCCGTTGATTGAGTCCGGGGCCGCGAAGGCCGCGCGGTTGACCACGGAGCAGTTGGCGCTGTCCTGTGCGTCCCACGAGGGGTCGCCGGTTCACACGAACGCGGTGGCGGCATGGTTGGCGGATCGGGGCCTTGGCGCTGATGATTTGCTTTGCGGTCCGCAGCCGCCGCGCGACCCGGCGGTGAAGGATCAACCGCCCTCGCGGCTGCTCAACAACTGTTCGGGCAAGCACGCCGGGTTTTTGACGCTGGCGCAGCATATCGGGGCTGATCTGAGCGGCTATCTTACCCCCGGCGAGCCAGTTCAGGCAGCGGTGGAAGCGGCCTTTGCCGAGATGACGGGGACGGAGGCACCGCTCGCCTATGGCATTGACGGTTGTTCCGCGCCAAATTTCGCCGCGCCGCTGGTCGGTGTCGCGCGGGCCATGGCGCTGTTCGCATCGCCCGAACGGCTCGGCAAAGCGCGGGGGGCGGCGGCGATGGCGTTGGTGGCAGCGATGGCGGCGCATCCCGTCCTGTTTTCGGGCGAGGGCCGCGCCTGCCTCGCGTTGACCCGCGCGACCGGGAGGCGGGCGGTTGTGAAGACGGGGGCGGATGGCGTTTATACCGGCGTCTTCCCCGAGAAAGGTCTGGGCTTTTGTATCAAGATCGAGAGCGGCTACGTCCCCGCCTGCGAGGCCGTCTGCGCCGCGTTGCTGGTGCGGATCGGGGCACTGGATGCGGGGTACGAGACGGCGCGGGCCTATCTCGACCGAGACATTACCAACTTCAATGGCGAGATCGTCGGGGGGAGAAGAGTGACGCTTTAGCCTTGCGCCGCCGCGCCCGCGCCGACCGACTCCATCGCCTCGACCGTGGCATCATAGGCCAGCATGATCGAGGCGTGGCGGTTTTTGTAGTCCCGCGCGGGTTCGAGCAGTTTGAGTTTCTCGAACTTGCCCTTGGGCGGCTTCGCACCGTCCTTGAGCATGGCGCGCAGGTCTTCGCGAACGGTTCGCGCCTCGTCCAGCGTCAGGCCGATGGCATGTTCGCCCAGCACCGCCGCCGAGGCTTGGCCGAGGGCACAGGCCTTTACGTCTTGTCCGAATGCGGCGATGTGTCCGTCCTCGACCGCCAGATCGATGGTGATCGTGGACCCGCAAAGGGGCGAGCGTTTGGTGACGCTGGCCTCGGGCTCCGGCAAGCGTCCGGTATGCGGAATATCTGCCGCCAGTGACAAAATCTTCTTCGAATACAAACTGATAAGATCAACCATAGCCCATCCCCTTCGGCACTCGCCTGCGCCGTCCTTCCGTGCAATATAGCGCCCCGCTCTCTTTTGCGAAAGGCGCAGCCATGGCAGACCCCTTCGACCCCGCAACGCTGGCCTTTAATGAGAAGGGCCTGATCCCCGCGATTGCCCAGCAAGAAGGGACCGGCGAAGTGCTGATGCTGGCTTGGATGAATGCCGACAGCATTGCTGAGACATTGCGGCAGGGGCGGGTCGTCTATTGGTCCCGGTCGCGCGGGGAGTTCTGGCGCAAGGGGGATACCTCGGGCCATACCCAGCGTCTGATCGAAATGCGCATGGATTGCGACCGGGATTGTCTGTTGCTGGTGGTCGATCAGACGGGGCCGGCTTGCCACACCGGGCGGCGGTCGTGCTTTTACACCGCAGTGCGGGATCGGGACGAGGTCGAGATCTAGGCGGGCGCGACGCGTCTCAGTGTCAGGTTCAGGCGTCCGCCCTTGGGCAACAGCGCGCTTTCGCCGAACTTGATCCGGTCGATGCCGTGGTGGGCGAGGCGGGTCTCGGCCTGCAACGCCATGGCATCACCGCTTTCGAGCCAGAAACTGCGGGTCGGGGACTTGCGCTCGACCCCGCCGATGCGGAAAAGGCCGGGGTCACCGAGGCTGATCGAGACGACCGGAAAGCCGAAATCAGCCTCGTCCCGGTCCTGATGCAAGCCCATGCGCGCGCCCTCACCGTAGTAGTTTATCAGGCAGCAATCGGGTGGCACCCGGCTCTCGAACCGCTCCCAGACCGCCAGCGCCAGCGGCGGGATTGGCGGGAAGGGGTTGCCGGTCTGCGGATGGGCCTCGATATAGCGATAGCCCTTGCGATCCGAGAACCAGCAGAACCGACCCGCCGCCGTGATCTTCACCGACATCGGTTTCCCCCAGCCGGTCATGGGCGAGAAGGGCGGCGCGACCTTCGCAATCTCGCGCAGGTCCATGACCAGAGCGCGCTGTTCTGCGTTTGTCAGCGCACCGCGCGCGACCATCACTTCATGGATTATTTCGACGGGAATTTCGTGCTCCATATGCTCTAAAATCCTTGATCATGCCGATCTTAACCGGCAAATTCTTAGATCAGTGAGTGTGTCTTCTTTTATAGACAAATCACGCGGAATGGCACACAGCCAGTCTACGAAGACGAAAACCGCAAGGAGATCGACGGGGCCACCGGCGCGGACCGGAACGGCAAGGACGAAAGTAATGACAGACCTCAGGGTCCCTTCCATACCGAAAGCGAGTGCCGATGCGATCGAGCGGATCGAGGCGGTTATCGGTACTGGTCTGGCGCGTTCCATCCTCGATTCGTCCCCGGATTATATCAAGCTGATCAGCCTCGACGGCACGCTGCTCTACATGAATCACAATGGTCTGGACGCCCATGAAGTCGATTCGCTGACGGATATCGAGGGGCGGCGCTGGCCGTCGCTTTGGCCTCGCGAGTCCCAGGACATGATGGAAAGCGCCATCGAGGATGCGCGACTTGGCAAGCGCTCTTGCTTCGACGCCTATTGCCCCACGTCCCGGGGGCTGTCTCGCTGGTGGAATGTCAACGTTGCGCCGGTCTATGGCGAGGATGGCAGCACCGAGTACATTCTCGCCACGTCGCGGGACATCACCACGTCGATCGTTTCCGAGCAGAGCTTGCGCGAGCGGGATATGCAGCTGCAGTCCTATACCGAACGGCTCAGCGCCGAGTTGATCGAAAAAGACAAGCTGATCGAGCGCCATAGCATTCTCAGTGCCGAGGTGGATCATCGGGTCAAGAACAGCTTTGCCCTGATTGGCAGCATCCTGCGCATGAAAATGCGTTTCATGGCCGATGGCGAGGGGCGCGAGGCGCTGTCCGATGCCGCGAACCGTATCGGCATTCTCTCGCGGGTCCACGAGCAACTGCACGGCCATTCGGAGATCAAGACCGTCGCCATCGCCCCTTACATGAGAAAGCTGTGCGAGGATCTGGGAACGATGCTGGCTGACGCGTCGGAGGTGGTGCTGGTCGAGGCGGCCAAGATCACCGTGCTGGCGGACCACGCCATCGCCATCGGGCTTGTCACCTCGGAACTGGTGAGCAATGCGCTGAAGCACCGGCGGGGAGGCCTGCCGATCAAAGTGAGCGTGTCGCTGATCGTGAACGAGCGCGACAAGACGGTTCTGCTCCGCGTGGCGGATACCGGCGACGGGCTGCCCGACGGGTTCGACCTCGATGCCTCCAGCGGCCTCGGGATGCAGATCTGCAAAACCTATAGCAGCAGCCTGAACGGCGTCCTGCGGGCGCGCAACAAACAGACCGGCGGCGCGGTCTTTTCGATGATCTTCCCCCACGAGATGGTCAACTGACGCCAATCGCCGCCCATCCTGCGTCCTCTTGCGCACAGGTGAGGGGCAGTGTCGTCTTTTGAACAAGATTCCTGACGGGCAACGCTTGCGATGCCACAGGCCCCTCCATATATGTCGCGAGAACATGAAAAACCGCCGCGAAATCCTATCGAGGCGCAACGGACGGGAAGGCCCACAGAGATGGCGGTATCCGCATCTCCCGGGCTTTTGCTTGAGAGGAAAACTGCATGTCTAAAGTTATCGGTATCGATCTCGGAACAACGAACTCCTGTGTATCGATCATGGACGGTTCCGCCGCCCGCGTGATCGAGAATGCCGAAGGTGCCCGCACCACCCCATCTATGGTCGCCTTCGCCGATGACGGCGAGCGTCTGGTCGGCCAGTCCGCCAAGCGGCAGGCCGTGACCAACCCCGAAAACACCCTGTTTGCCGTCAAGCGCCTCATCGGTCGTCGCATGGACGATCCGATCATCGGCAAAGACAAGGACATGGTGCCTTACAAAATCGTCGATGGCGGCAACGGCGACGCCTGGGTTGAGGCCAATGGCGACAAGTATTCGCCTGCCCAGATCTCGGCCTTCATTCTGCAAAAGATGAAAGAGACCGCCGAGGGCTATCTCGGTGCGCCGGTGGAACAGGCCGTCATTACGGTTCCCGCCTACTTCAACGACCAACAGCGTCAGGCCACGAAAGATGCGGGCAAGATCGCCGGGCTCGAAGTCCTGCGCATTATCAACGAGCCGACGGCAGCCGCGCTCGCCTACGGCCTCGACAAGCAGGACGGCAAGACGATCGTGGTCTATGACCTCGGCGGCGGTACGTTCGATGTGTCGATCCTCGAGATTGGCGATGGCGTCTTCGAAGTTCGCGCGACGAATGGCGATACCTTCCTCGGCGGTGAGGATTTCGACCTGCGTCTGGTCGATTATCTGGCCGATGAGTTCAAGAAGGAACAGGGCATCGATCTGCGCAAGGACAAGCTTGCTCTGCAGCGCCTGAAAGAAGCCGCTGAGAAAGCCAAGATCGAACTGTCCTCGGCGACCCAGACCGAAATCAACCTGCCCTTCATCACCGCCGATGCTTCGGGTCCGAAGCACTTCACGCTGAAACTCAGCCGGGCGAAGTTTGAATCGCTGGTCGAAGACCTGATCAAGCGGACGCTTGAGCCATGCAAGGCCGCCCTCAAGGATGCCGGCATGACCCCGGCAGATGTGGACGAGGTGGTTCTCGTTGGCGGTATGACCCGTATGCCAAGCGTCCATGAGACGGTGAAGACCTTTTTCGGGGCAGAGCCGCATAAGGGCGTGAACCCCGATGAAGTCGTTGCCATGGGTGCTGCCATCCAGGCCGGTGTCCTGCAAGGGGACGTCAAGGACGTGGTCCTGCTCGACGTCACGCCGCTGAGCCTCGGGATCGAGACCCAGGGCGGGGTCTTTACCCGTCTTATCGACCGCAATACGACGATTCCGACGAAGAAATCGCAGATCTTCTCGACCGCGGATGACAACCAGACCGCCGTGACGATCCGGGTGTTCCAAGGCGAGCGCGAGATGGCCGCGGATAACAAGATGCTCGGTCAGTTCAATCTGGAAGACATTCCGCCCGCACCGCGCGGTGTGCCGCAGATCGAGGTCGCCTTTGACATCGATGCCAACGGTATCGTCAACGTCTCGGCGCGCGACAAGGCCACCGGCAAGGAGAAGAACATCTCCATTCAGGCTTCGGGCGGTCTTGGCGATGACGAGATCGACAAAATGGTCCGGGATGCCGCCGAATACGCGGATGAGGACAAGAAGCGCAAATCGCTGGTCGAGGCCCGAAATCAGGCCGAGTCGATGATCCACGGGGCCGAAAAATCGCTCAAGGAACACGGCGAGATGGTCGGCGAGGAAGAGCGCGAGGCGATCACCACCGCCATCACCGAACTGCGCGAAGCGACCGAGGGCGACGATGCCGAGGCAATTCAGGCGAAAAGCCAGACCCTTGCCGAAGCGTCGATGAAGCTCGGCGAGGCGATCTACAAGAAGAGCCAGGAAGATGACGCAGCGGCAGCGGAAGCCGATGCGAAACGCGATGGCGGCGGCCCGGACGATGACGTGGTCGATGCCGACTTCGAGGAAGTCACCGGCGACGACAACGATCGCAAGGCGTCCTGATTGGAGAGCGGTGCATCCAGCTAATCCGGATGCACCGCCGCACTCCGGTTGGGTATCAGCAGGTGAATCGATGATCCTGGTTTCTGCACAGGCATTTCCGCCCTCCTCGGGCGGGATCGAGAACCTTATGGAGGGTCTTGCGCATCATACTGCGCTGATCGGCCATGAAGTGATCGTACTGGCAGACGGTGCCGGAGAGGCCCGACGATACGATGCAGCGCGCGAGCGTCCCTACAGGGTCGAACGGTTCACTGGGCCGCGCCCGTTTCGGCGATGGTCGAAGGCACGTCGCATCGCGAGCCTGCTGCGTCAGGGCCGGATCACAGCGATCATCGCCGATAGCTGGAAGAGCCTGGAAGCCTTGCCCCGCGATACGGGCAGCGTGCCGGTCATGGCCTATGCCCACGGGAATGAAATTCCGTTCGATGGGCCGAAGCGGGATCGGATCCGACGAGCCCTGACCCGTTCGGATCGACTGATCGTCGTTTCGCGGGATACGCTGGAACGGCGCAGTGCAGGATGCACCCCCGATGATCTGAAGGTGGCGGTTGTTCATCCCCCGGTCCATGCGCTCGCGGATTGTACCGATGACGATCGTCGCTGGGCCGATGCCCTTTGGGACGGTGCATCGCCGCGATTGCTGTCGATGTGCCGGTTGATCGACTGGAAGGGCATTGACCAGGCCATTCGGGCCACCGCTGCGCTCGGAAAGGGACGGCTGATCGTTGCCGGTGAAGGGGGCGACCGCGCGCGCCTCGAAGACCTCGTCGCGGATCTGGGTGCGAAGCATCTGGTCAAGTTCGTCGGACGGGTCGAGGGTGCGCGGAAGGCGGCGCTGCTATCATCGGCGGAGGTCTTTCTCCAGCCGGGGCGCGACGTGAATGGCGAGATGGAGGGATTTGGCATTTCTTATGTCGAAGCCGCGCTGGCGGGCCTCCCCTCGATCAGCGGACGCGCTGGCGGCGCGAAGGAAGCCGTTCTCGACGGCCAGACAGGATTCGTTGTCGACGGTGACGACATCGATGCAGTAACAACGGCCCTGCGGACCTTGGTCGACGATCCTGCGCTGCGCGCACGGTTCTCCGAGACGGGACGAGCGCATGGCGAGGCGGCGTTGTGGCCGCGCAAGATCGGTGAGATTCTAGGCTTTGCCGGAGTTTCAGAAACCAACGACACGATCCGGCAGGGATAGAAGATGGCAAAGCGCGATTATTACGATGTGCTCGGCGTCGAGAAGGGGGCCTCCGAGGCCGAGTTGAAATCTGCCTATCGCAAGCAGGCGAAGGAATTTCACCCTGACCGCAACAAGGACAATCCCAAGGCCGAAGACCAGTTCAAGGAGGTCAACGAAGCGTATGACGCGCTGAAAGACCCCCAGAAACGTGCGGCCTATGACCAGTTCGGCCACGCCGCCTTCGAGCAGGGCGGGATGGGCGGCGGTAATCCGTTCGCCGGAGCGCGCGGCGGTAATGGCGATTTCGGATCGGCCTTTGCCGATGTTTTCGATGACCTGTTCGGCGGCTTTGGCGGCCAGCGCGGCGGCGGTCGCCAGCGCGGCGGCGGGCAGATGCGCGGGGCCGACCTGCGCTATAACCTCACCATCTCGCTGGAGGATGCCTATTCCGGCAAGCAGGCCTCGATCAAAGTGCCAACGGCCATCGCCTGCGACAGTTGCAATGGCACCGGTGCCGCCGAGGGCGCGCAGCCTGAAAACTGCGGTACTTGCGCCGGTATGGGCAAGGTTCGTGCCCAACAGGGCTTTTTCACCGTCGAGCGCACCTGCCCGACCTGTCAGGGGCGCGGTCAGGTGATCAAAAGTCCGTGCGGCAGTTGCTCGGGCTCGGGTCGCACCCGCAAGGAACGCTCGCTTAACGTCCAGATTCCAAAGGGTGTCGAGGACGGCAACCGCATCCGCTTGCCCGGCGAGGGCGAGGCGGGCCTGATGGGTGGGCCGCCGGGCGATCTTTATATTTTCGTCGATATCGAACCCCACGCGATCTTCCAGCGCGAGGGTCCGGACCTCTATTGCCGTATCCCCGTGCCGATGGCGCTGGCGGCGCTTGGCGGGCCGATCGAAGCCCCGACCATCGACGGCGGACGCGCCCGGGTCTCGATCCCCTCGGGCACCCAGTCGGGCAAGCAGTTCCGCCTGCGCGGCAAGGGAATGCCGGTGCTGCGCCAGAACCGCGAGGGCGATCTTTATATCGAGGTCGGCGTCGAAACGCCGGTGGCCCTGACCAAACGCCAGAAGGAATTGCTCGAAGAGTTCCAGACCATTGCCGGAACGGAAAAGAACAGCCCGGAAAACGAGACGTTCTTCAAGACCGTGAAGGATTTCTGGGGACGGATGACGAGTTGATCCGGCGCGCGCATCCGTGAACCGGCCCGGCGACGACAATGTTCCGGATACGGCGGTCGCGCAAACGCTGCACGCCCTGGGCGGCATCATGCCGATTGCGCTGACCTGTATCGGGGCGAGTGCGACGGTTCTGGTCATCGCCCT
Organism: uncultured Neomegalonema sp.; assembly: GCA_937958625.1. Classification (GTDB taxonomy): domain Bacteria; phylum Pseudomonadota; class Alphaproteobacteria; order Rhodobacterales; family Rhodobacteraceae; genus JAHDDY01. Next base: position 12,914 of record CALGNO010000058.1, read on the forward strand.
TGCCGCCGAAGCCGAGGACAGCGCCCTCTACTCGCTTCTTGAGGCGATTATCATGACGTTTCTCAGCTATGCTGTGATCCGCCATTTTCTCAGCGCGGGCAAAGCGCCGCCGCTGGCCCCGATCATGATGATACGCGAACCGGGCTTTCGCATCTTTTTTCAGCTCGAATTGCTGGCGACGGTCTTTCTGGTGCTGATGACGCGCCTGGGGGATTGGACCGGTATCGGATTGATCGAGGCCGCCGGATATGTCGGCCTTTTGGTCGCCTATGCACGCTATGGCACCATACTGCCCGCGTTGGTCGCCGGTACAGATGCGAGCCTTGCGGCGGCGCAGGCACGGAATACGACCGGTGTTCTGATGTGGCGTTTGATTGCGGCGGTGGCGCTGGGCTTCATGATGATGGCCAGCCTGATCCTGCTGCCCGGAACCGCGATGCAGCAAGGAATGGGCGTCGAGGCCCCGACCGGTCTGTTCGTCATGGCGCCCTTCGCGGCGGCAATCTCTGCCTTTAGCAGTGCGCTGGTGGCCGTGATCCTGTCGAAGGCCTATCAGGGCCGCTATACAGCATGAATGCCCCCGGCCTTTCGCTGACCGGCTCGCTTTGCTACCAGAGCCGGACCCTGAACCGGAGGCACCGCCCGTGAGCACGTCAGATACGCCCATCCGCATCGTCATCGCCGGAGCCTCGGGCCGCATGGGCCAGATGCTGATCCGGCAGGTGCATGAGACCGAGGGCATGGCCCTTCATGCCGTGACCGAACGCTCCGGCCATGACTGGGAGGGCAGGGATATTGGCGAGGCGATGGGCGGGGCACCGGTTGGGGTCTCGGTGACCTCGGATACGCTTGAGGCCTGCGCCCGCGCCCATGCGCTGATCGATTTCACCTCGCCCGATGCCACGGTCGCCCATGCCGCCATCGCGGCTCAGGCCAAGCTGGTCCATGTGATCGGAACGACCGGTTTCGCAGCCGCGCATCTCGAAAAGCTGTCGGCAGCCGCGCGCCATGCGGTGATCGTGCGCGCCGGGAATATGAGCCTTGGGGTCAATCTGCTGACGCAATTGACCCGGCAGGTCGCGGCGGCGCTGGACGAGGATTTCGATATCGAGATCGTCGAGGCACACCATAACCGCAAGGTCGATGCGCCCTCGGGCACCGCCTTGATGCTGGGCGAGGCCGCCGCCGACGGGCGCGGGGTGGCGCTCGATGATGTCTCGGACAGGGGGCGGGACGGGATCACAGGCGCGCGGGGACGGGGCACCATCGGCTTTCACGCGATCCGGGGCGGTGATGTGGTTGGCGAACATGACGTGATCTTTGCCGCCGACGGCGAGCGCATTGTCCTGCGCCATCTGGCCACCGACCGCCGCATCTTTGCCCGGGGCGCGGTCAAGGCTGCGCTGTGGGGCGTCGGGCGTTTGCCGGGTGAATATGACATGCTCGATGTGCTGGGCATGAAGCCAAGCGAGAGCGGTGCGCGGCCAGAATAAAAAAATGCCGCGCCGGTGGGTTTGGCGCGGCAGAGTGACAGTATGGAACAAGAAGACAGGTTCTCCTTGGTAACAGACGGGATTGGCGTGACGAAACGGTCTTCGCTTAAAATTGATTGCAGTTTACGCCGTGTGATCTTGGCGCGCCGGGGACGTTCGTGACCTATTCCCTCGATCATCCCGAAATCCGCGACGGTGTCACGCGCCTTTGTGCAGGGTTTCCCGGCAGCTATTGGCGCGAATGCGACCGAGAGCGCGCCTATCCGACCCGGTTTGTGGAGGCCTTGACCCGCGCCGGGTATCTGTCGGCGCTGATCCCCGAAGGTTTCGGCGGGCTGGGCCTGCCGCTATCCGCCGCCTGCGCAATTCTTGAAGAGATTCACCGCTCGGGCGGTAATGCCGCCGCGTGCCATGCCCAGATGTACACGATGGGCACGCTGTTGCGTCACGGATCGCCCGACCAAAAGGCGCAGTACTTGCCGGGTATTGCCGATGGCTCCCTGCGCCTGCAAGCCTTTGGCGTGACCGAGCCAACGAGCGGCACCGACACCGCCGCCCTGCGCACCACCGCGCGGCTGGACGGGGATCGCTATATCGTCAATGGCCAGAAAATCTGGACCTCGCGGGCCGAGCATTCGGACCTGATGATCCTGCTCTGCCGCACGGCCCCGCCCGCCGAGGGTGCGAAGAAGACCGACGGTCTGTCGGTGCTGCTGGTCGATATGCGCGAGGCGGTCGGCAATGGCCTGACCATCCGGCCCCTGCGCGCGATGTTGAACCACGCGACGACCGAAGTGTTCTTCGATGACATGACGGTGCCAGCCGAGAACCTGATTGGCGAGGCCGGCAAGGGCTTTCGCTATATCCTCTCGGGCATGAATGCCGAGCGCATCCTGATTGCCGCCGAATGTATTGGCGATGCAAAATGGTTCATCGAGCGCGCCACGGCCTATGCCAAAGACCGCACGGTATTCGGGCGACCCATCGGCCAGAATCAGGGGATACAGTTCCCGATTGCCAAAGCCTACGCCAATCTGCGCGCCGCCGAACTGACCCTGCGCGAGGCCATCCGCCTTTATGATGCGGGAGAGAACCCCGGCGAGGAAGCCAACCTGGCCAAGATGCTCTGCGCCGATGCGTCTTGGCAGGCCGCCGAGATGTGTATGCAGACCCATGGCGGGTTCGGCTTTGCCGAGGAATATGACGTCGAGCGCAAGTTCCGCGAGGCGCGGCTGTATCAAGTCGCGCCGATCTCGACCAACCTAATCCTCAGCTATCTGGCCGAGCATGTGCTCGGGTTGCCGCGATCCTATTGAGGCCGGGTTATTCGCCCGGCGTCGGGTCTTTGCTCTCGCGCTCGACCCTTGCGGCTTCGCGCTCTTCCAGCCACCAGCGCGGCGGGGCGTAGCGCGCCCAGCGCACGAGGCGCGGCACCCAGGCCATCAGGCAATGCTTCTCCATCCAGAGGGCATAGCGCACATAGACCGGGTCTTGGCTCAGGTGCCGTTCTTCGGTGCGGGCGCGGATGTAGTAGATCAGGTTCACCCCGAGCAGGCGCAGGGTGCGGGTCAGCGCATCGGTCCACTGCCCGCTCCAGCCATTCCCGCGAAAGCCCATGACGAAGGGCGCGAGGAAAGGCAGCGCCTCGAACCACCAGCTCAGGTTCTTCGACAGATAGGCCGGGTGCTTGGTGAAGCGGTAAGGGCCGTTGGTGATGATGCCGCGATGGGTCAGGTTCGAGAACCGCAGGCCGAAACTCACCGAGGCCCAGGTATAGACGCCCATCAACAGCAGGATTATCGCCGCGAAGATCACCCGGACGACCGGAAACCCCTCCAGCGCGCTCGCCCAGTCGAGGTCGGTTCGATAGGCGAAGTAATTAGGCCCGATCAGGCCCCAGAACGGCTGATAGCAGATGATCGCCGGTATCCAGCCGGACCAGGTCGGCTCGGCGCTGCGGATATGGCTGTCGAACAGGCGTACGGTCAAAGCGTAGCCGACGACGATCACACCGACATCGACGAGGATCAGAATGTCATAGAGAATCCGCTGCCACGCGATGATGTCGAGCTGCGCGGCATCCCACGTAAAGGCTGGAATATCCGTAACCCGCAGGTGATTAATGTTGCCGTGGAAATAGCTGAACATCAGCGGCAGGAAAAATCCCTTCACCATCCAGCCGAGCGCGTGCTGACGCACCTTGCCCAGATCGACCGCCTCGGACCAGCCGAAGATCAGCGCCCCGAGATGCCAATAGCCATCGCGCGGCTCTTTCATCCGCCCGTCGATCCAGAAGAAATAGACCGGCGAGATCACCAGAAAGGCCGGGATCACAATCTCAAGCACATCCCAGAACGGCTCGAACAGCGTCGCCTTGTATTCGGGGAAGAGCAGGTAGACGAGGCCGATGATCGCCAGGGTCGACCACAGGCCCACCAGCTTGATCGCGACCCGCGCAATGCTCGCCTCGTTGATCCGAGGCACCAGCGACCAGTCAAGGCCGGTACTGGCATTGCGATAGGTTTTGAGAATCAAGAACTCCAACCCGATCACCGGCAGGGCAAAGGCGGCACAGGCAATCAGGGTCGCGGCGATGTTGGGAATCTTGTGCGGATTGGGCGAGCCATCGGCAAGCCACGCATTCTCGCGGAGCAACCACACGGACCCGAGGAAGCACAGAACACCGATCCAGTTGATGCTTTGCAGGGTGGCCGAGCGCGGGCAACGCTCCGGGTGGTCACTCATCGGGTCGCCTCCTACGCGCCGCTAGAGGCGGGGCCGATCACAAAGGTCGGGTCGAGTTTTCGGACTGCATCGAGGGCGGCGTCATCGGCAATACCGCCGACGATCAGCTTGATGTCATTCTCGCGCAGGGTCCGGGACAGGCTTGCCGGGTCATCACCGTCCGCCGCCTCAACGACGCGGGTGGCATCGGCAACGACGAAATCGAGACCGGCGCGGCCCATGGGACCAAGACTCGGCGACCATTCCCCCACGCCTTCAAGGGCATAGGGACAGCCGCGATCAAAGATGCGGCTGACCGCGTCCTTGGCCTCGTAATCGAAACCGGCCTGCGAGGTCAGGATCGTCAGACGGCGCTGGACCGCTGAATTCTCGGTGGCCGAAAGGATACCGGATACGACATCGGGTTGCGCAAGGGCATCGGGCGAAAGGCGCAAGAACAAGCGTACCTCGCGTCCGGCGGCCTCGAGCCCCGACGCCACGGTAACGAGCCTTGCGAGAAGTTGAGAGACAGCGGCGCGGTCTTCCTCCTGCCCGCCGCCCAGAATATACCCGGCGGGGTCGCGGTCGGTGGCAGGGTCGGCCTTGGCGTCGAAGAGAGGGGTCAGTGGAATCGAATCGGCTTCGGTGGCCGCAAAGGCCGCAACCGGTGCCGCCGCGACCGACGATGCGAGGGCGACAGGCGCGGCCATTCCCGCCGCCTCCAGCGCGGACAAGCGGTGCTGGACTGACGGGCCGCTATCCTCGGCGGCCATCGTCGCGACCTGCTCGACGACATCGGCCAGCTCGTCGATCATGCTGAAGCTTTTGTCGATTCGGGCGTTCAGGGTGGTATTTTCCTGGCGTAGAGAGACAACTTGCCGTTCGAGATCGCGGGTGTCGTTCTGGTTGCCAAGCGCGCGCATTGCGAGACCGATTCCCGCACCCGACAATGCCAAACCCAATGCAGCAGGCCATTGCGACGGCATTGCCCACGCCAAAATCCCCGCTATGGCGAGGCAGATCGCGAACAGGATAAAGGGCAAAAACTTGCTCAAGGGTGCTCTCGCAGGGTTCATCGCAGCCTCCGATACGGGATGCGCTTCTATACAACGCTAATCGGACAGCCTTGAAATCGAGTTAACCACGTGACCCGGGACTTCTAAGGCCGGTAACCGGGCGACTTTATCGCCCCGCACGCCAGGCCGACCACGCCTCAGGCGTGTCCAGATCGACCAGAATCGACTCGTCTGCGGTGGGCAGGTCGAGGACATGGGAGGGATGGGCGGCGATGATGGCTTTCGCGCCGGTATCGCCGTTGAGGGCCTGCAACGCGGCGAAATGGCGGCGACCAAACAGCACCGGGTTTCCGGCTACACCCGACGGGGTGCGGGGGCGTACGATGTCGATGCCCTGCGCCGGATCGAAGGCCGCGATCATCCGGTCGAGCAGCGGCGTGCCGATCTCGGGCATATCCCCCAGCAGGATCAGCGTCCCGGCGATGCCGTCATCGAGCGCGGCAATCCCGGCCCGAATCGACGAGGCCATGCCCGATTGCCAGTCGGGGTTGAAGACCGCCCTCGGCCCGCCGAACTCCAGCACATCCTCGCGCGCCTCGGCCCTTGCGCCCAGTACCACCACCACCTCGGCGGCGGCGCTGGCCCAGGCCGCATCGCAGACCCGGCGCAACATGGGGACGCCCTCGGCCACCGGCTCCATCAGCTTGTCGCGCCCGCGCATTCGGCGTGAGGCCCCGGCGGCGAGGATGATGGCGCTGACCGGCCCGCTCACAGGCCCACCCGCAGGGCGAGCAGCCCCACGCCCTCCTTGATGGCGACATTCAGGGTGTAGAGATTGCGGGCAAGGTTCCAACCCACACCATCGGCAACCGACCCGCTGAGATAGTCGACGGGCCATGCCATCAGCCCGGGCCATCCCGCCGCCTCGAACCGCGCCATCGAGCGGGGCATGTGATAGGCACTGGTGACCAGCAGCCAGACCTCGCCGTCCTTCGGCTTTGCCAGCGGCAGGCTGAGGCGGGCATTCTCGGCGGTATTGCGCGCGCGGTCCTCGAAGGTGATGCGATCGCCATCGAGGCCGAGGGACACGAATAACGCCCGCGCCACGCTCGCCTCGCTGAGGACAGGCCCGCCGAGGTCGCGCAACCGCCCGCTGCCCCCGGTGAAGACGATCCTGGCATGCGGGAACCGCCGTGCGAGGGCAACCGCCACCGTGATGCGCTCGCCCGCCTCGGTGCTCTGGGGCTGGCCCCAGTAAAGGCTGGCGCTCAGGTCGGTGGAACCGCCGAGCACGATGATGCCGTCCGCACGATCCAGCGGCGGCTCAGCGGGATAGGCGCGCTCGAGCGGGCGCAGCAGCAGCTCGCCCAAGGGCAGGATCGCGAGAACAAGCACGGCGACAAACGTCGCCGCCGCAAGCCCGGTCGCAAGGCGCATCCGGCCCCCGACAAGCGCCGCGAGGATCAGCCCGACCGCCAACACGAGCCAGGTATCGACCCGGATCAGCGCGCCGATCAGCTTTGACAGGATGAAATACAGCGTGTCCACGCCTATCCTCGCGGCTCGCGCGGTTGCGGGCGGGAAGGGATTTCTTTCAGTAGCCCGCCGACCCCCATCGCCGCGATGTCATCGCCGGTTACCGGAAGGCGGGCCGCCAGCCGCTCCAGCACCCAGTCGGCTCCGTTCAGGGCAGGCGAACGCGCGCAACCGGGGAGGATCACGAGCGGCTTTCCCCGAAACGTGCCGAGGGCGAGCAGGTTGCCGGGGTCCACGGGCATCCCGAACCTCTCGATCAGCCCCCCCGCCGCCACGACTGCCGCCGGGGCCACGTCCCTCCGGTCAGAAGTCGCCGACCCGCCGAGGATCAACGTCAGATCGCCGGGGGCGCTCGTCATCAGCGCATCGCGCACCGCCGCCTCGGTATGCGGAACGGTCAGGGTGGTCAGGTCTGGCGAGCCGAGGGCTTCAAGGCGGGTGCGGATAGCCTCGGCCCCCTTGATGGCGAGGGTCGGTTTCTGGCCCGGTGTTTCAGTCACGATCAGAACGGTCCGCATCGCTTGAAACGGGTGCAGGCTCAGTGCGCCGTGAACCAATGTCGCAACCCGGTCCACGGCATCCGCCCGCGCGAAATACGTGATGACTTTTGCGGTCGCCGCCAGTTGGTTGCGGGACAGGCGGGCATAGTCAGGCGGGGTGGCGAGGGTCAGGGCCTCGTCAACGCTATTGCCCTTCGTGATCGCCTCGACATCGACGCGCAAAATACCGTCCTGTTCAGCGCGCAGGTTCGCGCGACCCGTAAAGGGCCGGTCTGCCGACAGATTCTGACCCCGAGCAAACGTCGCGATCTTGAACGCGCACTGGTCCTCGCTCATTTCCTCGGAGGTATTGCGCGCGACGACGACAGTTTCGATCCCGGCGGCCCGCAGGGTGGCAATCTCTTCGGCCCAAAGACGGCTGCCCTTCTTCAGCACGAACCCGTCGCCGCGCAGGGTATGGGCGAGGACACCGCCTTCGGCGGCATCAAGGGGCAGCGGGCCGAATTCCATCAGCGTTTTCGCAATCGTTCGACGATCTGCGCCATGATAGAAACGGCGATTTCAGCGGGACTTTTCGCGCCGATGTCGAGGCCCACCGGAGCGGCGATGCGGGCGAGGGCCTCGGCGCTGTGCCCCGCTTCGCCCAGCCGCGCCTGTCGCTTGGCGCTGGTGCGGGTCGAGCCGAGCGCGCCGATATAGAACGCAGGCGAGGCCAGCGCGACGCCCAGCGCCGGGTCGTCGATCTTCGGATCGTGGCTGAGGCACACAACCGCCGTGCGTGCATCCGGCCCCACCGCGCGCAGAGCCTCGTCGGGCCAGTCCCGAGACAGGGTCACATCGGGAAAGCGCGCCTCGGATGAAAAACTCTCGCGCGGGTCGATCACGGTCACATCGAAGCCGGTCATCCGCGCCATCACGCTCAACGGCTGTGCGATATGCGCCGCGCCGATGATCGCCATTTTCAGGGGCGGGTTATGGACGGCGAGGAACCACTCGCCGGACTCGTCGAAGTCGGATCTATCCGTGTCGGCGGCCTTCTTAAGCGGTGCCATCAACTGCTGCGAGACGGCGGCGGATTGGGCGTCCGATGGCTTGGGGTCTTTCGGTGTATCGACGGCAATCAAGGCACGATCCTTGGTGGTCAGATTGACCGCCAATCCCATCCGCAGCCGTTGGCCGCGCGCCTCGCAGAGTGCTTCGAGCGTATCGAGCGGCAGGCCCTCACCGATCCCGACTGGCTCGACAAAAATGCGGATCGTGCCGCCACAGGCGAGGCCGACGGCAAAGGCATCCTCATCGGACACGCCGTATTCGAGCAGGCGACAAGCGCCGTCCTCCATCGCCTCGAATGCCTCGGCGGCCACTGCTCCCTCGACACAGCCCCCCGAGACCGACCCGGCCAGCGCACCATCATCCGATATGGCGAGCAACGCCCCGGGCTGGCGCGGGGCAGACCCCCAGGTCTCGATCACAGTCGCCAACGCAACCTTGCGCCCCTCGCGGTGCCAAGCGAGGGCTGTTTCGGGGATCTGGTCGTGGGTCAGGGTCATGCGAGACTGCGAACATGGGGCATATCATTCGGTGCGGCAGGGCGAACGGCTTCCCGTTCCAGTGTTAAAACCGCGCGGGTGTCCCCGTCCTTCGTCACGAACTCCACCTCATAGGCCGCACCGTTCTCGTAAATCATGACGACGCATCCAACGTCGCCCGCACGCAGTCCTGCATCTGGCCGGTCCTGCAACAGAACCGCTTCGCCATGTTCAATAAGTTCAGCCATCATGACCCTCCATACCTCTTTCTGGGTACCAGCGTGACAAGGCGAACATCCTCGCCGTTTTCATCGACCCACACTGTCTGAACCCGATAGAGACGACCATTTGGGGCAAGCATATCACCGACCACAACGTATTTGGTTCCAAAGCAGCTTTCCAGTGACGAAGCCGTGCCAGACTTCGCTTGCTCCAGTATTGAATTGGCCAGCCAGCCTGTCGCCCGTGGTGAGAAGCCGATCCCGATAAGAAATTTTGCTTTTGGGCCGCCTTCGTTATGATCGAGATTAAGCAGATAGTGCTTGAGTTTACCTTCATCGATATGAAGCCGGTCTTGCCAACCGGTCACTCCATCCCCCATCTCGTCCGGTCTTCCCACCAGCGGTTTTTGTAGTTCGGATCATAACTGCCGCTCTCTTCCTCGCGTTCTAGGGCGGCGAGGTCGCGGCGATAGCGGTCGCGGCTGCCCCGGTCCTCGGGGCGGGTCAGGGCATCGGCGAGGGCCGCGAGGCTGTCGATATTATGCGCAGCGCGGAAACTGTCGACCTCGGAGAGCAACGCCCGCACGCCCTGAGCCTTGGGCGAGAACTGGTCCCAGCGCAGCAGCGGATTAAGCCAGATCAGCTTTCGCGATGACAGGCGCAAGCGCCGCGCCTCGGCCCGCAGCAATTCCGGCTCCGCCCGGTCCAGACCGTCGGTGATCAGCAGCACCGTGGCCCCGCGCCCCAGCACCCTGCGACTCCAGTCGCGGTTGAACTCGGCCAATGCAGGGCCAAGCCGCGTGCCGCCCTCCCAGTCCAGCGCCTCGCCCCCCGCCGCCTCAAGCGCCTCGTCGGGGTCGCGGCGCTTGAGGGCGCGGGAGATATTGGTCAGGCGCGTACCGATAGTAAAGGCGTGGACCTTGCTCCAGCCATCGCCCTCGCGCTGCATCGCCGCGTGCAGAAAGTGCAGCAGCAGGCGGGAATAGCCGCTCATCGACCCGGAAATATCGCAGATCGCCACCAGCGAGGGCCAGGCCAACGTCCGGCGCTTGACCGGCAAGGTCGGGGCACCGCCGGGGCGCATCGCCGCCCGCATCGCCCCGCGCCAATCGGCCCGGTCGCCGCGCACGGACCGCGCCATGCGGCGGGTCGGCAAGGGCTGTACAGGCAGGCGAAGCTTCGCGATCATCGCCTCGGCGGCGCGCATCTCGGCGGTGGTCATCTGCTCGAAATCCCGGGCGGCCAGCTTTTCGGTGCCGGAGAAACTGAGGCTGGCGTCGAACTGGATTTCATCCTCTTCCTGCTCGGGCGAGGGCGGCATGGGTGGTTTTTCGGCCCCATCCAGCAACGCCTCGGAGGCGCGCTGTTCTGCGGCCTGTTTCTCGCGGTTCGGCGGTGCCTTGAGTTCGGGCATGAGTGCCGCCATCATCCGTTCGAGGAACTGCGGATCACGCCAGAACATCCGGAAACACTGGTCGAAGACCGCGATATGCTCGCGCCGGGAGACGAAACACGCGCGTAGGGTGTGGTAGAAATCAGGCTTTGAAGAAAACCCCGCCGCTTCGACCGCATGGATAGCATCCACAACCCGCGCAGGCCCCACCGGCACCCCCGCCTTGCGCAGGGCGCGGGAGAAGTGGGTAATGTTATCCGCGAGACGGGCGGGGGGTTTAATTTCATTCATGTCAGACACGCAGAATTTCGAGCAGAGGCTCAAAAGAATAGAGCGTCGGTGCGCGCCCCGAACCGGGTATCACGACAGTCAACAGGCCCTGATTGGCCAATTCGCGCGTGAACCGGTTTGCGGTCGCCGGGGCGACTCCGTGATTGCTGGTCATTTGCTCGGCAAAGCGGTTGTTACGAAAGGCCGGGTGCTCGAAAACGTAGTCGAGCGCCGCGACATGCCATTGCGATCCCGTTGCGGCTCGAAATCGCTCGCGCATCTCTTCATACAAGGCCGCGATCCGTTCCGCAGTTTCAAGGCTCTGCATCGCCGCCGCTGCGAGAGCCTCGAAAAAGAAAGCGCACCATCCCGACCAGTCATCATCCTCGGAGACTTTTCGCAGACGCTCGATATATTCGTCCTTCTCGCGTTCGAAATGAGCGGACAGAAAGAAGTAAGGCCCGCCGATCATCCCGTCACGCCAGAGCATCAAAGTCACGAACATTCTGCCGATCCGCCCGTTGCCGTCATCGAAGGGGTGCAAAGCCTCGAATTCAGCATGGGCGATGGCGGTTCGGATTAGGGGATCCAGCACGTCATCGCTGTTGACATAGCGCAGAAATGCATCGATTCCGCCTTGCAGATGGACGGGTTCGACCGGGATGAATTGGACGCGTTTCCTCAATTTGTCGGCAACATAATTCTGTTCGATCTTGAAATCGCCGGGGCGCTTGTCGCGGCCTCGCCCTGACCCCAATAGCGTTTGATGCGTCTGCCGGAGAAGCGCCTCCGAAATTGGCCAGCCATCAAGCAACGCGCTTTCCGCTTCTCGCATCGCCCGGGCGTAAAGATAAGTTTCGAGTGTTTCGTTGCGCACCCCGCCAGCCCTTACTGGTTCGGTTTCGCCATCGGCCTCGTATTGCAACAGGGCATCGAGGGTCGTCACCGTCCCCTCGATCCGTGACGAAACGACGGCTTCCTGCCGCCGCATGGGTGCAAGCAGGAGTTCGCCGTTACGCAATGTCTTGAGCATCTGATCGTAGCGCGCCAAGGCCTCGCGCGCCTTGCCGAGCGGGGCAATCAGGCGTTCGAGATCGAGTGATTTCGGGGGAAATTTTCCACGATGGTAGGAAACAGCCTCCGAAAAGTCATACCCTGCAAGGGGGCCTGTCGCCGTTCGCTCGTTCATTGTCGCTCACTTCGGCGCTGATATGATTGGCAAGCTGTCTTATCGTTTGTATATGCCGAACATAATAGCTTGTCGATCAAAAGTATCAGAATTTGATCGACAAACCACTTTATCACTCACCAATGCACGGCTACGCGTTTGTCGATCAAATCCCGGAAAAAATGATCCTCACGTCCGCCCCCGCGCCTCGGTGCTGCGACCGGAGAGGTCTTGTCTGGCTTCGTCGAGGATGCGGTTCGCTTCGGAGCCTTGCAGTTTTGCGATGTCGTCCTGGTATTTCAGCAATGCGCCGAGGCTGTCGGAGATTGTCTGCGGGTCTAGGGCGACTGCATCGAGGGCGACCAGGGCCTTGGCCCAATCGAGGGTTTCGGCGACGCCGGGGTTCTTGAACAGGTCTTCGCCGCGCAGGCGTTGAATGAAGGCGGCGACCTCGCGGGACAGGGTTTCGGAGACCTCGGGGGCCTTGGCGCGCAGGATTTCCATCTCGCGCTCGAAGCCGGGATAATCGACCCAGTGATAGAGGCAGCGACGTTTCAGGGCGTCGTGGACCTCTCGCGTGCGGTTGGAGGTGACGACGACAATGGGCGGCGCCGGGGCCTTCACGACGCCGATTTCGGGGATCGTGACCTGAAAATCGCTGAGTGCCTCCAGCAAAAACGCCTCGAAGGGTTCATCGGCCCGGTCAATCTCGTCGATCAGCAGCACAGGCGCGCCGCCCGGTTGGGGGCGCATCGCCTCCAGCAAGGGGCGTTCAATCAGATGTTTTTCGGAAAACACATCCGCCGCGATGGCGTCGCGGTTACCGCCGCCCCCGCCGGTGGCCTCGGCCATGCGGATCTCGACCATCTGGGCGGCGTAGTTCCATTCATAGACCGCCGAGGCCGCATCCAGCCCCTCGTAACATTGCAGGCGGATCAGCTTTCGGCCCAGCAGGGCGGCGATGGCCTTGGCGATCTCGGTCTTGCCGACGCCTGCCTCGCCCTCGAGAAAGATCGGACGGCCCAGCTTCAGCGACAGGAACACCACCGTCGCCAACCCGCGCCCGCAGATATAGCCAACCTCGCCCAGCCTGCGCTGCACGTCGTCGATGGAGTCGAAATGATCGGCCATGGAAGCTCCCCGGATTACCGTTGCGAAGGGAACATATAGACCTGCGGTTTGTCGAGGCATCGCAGAAACGAAAACGCCGCGCCCTATTCCGCTGTTGCTATCCCGATGGCGACGAACAGCGCGATGATGATGCCGAACCAGAGCAGCATCCCGATGACGGCGTTCACGACTTGCGTTCCGATTTTGCCGTTGCCAGAGTTCCAGGCACCCATGCCGAGGCCGATGGGAGCGATGAGCGCCATCCAGATCATCGCAATGCCGGTGGCCAGATCGCCGAGACCGAGATACCCAAAAGCAATCACCACCAGTGCCACCCCCGCCGAGGCAATCGCCATGCGCTGTACCGTGCGGCCCATGGAGTGGGACCGGTGGTCCGGAGCGGCGGGAACATCCAGCAAGGTCTGCACGGCGGTTTTCGGCGCACCGCACCCGCCGCATGACCGGTCCGTCGCCGCATAGGCACCCTTGCAATACCGACAGTTCATCGCGCCCCCCATCGTTTTGCGCCATGGTGCCGTGCCGTGGCGGACCTGTCGAGACTGCTGAAGGTATGCGTCGTCGCCCGCGCTCTCGACAACACGGCTTTGCGGTACAGGTCCATGCGGGCAACGACGGAGGCCCGATGTCGAACGACGCGAAACTGACCGAAGGGCCAATTGCCGGGCACCTCGTTTCTCAAACACTGCCGATGGTGGTCGGGATCACCTGTATCATCGGGGTGGGACTGGTCGACGCCTATTTCATCGGTCAGCTCGGAGCAGACGAGCTGGCGGCGGTCAGCTTCATCTTTCCGGTAACGACAGCCCTGACGAGTATCGGCGTGGGGATCATGGTCGGGGTCAACTCGGTGATCTCGCGCCTTCTCGGTCAAGGTCAGCGGGACAAGGCCGAGTGCCGCACGGCCCATGGCATCCTGTTTTCTTTCCTGATCGGCCTGACGGTCGCCGGATTGCTGTTCACGTTCTCGGACGTTTTGTTTTCAGCCATGAATGCCGCCGACGACCTGCGCGCATTGATCGAGGCCTATATCGTCCCCTATGCGTTGGGTTTTCCGCTATTGCTGACGGCCATGGGCACGAATGGTGCCTTACGCGGGCAAGGGGAGGCGAAGAAATCCTCCTCGATCCTGATCGTGATTTCGCTGGTCAATGTCGTCCTCGACCCGGTGTTGATCTTTGGCTGGGGACCGGTGCCGGCCTTCGGTATTGCGGGGGCGGGCATTGCGCTGGCCATCGCCAATCTGGTCGGAGCGGGGTATGGCCTGTGGCTGATCTCGACCAGTGACCTGCGCTTCGACCCGAAGAAATGCCTGACCGGCGGCGTGGGGACCGGAATCGCCGAGATTGCCCATGTCGGGATGCCCGCCTCGGTCGCCAATGCGGTCAATCCGGCGGGGCTCTCGATCCTGACCGGCATCATCGCGAGCCATGGCGAGGCGGCGGTGGCCGCCTTTGGCGCGGCGGGCAGGTTGCAGGCCTTCTCGGTCGTGCCGCTGCTGGCCATGTCATCCTCTATCGGACCCATCGTCGGCCAGAACTGGGGCGCGGGAGAGGTGGGCCGCGCGCGCGAGGCCCTACGGCTAAGCGCCCTCGTCTGTGTGGGGTACGGACTGGCGGTCGCCGTGCCGCTGATGCTGTTTGGCGAGACCATCGGCGGGTGGTTCACCGATGACAAAGCGGTGATCGACGGCATCGCGCAATATCTGCGGATCGCGTCCTGGGCGTTCTTTGCCTATGGGCTGTTGATCGTGTCCAACGGCGCGCTGAACGCCATCGACAAATCAAAGCGCGCCCTGGGGGTCAGTGTCGCCCGGGTCGCGCTGGTGATGGTGCCGCTCGGGCTGCTCGGTTCGGCGTTGATCGGACCTGCGGGGGTCTACGGGGCCGATCTCGCCGCGAACCTGTTGGGCGGCACCGCCGCCTTCTGGCTGGCATGGCGCGCCTTGCGTTCTTGAGGCGGCCCCCGCCGCGGTCAGCGACAGGGGCCGGTGAGTTCAGGCTTACGCGAAGATGAAATCGTCCTCGCTGAGGCTGTTTGCGGCGACCCCCTTCAGGAAGATCGATCCCTCGCTGCCGAAATCGAGCAAGGTGCCCCCTCGGGTCTCGACCGCCGCATCGAGCACATCGAGGGCCGAGGTAAAGCCGCTCACGGCAAGTTCGATGGTGTCGTCGCCGCGCAGGTTGAAATCGTCGATCCGGTCGTCGCCGTCTCCACTGCTGAAGACGAAGGTATCGTCGCCACTGCCGCCCAGCGAGCGGTCATCGCCCGTTCCGCCGGTGATCACGTCATCATCGCTGCCGCCAATGAGCAGATCCCGGCCTGCACCGCCGTCGAGGGTGTCTTCGCCCCGGCCTCCGACCAGTCTGTCGCTGCCGCCGTCGCCGGACAGGGTGTCGTCGCCGCTACCGCCGCTCAGCCGATCGCCCGCCGTGCCGCCGGACAGGGTATCATCGCCCTCGCCGCCACTGAGCAAATCCGTGCCTGCGCCGCCGTCGAGAACGTCATCACCATCGTCGCCGAACAGCGAATCATTGCCGCCATTCCCGGACAGGGTGTCGTCGTCGCGACCGCCATAAAGCTTGTCATCGCCCGACCCGCCGCCGAGGGTATCCTCGCCATTACCGCCAAGCACGGTGTCGCGTCCGGCATTGCCGAGCAGGGTGTCGTTGCCAGTGCCGCCGAGGATCAAATCGGCATCTTCACCGCCTGAAATCTGATCGTTGCCGGTGCCGCCGACGAGGACGTCTTTGCCCGCACCGCCGCTGATAACGTCATCGCCGGACCCGGCATTGACATAATCGCGGCCATCCCCCGCGTCGATGACATCCCAGCCACCCCGGGTGATAATGAAATCGTTGCCACCCCCGGCATCGATCAGATCGTCGACGCCGCCCGTCGAGAAGAAGTCGCGACCGCTGGTGCCGACGCGCTCGACGGCGGCATTGATATGAACCGTGGCGATCTGCGCACCGGGCCGGGTGAAATCGGCGGCGGTCGGGTCGATGATGTCGCCGAAGGCATTCGTACCGCCAAGGATGATCTGCTCACCCCCGGGATTGCCGAGCGAGCCGTTAAAGCCGGGATGGGCGGTGACGACCCCGCCTTCGGTCTCGCCGGTATTCGGCCCGGTCTGGTTGATGAAGGCCGCGTCGCGCTCGGTATTCACTTCGGTGCCGGCGTCGAGGACGTTCGATCCATCGAAGACGAAGGTCTGCGCGCCGAGGAAGTTGCCGCTCGAATCAAATAGCTGCTGTGCTCTGCCGGTACCGATAAAGGCGTCATTCGAGGGCAGGAGCATTGAGCCGAAACTGAAGAAGCCGTTGGAGACCCCGTCCACGTCGATCATTGCACTTGCGGTCTCGCCCGCTGCGATTGGGCCGCGATCACCGACGACGTTGGTGCTTTGCGCGTCGGCGTCGTCCTGGCGCAGCTCATCGGCGACGACGGCATTATTGCCGTCCTCCGCCAATGCCTCGAGTCCAGCCGAGGCGACCTCGCCGCGATTATAAAGGTCAAAGCTGCCATCGTGGAATCCGGCGAAGAATGGCGTGAGCGCGGTGCCGCCGGTATCGGATGTGTTGCGGATGGTGATGCGAAGTGACGTGTTCATGAAGAGCCTCCGAAAATTTGAATGCCTTTCGTCTCTAGGGCCGAAATTCTCCGGTGAGAAAACACGTTCAATCGCGCCAATGTGCGCTGCGGTGAATGAATAATTTTTTCGGCGGGCGGCGTACGGAAAGAACAATCGCGATCCCGACAGGCGAATTTTTTTCGAGGCGTTCTTGACTCAATGCCGCATGGCTCATACTTCGGGCTGCGAGGACGTTAGCACTCGTCGGGGGAGAGTGCCAATACCGGGCATCGATCCACCGTCGGCGCTGGTGCCTCAAGGGAACAACAACTTTCACACTCAAATATCCAGGAGCCAACTCATGGATTTCCGTCCACTTCACGACCGCGTTCTCGTCAAACGTCTCGAGAGCGATGAAAAGACCGCCGGGGGCCTGATCATCCCCGATTCCGCCAAGGAAAAACCCCAGGAAGGCGAAATCGTCGCCGTGGGTTCCGGCGCCCGCAAGGACAGCGGCGAAGTCGTCCCGATGGACGTCAAGGCTGGCGACAAAGTCCTCTTCGGCAAATGGTCCGGCACCGAGGTCAAGCTCGACGGCCAGGATCT
Source organism: uncultured Neomegalonema sp. (assembly GCA_937958625.1). Taxonomy (GTDB): domain Bacteria; phylum Pseudomonadota; class Alphaproteobacteria; order Rhodobacterales; family Rhodobacteraceae; genus JAHDDY01. The sequence continues at coordinate 30,072 of CALGNO010000058.1, forward strand.
GCTGATCATGAAAGAAAGCGACATCATGGGTGTTCTTAGCTGAACCGCCCCGAGCTTCGCTTCCTGACCCCAATCACATTCTGAAAGGCACGCAATCATGGCTGCTAAAGAAGTCAAATTCGACGCCGATGCACGCGACCGTATGCTGCGCGGCGTCAACACGCTCGCGAACGCTGTCAAAGTGACCCTCGGCCCTAAAGGCCGCAACGTCATTCTCGACAAATCCTTCGGCGCACCGCGCATCACCAAAGACGGTGTCTCCGTTGCCAAGGAAATCGAACTGTCCGACAAGTTCGAGAACATGGGCGCGCAAATGGTGCGCGAAGTTGCCTCCAAGACCAACGACGAAGCCGGTGACGGCACGACGACCGCGACGGTCCTCGCCCAGTCGATCGTCAAGGAAGGCATGAAAGCCGTTGCCGCCGGTATGAACCCGATGGACCTGAAACGCGGCATGGATGCAGCGGTCACGAAAGTGATCGAGCAAATCAAATCGATGGCCCGCGATGTCGCCGATTCGAGCGAAGTCGCCAAGGTCGGCACCATTTCCGCCAACGGCGAAGCCATGATCGGTGAGAAAATCGCCGAAGCCATGCAGAAAGTCGGCAACGAAGGTGTCATCACCGTCGAAGAATCCAAAACGATGGAATTCGAGCTGGAAACCGTCGAAGGGATGCAGTTCGACCGCGGCTACCTGTCGCCGTACTTCATCACCAACCCCGACAAGATGATCGCAGAACTCGAAGACTGCTACATCCTGCTGCACGAGAAAAAACTCTCGTCGCTTCAGGCGATGGTGCCCCTGCTCGAGTCGGTCATCCAGTCCGGCAAGCCGCTGATGATCATTGCCGAAGACGTCGAAGGCGAAGCCCTTGCGACCCTCGTGGTCAACAAGCTGCGCGGTGGCCTGAAAATCGCTGCCGTGAAGGCTCCGGGCTTCGGCGATCGCCGTAAAGCCATGCTGCAGGACATCGCTGTTCTGACCGGTGGTCAGGTCATCTCCGAAGACCTCGGCATGAAGCTGGAGGGCGTAACGCTCGACATGCTCGGCACCGCGAAGAAAGTCCGCATCGGCAAAGACGACACCACCATCGTCGATGGCGCTGGCGACAAGGCCGAAATCGAAAGCCGCGTCACGCAGATCAAGGCGCAGATCGAAGAGACCTCGTCCGACTACGACCGCGAAAAACTGCAAGAGCGTCTGGCGAAACTCGCCGGCGGTGTTGCCGTGATCCGCGTTGGTGGCTCGTCCGAAGTGGAAGTGAAAGAGCGTAAGGACCGCGTCGACGATGCGCTGAACGCGACCCGCGCTGCGGTGCAGGAAGGCGTTGTCCCCGGCGGCGGCGTGGCCCTGCTTCAGGCATCGAAAATCCTCGAAGGCATGGAAGGCTCCAACGCCGACCAGACCCGCGGGATGCAGATCATCCGCACCGCGCTTCAGGCTCCGGTTCGCCAGATCTCGCAGAACGCAGGCGTCGATGGTTCGGTCGTCGTCGGCAAGATTCTGGAAAACGCTGATACCAACTTCGGTTTCGACGCCCAGGACGAGAAATACGGCAACCTGATGGAAATGGGCATCATCGACCCCGCCAAGGTCGTGCGCCACACCCTGCAGGGCGCGGCCTCGGTTGCCTCGCTGTTGATCACGACCGAAGCCATGGTCGCTGAAAAGCCTGAGCCGCAAGGCGCTGGCGGCGGTGCTGGCGGCGGTATGCCAGACATGGGCGGCATGGGCGGCATGGGCATGATGTAAGTCCCTTTCGCCATGCGAAAGTGACTGCCCCAAACGCCAGCCTATCAGGCGCGGCAGATGGTGCGCAGCACCGTTGAG
>CALGNO010000059.1 GCA_937958625.1 uncultured Neomegalonema sp.
GCCCCCATGCCGCCGCCATGGCGACCGCGCGCCGGGTGATTGACCCGGTCGAACATGGCCGAGAAGTCGAACTCGTGCCCCTCGACCGCGCCGACCTCCATGAACTGTCCAAGACCGCCGCGCTGGCGACCCGCCCCGCCGGAATCGGGCCGCAGCTCCTTGCGCCAGATAATGACGGGGCCGGCATGTTCCGTCGCCTCGGCGGGCATCGTCATGACGCCGGAGGGAAAAGCGGTCGCGTTCAGCCCGTCGAGCGCAGGCCGCGCGCCCGCTCCGCCCGAGTTGAACGTCAGCACCTCGGACCGGCGCGCGGTCGGCGGGGCGGGGGCGTCCATGCGCGGGCGCAGCGAAACCTGAAAGTTGCACAGCGATCCAGCCCCTTCGACGGGCACTGTTTCGGGCAGTACCTTATCGAGTGCGTCATAAACAGTATCCGGGATCATATGTCCGATGACATGACGCAGAGCGACGGGCGCGGGCGGCGGCGCGTTCAGAATCGACCCCTCGGGCGCGGTGATCTCGAAGGGCGCAAGCGAGGCCGCATTGTTCGGAATATCCGGCGCAATCGCGCATTTCAGGGCATAGCAGGCATAGGCCTTAGTATAGACCAGCGGGACATTGATGCCCTTTTTGTCCAGCCCAGACGTGCCGTCAAAATCACAAACGATGCGCTCATCTTCGATGCTGAGGGCGACCTTCAGCGTAATCGGCGTCGCGAACCCGTCGATGGTCATCTCGCCGGTGGCCGAGCGTCCCGATAGCGCGGCGATCCGCTCGATGGTCGCGCGACGGGAATTGTCGAGGATGAACGTCGCCACCTCGTCCAGTGTCTCAAGGCCGAATTCGTTCATCATTTCAACAAGTCGCCGCTGGCCGACCTCGTTACAGGTCGCGAGGGCATAGACATCGCCAACCAACTGATCCGGCTCGCGCACGTTCTCGCGGATGATCCGCACCAGCGTGCGGTCAACCTCGCCGCGTTCAGCGAACTTCATGATCGGGATTGCCAGCCCTTCCTCGAAGACGTCATTCGCATCGGCCCCGAAACCGCGCCCGCCAATGTCGGTGATATGGGCGGTGCAGGCGAAGAACCCGACTTGCTGGCCCTTGTGAAAAGCGGGGGAGACGACGGTGATGTCGTGGCGATGGCCGGTGCCCTTCCAGGGGTCATTGGTGATGTAGACGTCTTGCTCGAACATGTTTTCCGCGCCGATCTCGCGGATGAAATGCGCCACGGCCTCGGCCATCGCATTCACATGCCCCGGCGTGCCGGTCACGGCCTGTGCCAGCATACTGCCGCTGAGGTCGTAGACCCCTGCCGACAAATCGCCCGCCTCGCGGACCGAGGTCGAAAATGCTGTTCTGACAAGGGCTTGCGCCTGTTCCTCGACAACGGAAATCAAGCGGTTCCACATAACCTGATTGGAAATCGTACTCGCCATGGTGCGGTGCTCCTCAGGCCTTGGTGTGAATGTCGATGCAGCCATCGGCGGCACGGATGGCGTGGCGGCTGCTTGGCAGGATGATCGTCGTCTCATCCTCGACAATGGCCGCTGGTCCCGCAATCGTCTGGCCGGTTTGCAGCGTGTCGCGGCTGATGATCTGTCCCTTCACCCGCTCTCCGAGGGCCGGGTCGAACAAATCGCGAGAGGTCATCGCTGCGGCCTCGGTTCCCGCCGTTGCCGCCGGGACGACCGAGACAGGGGCGGGGGGCGTCGTTGCGTTCACCGCCCAAACGGTGATCTCGACATCCAGCCCCTCGACCGCGCGACCGAACAGGGCGATGTAGTTTTCTTCGAACAGGCGTTTGTAGGTCTCCGCATCCGCTGCCTGTGCCTCGGCTGCGCTGAGCATGACCGGAATTTCCCAGCCCTGACCGGTATAGCGCATATAGACCTTGTACTCGGCGCGTATCTCGGCCTGTGCGTCGCAGGATCGCACAAAGCCTGACGCTTCGCGCTCCAGTTCGGCGAAGAGCGCCGCCGCGCTGGACCCGTCGAAATCCGAGAGGCGCATATAGACACTGCGCGTTGCCTCAAAGCTGAACGGTGCGCGCAGAAACCCGATTGCCGACCCGACCCCGGCTCCCGGCGGCACCAAGAGCCGCTCGATCCCGAGTTTCTCGCAAAGCCGCCCGGCATGGAGCGGCGCGGCCCCGCCAAATGCAATCATCGTATATTCGTTAAGGTCTTCGCCATTCTCGACCGCATGGACGCGCGCGGCATTGGCCATGTTTTCATCGACCACCTCGGCCACACCGAAAGCCGCCGTTTCCGCATCCATGTCGAGTGTTTCGCCGATCTCGGCAACCAGAGCAGCCGCCGACCGGTCTGCATAAAGCGGGATAGAGCCGCCCGCGAAATTATCCGGGTCCAGCTTGCCGAGGACGAGGTCAGCATCCGTTACCGCCGGACGCGCGCCGCCGCGACCGTAACAGGCCGGCCCCGGTTCGGACCCCGCGCTTTCGGGGCCGACGCGGATCTGTCGCAGGGCATCGACATAGGCAAGGCTGCCGCCACCTGCGCCGATCTCGACCATGTCGATAACCGGAATCGAGATTGGCATCCCGGACCCCTTCTTGAAGCGATAGGAGCGCGCGACCTCGAACACCCGTGCGGTTTTCGGCGTCTGGTTCTTGATCAGGCAGATTTTTGCCGTCGTGCCGCCCATGTCGAAGCTGAGCACCTTGTCCAGACCATGCTGGGCGGCGATGTCAGCCGCAAAGACCGCGCCCCCTGCCGGGCCGCTTTCGACCAACCGCACCGGAAAGGCCGCCGCATCATCCAGCGAAATCACGCCGCCGCCGGAGTGCATCAGAAAGACCGGGCAATCGAACCCCGCCGCTTGCAGCCGCCCGAGCAGGCGGTCGAGATAGCTTTTCATCAACGGCTGGATATAGGCGTTGGCGATGGTCGTGTTGAACCGTTCGTATTCGCGCATTTGCGGTGACACATCAGCACTCAGCGACACGAGGGCGTCCGGCATCCGCTTGGCCAGCACCTCGCGCACCATCCGCTCATGGGCCGGATTGAGGTAGGAGTGCAGAAATCCGACCGCGATACTCTCATATCCCGCCCCGGCCAGCTTATCCGCCAATGCCTCCACGTCGGCCCGTTGCAGCGGGATAAGTACCTCGCCCGAGGCACTGGTGCGCTCGGCGAGGGTATACCGGCGCTGGCGTGGTAACAGCGGTTCTGGCAGGACGAGGTTGAGGTCGTATTGCTCGAACCGGCTTTCGGTGCGCATCTCGATCACGTCGCGAAAGCCCTCGGTCGTGATCAGCGCCGTCTTGGCCCCGCGCCGTTCGATCAGGGCGTTGGTCGCGAGCGTGGTGCCGTGGATGATCTGCACGACCGTGCCCGCCGCGATTCCGCCCTTGGCCAAGACCTGTGCAATGCCGTCGAGGATGGCATCCTCGGGCGCGGTATAGGTGGTCAGCACTTTGGTGGAGTGGCGCTCTCCGTCCGCCTCCAACACCACATCGGTGAACGTGCCGCCGATATCGACGCCGATGCGAGGGGCGGTTCTGCTCATGTCGAAGGCTCTCTTGCGGTTACGGGATCAGCACCACCTTTGCTGCCGCGACCTTGCCGTCGTCAAGGTCTGTGAACGCGCTGGCCCCATCGGAGAGAGGTCTTTTCTCAATCCAGCCGAAATCGCCGAGGCGACCGTCGAAGATCGCCCGCGCCGTTTCGTGAAAATCGGCCATCGTGTAGGTGTACGTGCCGATGAAGGTGATTTCCTGCAGCGTCATCTTGCGCGTATCCAGCCCTGCGCCGCCGCCCGCCAGCCCGATATGGGCGATGACGCCCCCCGGTGCCGCGAGCGCCGTGGCGCTGGCGCGGGAGGCTTCGGACCCGTAGGCGTCGATGACCAGATCGACAGTTGAGTCTTCGGGTGCATCCCCGGTCGGGTTAAACACCTTGAAAGGCCCGCTCGCCAATGCTGTTTCTCGGCGCAACGGGCTTGGATCGGAAATCGTGATGTCTTTTGCGCCCTGATCCAGCGCGCAAAGGGCCGCGCCCACGCCAATCGCCCCACCGCCGAGGATCACGACCCGCGCGGTCGACAGCGGTTGCGACAGGCGCTCGGCCCCGAGGCGGATGGCGTGCCAGCCGCAGGCCAGCGGTTCGGCCAATGCCGCATGTTCGGGGGCAACCCCCTCGGGCACCGGCACCAGATTTTTCGCCGGGATGCTCAAATACTCGGCAAAGGCCCCTTCATGGGGCGGGATCGACAGCAGCTTTCGCTCGGGACAGATATTGTCCCGCCCCTCGATGCAATACCGACAGCGACCGCAGGTCGTCATCGGATTGACGGTGACGCGCTGGCCTTCGAACGGGCCGGTCTCGGCAATGCCACACGCCTCGTGGCCGAGGATGAGCGGCGGCACCCGGCGCGGGTCCGCGCCGTGATAGCCGTGCATGTCCGACCCGCAGATGCCGACCGCCTCGACCCGCACGAGGCTGAGGCTTGGGCTGGCGTCGGGTTTCGGCACGTCGCGATACTCGACCGCGCCGACCCCGGTATAGACGAGGGCTTTCATCCTCAGGCCGACTTCGCCAAGGCCTGATCCAGATCGGCGATCAGGTCTTCAGCATTTTCCAATCCAATCGACAGGCGCACGACTTCGGGTCCGGCTCCGGCGGCGGTCTTGTCCGCATCCGAAAGCTGGCTGTGTGTCGTGGAGGCCGAGTGGATAATCAGCGAGCGCGCGTCGCCGATATTCGCAAGGTGCGAGAAGAGCTCGAGATTATCGACGAGGCTCACACCCGCATCGTACCCGCCCTTTAGCCCGACGGTGAAGACCGCGCCCGCACCGTTCGGCAGGTATTTCTGCGCGGCGGCGTTGTAGGACGAGGAGGGCAGCCCAGCATAGCTGACGTAATCGACCGCTGCGTGGCCCTCAAGATGTAGGGCGACCTTCATGGCGTTTTCCGAATGGCGCTGCATCCGAAGGGACAAGGTTTCCATGCCAAGCAGGGTATAGAACGCATTCTGGGGCGTCTGGGCCGCGCCGAGGTCACGCAGGCCGACCGCGATGCCGAAGAACGTGAAGGCCATCGGGCCGAGGGCCTCGTGGAACTTGATGCCGTTATATTCGGGTGCGGGTTCGGACAGGGACGGGAACTTGCCGCCCTTCGTCCAGTCGAAGGTGCCGCTGTCGATCACCATGCCACCAATGGAGGTGCCATTGCCGCTGAGGAACTTGGTGGTCGAGTTCACGACGATGGTCGCGCCATGCTCGATGGGACGGCAGAGGGCAGCGGTGGCCATCGTGTTGTCGACGATCAGGGGCAGTCCTTCGTCGTTGGCGGCATTGGCCCAACCCTCGATATCCGTAACGACGCCGCCGGGGTTGGCAAGGCTTTCACAGAACAGCGCGCGGGTGTTGCCGTCGATGGCGGCCTCGACCGCGTCGATGTCGTCGGTGTCAACAAATTTCACTTCCCAGCCGAAGCGCTTGAAAGCATTGGTGAACTGGTTGATTGACCCGCCATAGAGCTTATTGGCGGCGACAATGTTCTTGCCCGGGCTCATCAGCGGGAAGAGGGCAAGGATTTGCGCGGCATGGCCCGAAGACGTGGCAACGGCCCCCACGCCGCCCTCCAGCGAGGCGCAGCGATCCTGCAGCGCAGCAACCGTGGGGTTGGTCAGGCGCGAATAGATATAGCCAACTTCCTGAAGGCTGAAGAGCCGCGCGGCATGGGCCGCATCCTTAAAGACGAAAGACGAGGTCTGATAGATCGGCGTCTGCCGCGCGCCGGTCGTTGGGTCCGGTGCCGCGCCCGCGTGGATCATCCGCGTATCAAAGCCAAGCTGGTTCATATCCATCGTGCTGTCCCCTTCGTGAAGTGTGATCTCGATTGTGCCGCTTACGCGGCTTCATCGCAGGGCGTGGCACAAAGCCGGGTGCGGTTCAAGGTTCTGACGGTTTGTCGCCACACCCCCACGGGGTCACGAAGCCGTGGGAGGGCGAGCGGACGGATTGCGCGAGAACGCCTGCGCCCTACCTGCTCCTTCACACAAGGAGAGGCGAATGCGAAAACTGTTGCGGATTGCGGCGCTGGTGGTTCTGGGGCTGAGCGGCGTGCTCTATGCCTGCTCGATCCCGGAATCGCAGTTCAACGAGACGATCGAGGCGCGCTATCCCGCGATTGGGCAGTTCGTCGAGGTTGGCGGCCAGCGCATCCACTACGACCGGCGCGGCAGCGGTCCGGCGGTGGTGTTGATCCACGGGGCCTCGGGCAACCTGCGCGATTTCACGTTTTCGATCAGCGATGCGCTGGCCGAGGCCGGGTTTACCGCCATCGCCTTTGACCGTCCGGGATTTGGATATTCGGAGCGGGCCGAGGGCGATACCTTCACGCCGTCCTCCCAGGCGGCGGTGCTGCGCGGGGCCGTGGCGGCGCTTGGGATCGAAAAACCGGTTGTGGTCGGGCACAGCTTTGGCGGCGCGGTCGCGGCGGCATGGACGGTCGATGCGCCCCAGACCATCGCGGGCAGCGTGATAGTCTCGGGCGTCACGTATCCGTGGCCTGCGGGAGACAACATGTTCCATGCGGCGACCTCAACGGCGCTGCTCAGCCGCCCGATCAATGCGATGATGCGGGGCAGGGTGCTGGAGCGCGGTGCCGGGAGTGCTGTCGATTGGGTGTTTCAGCCGCAATCGCCGCCGGTCGGCTATGCCGAGTATCTTGGCGCTGAACTGGCCTCGCGTCCGGCGACCTTTCGGGAAAATGGCCGCGACATTACCAATGTGAACGAGGCGATGGAGACTTTGTCGCCGCAATACCCGGCCATCCCGGTTCCGGTTGAACTGATCCACGGCACCGATGACCAGATCGTCCCCATCGAGGCCCATGCACGCCGTTTTGCTGCGGATTTGCCAGCGGCTCGGCTGACCGAATTGCCGGGCGTCGGCCACATGGCGCACCATGTCGGCATTGATACGCTGATTGCAGCCGTGAAAAGGATAACAGGCGAAGGATCGTAGACCTGCGAAAGGCTACGCCGCCTTCAACGCCGCCATCAGTGTGCGATAGGCGCTGTTGATTTCGGTCAGGCGGTCGGCGGCGAAGTCGATCTTGCGCTGGGATACGCCGAGGCCGCGCAGGCGGTCGGGGTGATAGAGCTTCACCAGCTTGCGATACGCGGCGGCGATTTCGTCGCGGGTTGCCTTGGATTTCAGGCCCAGGATTTCCAACGCATCGTATTCTTCGGCGGTGCGGAAGGTGGATTTTGGCTTGTTCGCCTCGGCCTCTGCCGCGGCGCGCCGTTCGGCCTCGCGCTTTGCTGCATTCTGGCGCTCACGCTCTACCCGGGCCTTTTCGGCGGCGGTCCAGGATTCCTCTTCGTCGCGGTCTTCTTTTTCCAGATTGGTGATCCGCTTGATCGATCCGACCTGGATAAAGCTCCACTCGCCGTCTTCGGTCTGAAAATTCAGGAAACCCTGCGCCTGCGTCAGCACGCCCGCGAAGTCCATGCCGTGGGGCACAGGCACGAATCCGCTCGTTTCGCTATCATCGGTATGGATGATGCGAACCGAGTGATTCTTTGTTGCTCTGCGAAATCTAGACGCTGACATCCTGGCTCCGTCGTGGCGCATTGTGCACCAGTCACCGGACAGCGTAGGTCGAAAGGGTAAAGGTTGTGTTTGCCAATAATTCCACGGATGACAAAAAGATGCGGGCTGTCCGCGTGGAAGAGCATGGCGAGATCGACGGGCTGTCGCTTTGTTCTGTGGCAACACCCGAGCCGGGGCCGGGCACCGTGCGCATACGGGTTGCGGCGTGCGGGCTGAACTTTGCTGACCTTTTGATGGTGAAGGGCACGTATCAACAGACCCCTTTGCTGCCTTTTTCCCCCGGATCGGAAGTCTGCGGCACGATTGACGCCTTGGGCGATGGCGTCGCGGAGCGTTGGCGCGGCGCGCGGGTGGTGGCCTATTGCGGGCATGGCGGGCTGGCGGAGTTCGCTCTCGCGCGAATCGATGCCTGTGCCCTTGCCCAGGATGGGTTGAGCGACGAGGCTGCGGCGGCGCTGCCGATCGCCTATGGCTCATCGGAACTGGCGCTGGCCCGCCGCGCAAAGCTGCAAGCGGGCGAGACGCTCTTGGTTGCGGGGGCAGGGGGCGGTGTCGGCCTTACCGCCGTCGAAATCGGTCATCTGATGGGCGCGAGGGTCATCGCCATCGCGCGGGGCGAGGCAAAGGCCGAGGCGGCGCGCGCCGTTGGGGCCGATACCGTGCTCGACCCGGACGACTTCGATCTGGAAACCCCGGCCCTGCGCGATCTGATCCGCGAGATGACAGGCGGTCGCGGGGCCGACGTGATCTATGATCCCGTCGGTGGACAGCTTGGCACGGCGTTGATGCGCGCCACGGCGTTCGAGGCGCGGTATATGCCTATCGGCTTTGCCTCCGGCGAGGTGCTGCCGCTGAAGGCCAATCATCTGCTGGTAAAGAATATCGACGTGATCGGCTTTTGGTGGGGCGCGTATTTCGACCATGCGCCCGATGCCATGGCGGAAAGCCTAGGCAGGCTGCTGGAATGGGCCGCCACGGGACGGATCGTTCCCCATGTTTCCGACATCCTGCCGCTCGACCGAGCAACAGAGGCGCTGCGCCTGATCAAAGACCGTTGCGCGACCGGTAAGGTCGTGGTTCGGGTTGCGGACTGACCCCGCTCGGCCTCAATCGGCGTAGACGGTCTCAACGTTTTGGCGAGTTTCCTCGATCAAATCGCGCAAGAGTTGCAGATTGTCGGCATCCGGGCCGCTGACTTCGCAATCGCGGGAGAGGGACGCAAGGCGGGCAAAGCCAAGCGCCCGACTCGACCCCTTGATGCCATGGGCACCCATGCGCCAGCTGTTCTCATCACCGCTGGTCAGGGCCTCATCCAGTTGATCAACATAGACTGGCATCTGGTCGAAAAAGAGAACAAAAAGCTCTTGCTGCAACGCGGCGTTACCCATCGTATGGCGGTCGAGCGCATGGCGGTCGATAACCGGTTCGAGTACTGCTTGCGTGGCTGACATGTGGTCCCCCTGTCGATAACAAAGGAAGTATGACCCAACGAGCTTTATAAATAATGAGGTACGCCGTATTGCTTTCCGGAATCGACGCGCACGGGCGACGACCGGGCACCGTCGCCCTGCCGTCACGCGATGTCTGGATGCGTGAAAACCTGCGGAATTGCAGGGGTCCGATATGGTCCTCAGATCACCTCTGACCGGGTTGGGTCTTTGGCATCGATGCGAATATTTATGACGTCATTTTTCCGATAATTCGGTCCGACGGGGCCAGGTTCGGCGACCAGGACGCCGGTATAGGTCGATTTTCCGTCCAGCGCATAGTACGTGTATTTCGTCTCGACGCTCTTATGGATCGTATATCCGACGAAGTCGGCCTGACGCAGCAGGGCAACGGCGCGATGGCAGGGTAGAGCCTTGGTTTGGCGCAGCTTTCCGTCTTCGCGATAGCGCAGGCGGCAGGCTTCTTCGACCGACGTCACGCGGGCCTGCATCTCGAAATGCGCTGGCGCGCTCATGGCGGGCAGGCCGAATTGTTCCAGCGTTCCTGACTTATAGGCACCAAGACCCGCGACACCGACCAGTGGTACAGCGGCCCTGCCAGCCAGCCCGCCCATCATCGATCCAAGAAAACTCATGTCAGCCCCCTCTAACGCTTCGGTTGCAGGGAATATTTCACTTCAGCGTAAAGGGTCAGTTTCACGGGTTTCACTTCGTTTCGAATTTATTCGTAAAATTCTGTGCGAATTGTCGGTATCTCTGCGGCCTGAGAGTGCCTGTTGTCGCGGGCCTTTCGTTTGCGTCCGGCCTGCGGTAAGCCACGCCCAAAGACAAGCAGGAGACCCGCCCAATGGCGATGGAGAAGACTTTCGACGCGAGCGAAGCCGAAGCCCGTATCTATGCGATGTGGGAGGAAAACGGCTGTTTTGCCGCCGGGGCGAACAAAAAACGCGACGAGAGCTTCACCATCGTGATCCCGCCGCCGAATGTCACCGGCAGCCTGCATATGGGCCATGCGCTCAACAACACGCTTCAGGATATTCTGGTCCGCTGGCACCGGATGCGCGGCTTTGACACGCTGTGGCAGCCGGGCACCGACCATGCGGGCATCGCGACCCAGATGGTTGTCGAGCGCCAGCTTGAGGGCGAGGGCAAGAAACGCACGGATTTCTCGCGCGACGACTTCATTGCCAAAATCTGGAAATGGAAAGAACAATCGGGTGGCACAATTGCCAACCAACTCAAGCGGTTGGGCGCGTCTTGTGACTGGTCGCGTGAACGGTTCACGATGGATGAGGGTCTGTCGGCGGCTGTTCGCAAGACCTTTGTCGATCTTTATAACAAAGGCCTGATTTACAAGGGCAAACGGCTGGTCAACTGGGATCCGAAATTCGAAACCGCGATCTCTGATCTCGAGGTCGAGAATATCGAAACCTCCGGCCATATGTGGCACTTCAAGTATCCACTGGCGGGCGGCGAGACCTATGAATATGTCGAGAAGGACGAGGACGGGACCGTCACCCTGCGCGAGACCCGCGATTACATCTCTATCGCCACGACACGGCCTGAGACGATGCTGGGCGATGGCGCGGTCGCCGTTCATCCGGATGACGAGCGATATGCGCCAATCGTCGGAAAGCTCTGCGAAATTCCGGTTGGGCCGAAGGCGCATCGCCGCCTGATTCCGATCATCACCGACGAATATCCTGACCCCGATTTCGGGTCAGGCGCGGTGAAGATCACCGGCGCGCACGATTTCAACGACTATCAGGTCGCCAAGCGCAACGGCATCCCGATGTACAATCTGATGGATACTAGGGCGGCGATGCGGTCCGATGGCAAGCCCTACACTGAGGAAGCCGCCATTGCGCAAACCATGGTTTATGACGGACAAACCGTCGACCAAAACGTCGTGGCCGCCATGAACCTCGTGCCCGACGAATATCGCGGCCTGGATCGCCTCGTCGCTCGCGAGCGCGTTGTCGCCGACATCACCGCCGAAGGTCTTGCCGTGATGACTGCCAATCCGGCTGAACGTCCGAATGCGGAAGAAAACCCCGAAGGCCATGCCGCGTGGGTGGCGGAGATTCCGTTGGTGGAAAGTAAATCCATCATGCAACCTTTTGGCGACCGTTCGAAAGTCGTCATCGAACCGTTGCTGACCGACCAGTGGTTTGTCGATGCCGAGGCACTGGCGAAACCGGCGCTGGAGGCCGTCCGCGACGGCACGACGTCCTTTGTCCCAAAGAACTGGGAAAAGACCTATTTCAACTGGCTCGACAATATCGAACCCTGGTGCATCTCCCGCCAGCTCTGGTGGGGCCATCAGGTGCCGGTTTGGTATGGGCCGGTAGTCACGTCTGACAAGCAAGCCTACGCTTTGGATAATAACACAAACTCCTTCGTGAAGGAATTTTGTGCCGAAACCGAAGATGAGGCACTGGCACTCGCCAACGCGTACTACGGTCCTGAAGCAGAAGCTTATATTTCGAAGGTTGATGAACTCCACCACGAGATGGAAGCTCGTGGCGATCGGATTTCACCTACTGATCCTGCGTTGCAGATGACGATGCATGAAGTCGGAACGAAACGTCGGTATGCTATCCACCAAGACCCCGACGTCCTCGACACATGGTTCTCCTCCGCCCTCTGGCCGTTCTCGACCCTTGGCTGGCCCGAGGACACGCCCGAACTCGCGACCTATTACAAGACCGATGTCCTGATTACCGGCTTTGACATCATCTTCTTCTGGGTCGCCCGGATGATGATGATGGGTCTGGAGTTCAAGGACGAGGTGCCGTTCCACACCGTCTATATAAATTCGATCATCGTTGATGAGTACGGGAAGAAGATGTCGAAATCGGTCGGCAACGTCATCGACCCGCTCGATCTGATTCAGGGCATCGACATCGACACGCTTGTCGAAAAGCGCACCACCGGCCTCGCAAAGCCAGAAACCGCACCAAAGATCGCCAAGCAAACGCGCGGGTCGTTCCCGAACGGCTTCCCGGCCTTCGGCGCCGACGCCTTGCGGTTCACATTGGCGATGCAAGAGGTTCAGGGCCGGATGCAGTCGCGGCTCAGCGTCGATCAGGTCGAGGGCGGGCGCAACTTCGGCACCAAGCTGTGGAATGCCGCCCGCTTCGCCGAGTTCAACGAGTGCAAGCGCGACCCGGCTTTCGACCCGGCGAACGCAACCCAGACCGTCAACAAATGGATCATCGGCGAGACCGCGAAGACGCTGGAGGCGGTCAATGCCGCCCTCGACATCTATCGCTTCAACGACGCGGCCAGCACGCTCTATGCGCACGTTTATTTTCTGTGCGACTGGTATGTGGAGTTCTCGAAACCGCTGCTGTCCGGGGCCGATGGACCGGAGAAAGACGAGACCAAGGCCACCGTCGTCTGGGCCATCGATCAATGCCTGCTGATGCTGCACCCGATCATGCCGTTCATCACTGAAGAGCTGTGGCGCGAGACCGGCGGCACCGGCATCCTGATGCTGCACGACTGGCCGACCTATGCCTATGCCGACCTCAAGGACGAGGAGGCCGAGGCGGAGATGCGCTGGACGATCAGCCTGATCGAGACGATCCGCTCGACCCGCTCGGAAATGAACGTCCCGGCCAGCGCAAAGATCGAATTGCTGCTGACCGATTTCACGCCCGAGGCGGCCCAGCGCCTGCTGCGCCAAAACGCGCTGGTGTCGCGCCTCGCGCGCCTGTCCGAGGCGGCGGTGGGCAACGAGGCCCCGGCGGGGTCTATCGTCGCTGCGGTCGAGGGCGCAACGGTCAACCTGCCCCTCGCCGACATCATCGACGTGGCGGCAGAAACCGCGCGGCTGGAAAAATCCTTGGGCAAGCTGGACAAGGAGATCAAGCAAATCTCCGCAAAACTTGGCAACGAGAAGTTCATGGCCAAGGCCCCCGAGGACGTCGTCGCCGAACAACGCGAACGCCTCGCCAGCGCCGAAGCGGACCGGGAGAAACTGTCAAAGGCCCTCGATGGGCTGAAGGCGATGGGGTGAGATTGCGCGTCATCTCATCCGGTGGTGGGGGGCTTTGCGCTAGCGGCTGAGAACGATGACCGGATGCTGACCATAACGGATAAGTGCGGAAGGCCACGCGGCTTGGGATATATTGATACATGGAGCCGACATGAGCCTGCTTGAAAATCCGATGCATCCCGGCGAAGTCCTCAAGGAACTCTACCTCGATCCGCTCGATATGGGCGCGATTGCCCTCGCTCGTCGTCTCGGCGTTCCGCGCACCCGGATTGAACGGCTGTTGAAGGCGGCGACCGGCATGACGCCGGACACGGCCCTGCGCCTTGCCCGCGCATTTAATACGACCCCCGCCTATTGGATGAATATGCAGACCAATTACGATATGGCTGTCGCGGAAAAAGAAGTCGATGTGTCGGGCATCGAGCCAGTTTGTGCGACCTGAGACGTCGCCTGAGCGAATATAATAGAGGGCGGATACGCGCCACCCTTGACCACAAGGCCCCAAGGATCGCAGAAGGCGCAAAAGCTGTTTGATCCATTGCGGCAAAGCAACCGAAGGGACGCTCATGTCCGACGACACCAATTTCGAGCGTGACGACAGCATGTCTCACCCGACCATCGAAACCGCGCTCGATCTTGCCTTCGAGCGGGCGCGCAGCGATACCGAGGATAGCGGCGCGTTCTACGACGCCCTGTTCGCGACCACCATTTTCATGCCGATCCGCAATGCTTTCGACGAAGAGGGCAACGAGGGCGGCGAGAATGCCATGTCGATCGAACCGCTCGTTTACGAAGTCGAGGGGGCGCAAACCCTGCTCGTTTTCGATACCGAAGAGCGCCTTGCGCGCTGGGCGACGGAACCGGTGAACTATGTCGGCATTCCTGGCAGCACGTTCTTCAAGATGTTTCAGGGCGAGTTGCAGGTCGGCGTAAATCTGGCCGTCGCGCCGTCCTCGGTGGTGATCCCGATGGAGGTTGTCGCCTGGCTGCATGAACGCGCCGAGGGCATAGTCGAAACCGAAGAGGTTCCGGCGGGCAGCGGCATGGACGTGACCGCGCCGCCCGAACTCTCGCCCGAAGCCGTGGGCCGGATCACCGCCAAGCTGGCGGGCCTGCGGCGGGAGGTCCACGAGGCAATCATCTTCAGCCT
>CALGNO010000060.1 GCA_937958625.1 uncultured Neomegalonema sp.
GTCGAGGGGCAACATTCCGCCCTCCATCGAATGGGCCAGATCCTCAAGCCCAAACCCATAGAACCGCCAGAGCCAATCCGCCTGATAAATCCGGTGCTCGCGCATCAGGGGCGGGCGCTCGGGCGGCAAATCCTTGGAGGCGTCGGGGATTGGGCTGAATGCTGAATAATACACCCGTTTCAGCCGATACGACCCATAGAGATCGGCGCTGGAGCGCAGCACGTCGGCATCCTTCGACCCATCCGCTCCGACGATCATTTGTGTTGATTGTCCGGCGGGCGCAAAGCGCGGCGCGGACTTAAAGCGCTTTTTCTCGTCTTTCCATGTGTCGATCCGTATCCGCGTGTCGGCCATCGCCGCCTTGATGCGCCCCTCGTCCTTTTCAGGGGCGAATTTCGCCAGGCCTGCCCGGGTCGGAAGCTCCACATTGATCGAGACGCGATCCGCCAGCCGCCCCGCCTCGGCAATCAGGTCCGGGTCGGCATCGGGAATGGTCTTCAGATGGATATAGCCGCGAAAATCCAGCCGATGGCGCAGGATGCGCGCGGTTTCGACCAGTTGCTCCATCGTATAGTCGGGCGAGCGGATGATGCCCGAGGACAGGAACAATCCCTCGATATAATTGCGCTTATAGAAATCTATGGTCAGGGCCGCGAGTTCTTCAGGGCTGAACCGCGCCCGCCGCACATTCGAGCTGACCCGGTTCACGCAAAACCGGCAATCGAACAGGCAGAAATTGGTCATCAGCACCTTGAGCAGAGAGATGCAGCGCCCATCCGGCGTATAGGCATGGCAAATTCCCATCCCCTCGGACGACCCGACCCCGCGACCGCCCCGCGAATCGCGTTTCGTCGAACCTGAGGACGAACAGGAGGCATCGTACTTCGCCGCATCGGCCAGTATTTCCAGCTTTTCCAGACGGGTCGGGGTTGCCACAGCGCGCTTCACTCCATTTATTGAACGAATACAGAACAATCACATTTTGTTCTCGCGATCAAGGGTGTATGCTGATGCCAGCGAATCGCCTTAAGGGAGAAATGCCATGGCGACCCACGGAACAATCCACTGGACGGAATTGATGACCGGCGATGTCGACGCCGCGAAGGAATACTACGCGGCGGTCTGTGGCTGGACCTTCAGCGAAATGCCCATGCCGACCGGGACATACTATATCTGCATGAACGGCGAGACGCCGGTCGGCGGAATAGTGGCCATCGACCCGGATTTCATCGACGACCCCACGCCGCGCTGGATTACCTATCTGGCCGTCGACGATGTCGATGCCGCCGTGGCTCAGACCAGCGCCGCCGGGGGAAAGGCGCTGGGCGCGTGTTTCGACGTTCCCCAGGTCGGGCGGATCGGCATGGTCAGCGACCCCGGCGGGGCGGTGCTGGGGCTGATAACGCCTGCGGAAGACGGCTGAGGCGAGGTAATCGTCACATCGTCAGGATGATCTTCCCGATGTGGTCCTCGTCAAGATAGGTATGCGCCGCCGCGACATCCTCCAGAGGGAAACTGCGGTCCATGATCGGTTTGACCCGGCCATCGGCAATCATCGGCCAGACATAGCGCAGCAGGGAATTGGCGATAACGCCCTTTTCCTCGGGCGGGCGCATCCGCAAGGTCGAGCCGGTCATGGTCAGGCGCTTCATCATGATGGGCAGCAGGTTCAACTCGACCTTCGCGCCCTTTTGATAGGCGATGTTGACGATGCGGCCCTGCTTTGCCGCGACCTTGATATTGCGGGCGACGTAATCGCCGCCGACCATGTCGAGGATCACATCGGCCCCGTACCCGTCGGTCATCTCCTTGACGATCTCGACGAAATCCTCGGTGCGATAGTTGATGCAGCGCTTGGCGCCGAGGCCCTCGGCGGCGCGGCATTTCTCGTCATTGCCAGCGGTGGCGAAGGTGGTCGCGCCGAACTCGCGTGCCAGTTGGATCGCGGTCGTGCCGATGCCGCTGGTCCCGCCATGCATCAGGAAAACCGAGCCGTCGCCCAGATCCGACCGCTCGAAGACATTGGTCCATACGGTGAAAAACGTCTCCGGCACCGCCGCCGCATGTTCGAGGGGCAGGCCCTCGGGCGCGGGCAGGACGCAGTGGTCGTTGGCGACGACATATTCAGCATAGCCGCCCCCTGTTATAAGAGCGCAGACCTTTTCGCCCTCGACCCAGCGCGTGACCTGCTCGCCGACACTGGCAATGGTGCCCGAGACCTCCAGCCCCGGAATATCCGAGGCACCGGGCGGCGGCGGATAGTTCCCCGCGCGCTGCATCGCATCCGGGCGGTTGACCCCGGCGGCAGTAACCTTGATCAGCACCTCGTCAGCGGCGGGTTCCGGGATGGGCCTGTCGATCAGTTTCAGGGCTTCGGGTCCGCCGGGTTCGGGTATCTCGATCGCGCGCATGGGGTTCTCCAACTGTTGGGTACAGAAGATGGCGCGCGGGAGCGTGGGTCAACCCCTGCGGCGCAAGACGGGCGTGACCTTGGCCGCGCGATGCTCTATTCCCGGCGCAAACCGGGAGAGACAGATGCGCTTTGAAGGCACCGCCGATTATATCGCCGAGAAAGACCTGACCACCGCCGTCAACGCGGCCATCGCCTTGCAGCGCCCGTTGCTGGTCAAGGGCGAGCCGGGGACGGGCAAGACCGAACTGGCCAAGCAGATCGCGGGTTCCCTCGGCTTGCGGCTGATCGAGTGGCATGTGAAATCGACCACCAAGGCGCAGCAAGGCCTCTATGAATACGACGCCGTTTCACGCCTGCGAGACAGCCAGCTTGGCGACGAGCGCGTGCATGACGTGAAAAACTACATCCGCCCCGGCAAGCTGTGGGAAGCCTTCACCGCCGATGAGCGGCTGGTCCTGTTGATCGACGAGGTGGACAAGGCCGACATCGAGTTTCCGAACGATTTGTTACAGGAACTCGATAAAATGGCGTTCCATGTCTACGAGACCGGCGAGACCATCGAGGCCAAACACCGCCCCATCGTCATCATCACCTCGAATAACGAGAAAGAACTGCCAGACGCCTTCCTGCGCCGGTGTTTCTTTCACTACATCTCGTTCCCGGATGCCGACACGCTGGGCAAGATTGTCGAGGTCCACTATCCGGGCATCAAAAAGCGCCTGCTGAATGCGGCGCTGACGCAGTTCTACGAAATCCGCGAACAGCCGGGGCTGAAGAAAAAGCCCTCTACCTCCGAGGCGCTGGACTGGATCAGGTTGCTGGTCGCCGAAGACGTCGACCCCGCCACCCTGCGCGGGGAAAGCGAGAATGCCCTGCCGAAACTGCACGGCGCGCTGCTGAAGAACGAACAGGACGTGCATTTGTTCGAGCGGCTGGCATTTATGGCGCGGCGGGGACAATAAGTCAGGCTGCGCCGACAGGCTGCCATTGAAGCGCAAGCGACTGCCTGGGCTGGCGCGGAACGCGCCTGCCGGGGGCAGGCAGGCGCGTGTCGATGCTACGCACTTCCCATTCTCTGCTTTCCGCTCCGCGAAAAGCGTTTGCCCTCGCACCCCTAACCGGGAAAGACTTGCCGCGAGGGGAGCCTTCCATGACCGATATTCTGACCGACCCGGACCGTCTGACCCGCGCGATTCATGCCATTCTGCTCGATGGCGGGTGTTCAGCGGAGGAAGCCGAGGTCGTCTCCACGCATCTGGTCGAGGCCAGTCTCAGCGGGCATGACAGCCACGGGGTCATCCGCATCATGCGCTATCGTGAGTGGCTGCGCACCGGACAGATCAACGCGCGCAAACCCCTGAAAACCCTGCTTGATACCGGCACGATGCTGCATCTGGACGGGCAGGACGGGATGGGGCAATGGCTGGCGCGAGAGGCGACGACACTGGGGATCGAGCGGGCGCGCGAGCATGGCACGGCGCTGATCGCCTTACGGCGGGCCGGGCATATCGGGCGGCTGGGGGCCTATGCCGAGCAAGCCGCCGAGGCCGGAATGGTCAGCATCCAGTTCTGCAACGTCGCCGGATCGCGGCTGGTCGCGCCCTTTGGGTCGGCGGCGCGCTGTATCTCGACCGCGCCGGTTGCCATCGGGGTGCCGAATGGCGAAGGCGCGCCCTTTATCCTCGATTTTGCGACCTCCATGGTGGCCGAGGGCAAGGCGCTGGTGGCCGGCCAAGGCGGCAAGCCCCTGCCCGAAGGCGCGCTGATCGGCGAGGATGGCAAGCCCACCACCAACCCCCGCGCGCTCTACGGGCCGTCCCTCGATACGGCCATCCCCGACCCAAACGAAGGCCCCGGCGCCCTGCGCGCGATGGGCGATCACAAGGGATCAGGGCTGGCGCTGGCGTGCGAGTTGCTGGCCGGGGCGCTGACCGGCAATGGCACCAATGGTCCGGCAGGGCACAGCTTCGGCAATGGGTTGGTGTCGATACTGGTCGATCCTGCGCGGCTGGATGACGGAGCCGGATTTGCGGGCGAGGTCGCGGGCTATGTCGACTATGTCCGCGCCTCGCAACCCGCCGCCGGGGTGGATCAAGTGCTGACCCCCGGCGACCGCGAGCGGGCGATGCGCGCAGAGCGGCGGGCGAGCGGCCTGCCCCTGCCCGAGCCGGTCTTTACCGCCATCGCAGCCCTCGCCGCAGCCCTGCCACAGCCGATCCCGGCGGATGACCTGAGGATGCGCCCATGACCCGGGTTCTGGCCCTCGATCCGTTTCACGACGACGGTTTAGCCCTGTTGCGGGCACGGGATGACGTCGACCTCGTCTATCTGCCCACCCCGACCGACACCGAGATCGCGCAGCACTTGCCCGAGGCGGAGGTTCTGCTGCTGCGCAGCCGCACCATTCCCGTCGATGTCTATCAGACAGCCACAAACCTGAAGCTGGTCTCGCGGCACGGCGTCGGCTGTGACAATCTCGATTTCGACCAGATGCGAGCGATGGGCGTGACCATCGCGGTCTCTGCCGATGCGAACCTGATTTCCGTCGCCGAACATGCCTTCATGCTGATGCTTGCGGCCTGCAAGAAAGTCATTCCAAGCGACCGGGCGGTACGGAATGACGGCTGGGCACAGCGGGACCACCTTGGCACCCGCGATGTTGCGGGCAGTGCGGTTCTCACCGTCGGATATGGGCGCATCGGACGGGCCTTTGCCACGCGGGCGCAGGCATTTGGCGCGCGGGTCAGCTTTTATGACCCGTTCTTGCCATCGGATACGGCGCTGCCGGACGGAATAACCCGCGCGCCGGATCTTGCCGAGGCGGTCGCGCGGGCGGACATCGTCAGCCTGCATATCCCTTTCAGCGAAACGAGTGCGGGCCTCTTCGATGCCGCGATGCTGGCCCGGTTTCAGCCCGGGGCGATTCTGGTCAACACGGCGCGGGGCGGCATCGTGGATGAGGGCGCGCTGCTGGCGGCGCTCGATGCGGGCCGCCCTGCCCTCTACGCCGCCGATGTAATGTTGAGCGAGCCGCCCGGTGCCAATGATCCGCTGTTCTCGCGCGATGATGTCATCCTCACCCCGCACAGCGCGGCGACCACGGCGCAGGCGATGGTGCGCATGGCTATCGGTGCGTCCCGGAACGCCCTCGATTTTCTGGACGGCATCCTGCCACACTCCATGATAGCTCTCGACCCGAGCGAGGATACGAGGACCACCCCATGATCGACCCTATCAAGCGCGGCATCCCCGAATCCGAACGCGCCGAAGATGACAGCCGCACCCGCGCCGTCGTGGAATCGACGCTGGCGGATATCGCGACCAATGGTGATGCCGCCGTGCGCGCGCTGAGCCAGAAATTCGACAACTACGCGCCCGAGAGCTTTCGCCTGACCGCTAGCGAGATCGAGGCCCTGATAAACCGGGTCTCGACCCGTGATATGGAAGATATCCGCTTTGCTCAGGAGCAGGTGCGCAACTTTGCGCAGGTCCAGCGGGACTCCATGAAAGATGTCGAGGTCGAGACGATGCCGGGGGTTATCCTCGGCCATAAGAATATCCCGGTGCAGTCGGTTGGCTGCTATGTCCCCGCCGGAAAATTTCCCATGGTCGCCAGCGCGCATATGTCCGTAGCGACCGCCGATGTCGCCGGAGTGCCGCGCATCATCGCCTGTACCGCGCCCTTCAAGGGCGAGCCGAACCCTGCCGTCGTCGCGGCCATGCATCTTGGCGGAGCCCATGAAATCTATGCCCTCGGCGGAATACAGGCGGTGGGCGCGATGGCCATCGGCACCGAGACGATTCAACCGGTGCATATGCTGGTCGGTCCCGGTAATGCCTTTGTCGCCGAAGCGAAACGGCAGCTCTTCGGGCGTGTCGGCATTGACCTCTTCGCAGGGCCAACCGAGACGATGCTGATCGTCGATGAGACCGTCGACGCCGAACTTTGCGCGACCGACCTGCTCGGGCAGGCCGAGCACGGCTATAACTCCCCGGCGGCGATGATCACCAATTCGCGCAAGCTGGCCGAGGCGACACTGGCCGAGATTGAACGCCTGCT